>JAYSRE010000162.1:0-8712 GCA_043721235.1 Polaromonas sp. | reverse complement strand
CAACAGCCTGCCCGCCGACCTGAAAAAGATCATTGATGACAACTCGGGCATAGCCACGTCTGCCTGGCTGGGCAAAACCCAGCAAGCGGGTGATGCAGCAGGCCGCAAGTCTGCTGCCGACCGTAACAATACGATCTTTACCATGGGCGTAGAAGAAGCCCAACAATTTCGCCGAGCCTCGCGCCAGGTGGAGGTGGAATGGGTTGAAGACATGAAAAAACGCGGTTTTGACGGCCAAAAACTACTAGACACTGCCCGCAGCCTGATCGAAAAGCACACCAAGGCGGGTGCTGCTACGGCACCGGCAGCCAAGATGCCCGCTAAAAAGGCCTAACCCGCTACCACAGTCCGCCGGGCGCCAGCGCAAAGCTTGCCGCACCAGCAGCCTAAAGACCTTCCAGCATCAGCGCTAAAAACAGGCTCCCTCGGGGGCCTGTTTTTTTACGTACACTCAAGCCCATGACCTCACGCCCACCTATTCAACACTGCAAAAACTGCGGCAGCGCAGTGGCCTACCGCCAGCCTGACGACGGCGACACCAAACTGCGCGCCGTGTGCACGGCTTGCACCACGGTGCATTATGAAAACCCGCTCAATGTGGTGGGCACTGTCCCCATTTGGCACAGCGCCAACGGCCCGCAAGTGCTGCTGTGCAAACGCAACATAGAGCCACGCAAAGGCTACTGGACCTTGCCCGCAGGCTTTATGGAGCTAGGCGAAACAGCAGCCCAAGGCGCAGCGCGCGAAACAGCCGAAGAAGCGGGTGCGCAGATAGAAATGCAAGCCCTGTTCACGCTGATCAGCGTGCCACGCGTAGGCCAAGTGCACTTCTTCTACCTCGCCAAGCTGCACAGCGATGTGTTTGATATCGGCTTTGAAACCATGGAAGCCAAATTGTTCAGCGAGGCCGACATCCCCTGGGACAGCATTGCCTTTGGCACCGTGCGCGATACACTGCAACGCTATTTTGCCGATGCCAAAACAGGTGCATTTGGCATGCACCATTTTGATATCGTGTAGTTTGGGTACGCTTCTGACTATTAAGCGTTTTAGGCTTATCTCCCAAGGAAATGCTAGATAGTTAGCTATATTTTAGATAGCAAATGGTAATGCACTACCCCCGCCTTGCCCGACCGCGTCACTGCCAAACCCAGCACCGCCAACTCAGCATCTGTCCACAGCTTAGGGGCTTCTAAGTACACCGCGCCTTGGCTAGACACTGCATGCGCCGCTGCGGCCAAGGCTTTGTCAAAAATGGGGGCCTCAAACGGTGGGTCGATGAACACTACGTCTACACTGCCCGCAGGCAGCGCCTGCAAAATGGCAATACCGTCACCGCGCTGGATACGCACTGCATCGGCTTTGAGCTTGGTTTTCAAGCCGGTCAGCTGGTTGACTAGCCGGGTTTCAGACTCAATCAGCAGTACGTCTGGCGCGCCGCGCGATGCCGCCTCTAGCCCTAGCGCGCCAGTGCCCGCAAACGCATCTACACAGCGCAGGCCGCTCATGTCTTGGCCTAGCCAGTTGAACAAGGTTTCGCGCACTCTGTCGGGTGTGGGGCGCAGGCCGGGGTGGTTGGCCACGGCCAGCTTAGTGCGCTTCCACAGCCCGCCAATAATGCGCACCTGGCCTGCGGCTTGGGGCGGGCGCAAGCTGCTCAGCACGGTCTTTTTAGCGGCTGCTTTGTCTGGGCTGGTGGGTTTAGCAGGCACAAGCCCAGCGCTTGCGCTGCGGGCCAGTTTGTCTACGATATAGGCCATCTCTGCGCTGTTGCGGCTCGCTATTTTCATTGCGGGCTACCTCCCACCACTACGGTCACCATCTTGGCAGGCTGCAGTTTGCGCTGCATCGCAGCCTTCACCTGGGCCAAGCTAATGCTGTCGATGCGCGCAGTCCAGTGGGTTAAATAGTCTAGCGGCAGGCCTAGCCAAGCGATGTTGGCAATATTGTCCAGCAGCTTTTTGTTCGAGTCGATGCGCAGGGCAAAGCCGCCCATCAGGTTGTCTTTGGCACCTTGCAGTTCTTCGGCAGTGGGGCCGTCTTGCACCATCTGGGCCAAGGTGTCTTGGGCCACTTGCACGGCTTGGGCGGCTTGGTCGGGACGGGTTTGCAGGCCTATGGCAAACTGGCCTGCATGCAAACCGGGGCTGAAGTAGCTGTACACGCTGTAGCTTAGGCCGCGCTTTTCGCGCACTTCGCGGGTCAGGCGCGAGGTAAAGCCACCGCCGCCCAAAATATGGTTGCCCACCAGCAGCGCAAAAAAGTCGGGGTCGCTGCGCTTGTAGCCGGGCTGGCCTATCAGCACATGGGCTTGGGCAGACTCAAATGGCACAGCAATGTTTTGTGGTGCAGTCAATGCCGCTACCTCGGCCACTGCAGGTAAGCTGTCGCAGCCGTTTTGGGGCAAGCCTGCTAGCAATAGCGCAGCTAGCTGTGCAGCATTTTCTTGGGTTACAGCCCCTACAATGCTAATTGTGGCACGGCAAGCGCGGATATGCGTGGTGTAGAAACTGCGCATGGCCTCTACCGTGATGCGGCGCAGGCTGTCTTCGGTCAGCTCGTTGCCGTAGGGGTGCCCAGCGTACACGGCGGCATTAAAACGGCGCGCTGCTATGGTGGCGGGCTTGGTGTTGGCCTCTTTGATGCTGGCGCTGATGCGCTGCACGTCGCGCTGCCACAGTGCATTGGCAAAGGCGGGCGCGGCCAGTTGCTGCGCGGCCAGTGCCACGGCTTTGGGCAGCAGGTCGGGGTAGGTCAGCGAGCGCAGCGAAAAACCCATGCGG
Organism: Polaromonas sp.; assembly: GCA_043721235.1. Lineage (GTDB taxonomy): Bacteria > Pseudomonadota > Gammaproteobacteria > Burkholderiales > Burkholderiaceae_C > JAAFIP01. Next base: position 5,929 of record JAYSRE010000162.1, on the reverse strand, counting down.
TCGTCGCCCGCGCTGGCACCGGTGCTGGCACCCAGGTCAGCCCAGGCCTCGCCCAGCTGGTTTTCGTCCAGCGCGGGACGGCCCTGGTAGGCCAGCACGCCTTTGCCAAACTGGCCGCTAGTCACGCTGGCCAAGCCTTCCAAGCCGCGCGGATCGCGCCGGCCCCCGGCATCAAACTCTATCTGCACGTCTACCATGGGGATGCCCATGCTGGAGACCACAAACACCTGCGCACCGCTGGGCAACACAGTGCGCTGCACTGGCAGGTTAGCCCAAGAATTTAAAGAAAATAAGGCTATCGCCCAAGGAAATGCTGCATAAGCAGCTATATTTTTAATAGTATTCATGATGTAAGGCTGGGTTCAGTGGCGCGCGCCTGCGGCTGGTTTGCGGGGTTTGCGGCTTGGGTCAGGCGGCTGCGGCAGCAAAGTAGCCACGGTAAGCGCATCGTCGCCAAAGTACTTGGCCGCCACCTCTTCGACCTGCGCGGCAGTCACTTGGCGTAGCCTGCTGATGACCACTTCGTCGGTGTCCAGCGGCAAGCCACTGGCCCAGTTGGCCCCGAGCGACCTGGCCTGAGAAAACACCGAGTCCTGGCTGTACACCTGGCCTGCAACCCACTGGGTTTTAACGCGGGCCAGCTCGGCTTCGGTCACGCCAGCTTGGACTATTTTGGTGACTTCTGCGCGCAGTGCGGCTTCCAGCTGGGCGGCGGTTTTGCCTTTGGCGGGCACACCGTCCAGCACGCAGATCTGCGGGCCACGGCCTGCCAGGCCGCAGTAGGCCCCGGCGCTGTCGGCCACGGCGTTATCGCCTTGGGTTAAGGCTTTGTCCAGCCGCGAACCACTGTAGCCGTCCAGCACAGCGGCCAGCACAATCAGCGCGTAGGAGTCCAGCGTGGCGGTGTCCTGGGCGTTGGGCGCGGTTATTTTCGGCACTTTAAAGGCCAGGCTCACGTAGGCTTGCTCGGCAGGGGCTTTAAAGTCCAGGCGGCGCAGGCCCACTTGCAAGGGTTCTTCGCGCGGTTTTCGGGCGGGCAGTGCCCGCGTAGGAATGGGCCCGTAGTATTTTTCTACCAAGGCTTTGGCGCTAGCCACGTCAACATCGCCTGCTATCACTACAGCAGCATTGTTGGGAGCATACCATTGGCGGTAAAAATTGCGTGCGTCATCAGGGGTCATGGCATCCAGATCGCTCATCCAGCCAATAATGGGGCGACGGTAGGGCGAGGCGGTGAACATCACTGCGCTCATGGCCTCCCACATCAGGCTGCGCGGGCTGTCGTCGGTGCGCGAGCGGCGCTCTTCTTTCACCACCTCCAGCTCTTTGGCAAACTCTTCGTCGGCCCACTGGTTTTTGGCAAACCGGTTAGCCTCTAGCTGCATCACATTGTCTAGCTTGTCAGAGGGTATTTGCTGGTAGTAGCCGGTATAGTCCTTGGCGGTAAAGGCGTTTTCGCGGCCCCCGAGGGCGGCTACTTTTTGCGAAAACTCCCCCGGCTTAAGCACATCGGTGCCCTTAAACAGCATGTGCTCCAACACATGGGCTACGCCGCTAGTGCCGTCTACTTCGTCCATCGCGCCCACCCGCAACCACAGCATGTGCACCGCCGTAGGAGCGCGCCTGTCGGGTTTGATGATGACGGTAAGCCCGTTGGGCAGGGTGAACTGCTGGGCTGGGTTGGTGGAGGTGGTGGGACTGCCAATGGCCGGAGATGCTGTGGGTGTGGGTTCAGGCTTGGTTTGGGCTTGGCTGTTGGCCCCAGCGGCAATACAAATACTGGTCAACAACGCGTAACGTAAATTTTGCATAAATAACTTCATAGAATGGTGTGATTGTAGAAACCCCCAAAATGTTCTCGTTTTTTCGTAAAAAAGCCCCTGAAATTGCTCCACTTGCACCTGCAAGCCCCCTAACAGCACCTGCTGCTACGCCTGCCGTGCTACCAGCCCCCGAGCCTGTTTGGGTGGCTCCTGCTGCTGCGCAAATTGCCGTACACGCCCCTACGGTGCCTATTGCGCCCGTTGCGCCTGCTCTGCGAGAGCTTGCAGAGCAGGTTGCCGTGCCCGCCGCGTCACGCCAAGACTGGCTCACTAAGCTAAAAAACGGCCTGCGCAGAACCGGCAACTCGATTGCCACCGTGTTTACTGGCACGCAAATTGACGACGCGCTGTACGAAGAGCTGGAATCGGCCCTCTTAATGAGCGACGCTGGCGTGGCCGCCACCGCGCACTTGCTGGCCGACCTGAAACGCCGGGTAAAGGACAGCAAAACCACCAACCCAACCGCTGTCAAAACGCTGCTGCAGGATGCCTTTACCGAGCTGCTGCTGCCGCTGCAAAAGCCCCTCATTATTGGTGAGTTCAAGCCTACGGTGATGATGATTGCCGGGGTCAATGGCGCAGGCAAAACCACCTCAATTGGCAAGCTGACCAAGCACCTGGCAGACTCAGGGGCGAGCGTGCTTTTGGCTGCCGCCGACACTTTTCGCGCGGCCGCACGCGAGCAACTGACCGTCTGGGCCGACCGCAACACAGTAGACATCATCAGCCAGGAAGGCGGCGACCCCGCAGCCGTGAGCTTTGACGCTGTCAGCGCAGGCAAAGCCCGTGGCCGCGATGTGGTGATGGTAGACACCGCAGGGCGCCTGCCGACCCAGCTGCATTTGATGGAAGAGATCAAAAAAATCAAACGTGTGGTGGCCAAGGCTGACAGCACAGCACCGCACGAAGTATTGCTAGTTTTAGACGGCAATACCGGGCAAAACGCCCTCGCCCAGGTCAAAGCCTTTGACGAAGCCTTGCAGGTCACTGGCCTGATCATCACCAAGCTGGACGGCACGGCCAAAGGCGGTGTGATCGCCGCGATAGCCCTGTGGGCACGTGAGCGCGCGGCCAAGCAACCCGCCCTGCGCCCCATCAGTGTTTACTTTATTGGTGTGGGCGAAAAGCTGGAAGACCTGGAAACTTTCAGTGCACGCGAGTTCTCTCAGGCTTTGTTGCAATAGCTTGCGCTTGGAGCTGCACGCGAATCCAAATGTAAACTAGCAGCGTACCGATGGTAAGAATTTACCCAGCTTACCGACACACCCATTAGCACTGCAACACCGAGGATTTTTAACTTATGACTTTTGCACTGAACCGCCGCACCTTGCTGACCCATACGGGCGCCGCTGCCTTGGCTGCCACCACGCCATGGGCGCTAGCCCAAAGCCCTGCGTGGGTCGACATTGAAAAGAAAGCACGCGGTCAAACCGTGGTGTTTAACGCCTGGGGCGGAAGCGAGCAAATTAACGCCTACCTGGCCTGGGCGGCAGCTGAAATGGCCACGCAGTTTGGTATCAAGCTAGAGCATGTGAAGGTGACCGACACCGCCGATGTAGTTAAGCGCGTGCGCAACGAAAAAACCGCTGGTCGCAATACTGATGGCTCGGTAGACATGGTGTGGATCAACGGCGAGAATTTCTTGGCCATGAAAAAAGAAGGTTTACTGTTTGGCCCGTTTGCAGAAAGTTTGCCTGCCTTTAAATTTGTAGATACCGAAGGCAAGCCCACCACGCGTATCGACTTTACCGAGCCGGTGGCCGGTATGGAAGCGCCTTGGGGTATGGCCCAGCTGACTTTTTTTGCCGACCGCGCCAAAGTGCCCAATGCACCGCGCAGCACGGCGGCCCTGCTGGCGTTTGCGCGCGCCAACCCTGGCCGCGTAGCCTACCCAAAGCCGCCTAACTTTCACGGCACCACCTTTCTTAAGCAAACCTTGCTAGACCTTACTGCTGACAAAGACGCTTTGTACAAAGCCTACGATGCGGCTGCTTTTGCCAAAGTCACCGCGCCGCTTTGGACCCACCTTGATGCGCTGCACCCCCACCTGTGGCGCGCTGGCAAACAGTTTGCAGCCAACTCCGCTGCCGTTCGCCAAATGATGGCCGATGGCGAGCTGCTGCTGGCCCTGACCTTTAACCCCAACGAAGCCTCTAACGAAATAGCCGCCAGCCGCCTGCCTAAAAGTGTCTACAGCTACCAGTTTGACACGGGCACCGTAGGCAACACGCACTTTTTGGCCATTCCTTTTAACACCAAGAGCAAAGAAGCCAGCCAAGTTGCGGCTAACTTCCTGATGTCGCCCATCGCCCAAGCGCGCAAGGCCGACATAGCCGTGTGGGGCGACCCAACCGTGCTGGCGCCTGGCAAAATGCCGGCCGTAGACGCAGCGCGCTTTACCAGCGCTGCAGTGCCCGGCCAGGTAGACCGCACCGCCCCTGTGCTGCCCGAGCCGCATGCCAGCTGGGTAGACCCGATTGAGAAAGAATGGCTGCGCCGCTACGGAGCCTAAGCTGAACCCGTGGCAGCGCCGCACACCCGCTGCACACGCTGCGCGGCGGGTGGGCAATGTGGCTTGGGCTGCGCTGGTACTAGCACCGCTGATGGGCGTTTTGTGGGCCGCCGTGGCCAGTGCGTGGGACGCGCAAGCCTGGACTGAGCTTACCGCTAGCACCCTGCTATGGCCCGCGTGGCGCATGACCCTGTGGACAGGCTTGGCTTCTACGTTGCTGGCTTATGGCCTGTGCGCTTGGCTGCTGTCGCGCACCTTTGCGCTGCCGCTGTGGGCGCGCTTGGTGCGCGCGCTAGGCCCCATGCTGGCGGTACCGCATGCCGCCTTTGCTGTGGGCCTGGTTTTTTTAATTGCGCCTAGCGGCTGGTTACTGCGCGCAGTATCACCGTGGCTGACTGGTTTGACGCAACCTCCGGCCTGGCTCAGCTCGCAAGACCCATGGGGTTTAGGCATGGTCGCTGTGCTAGCGCTTAAAGAGCTGCCCTTTTTGCTCTGGGGTATTGCCAGCCAGTTGCAGCGCAACGATGCAGGCCTGCGCCTTGCGCGCGAACTGCGCGCCGCACAAACCATGGGTTATGCGCGCCACACGGCCTTTTGGCATGTTGTGTGGCCACAGCTGGTACCGCGCATGCGCTGGCCGTTGATGGCAGTGCTGGCCTACGGCCTGACGGTGGTGGACGTAGCGCAAATCGCTGGGCCTTCAAACCCTGCTACGTTGTCGGTGCTGGCTTGGCAGTGGCTGCAAGACGCCAGCCCAGTAACCAATGCACAAGGTGCGCAAGCCGGTTGGCTATTAGCAGGCACGGTGGCCACCGCCGCCCTGCTATGGGCCAGCAGCGCAGCGCTAACGCGGCGACGCAATTGTATGTTGCTCGGCCTGCGCGGCAAAGATGCTGCCAAGCCGTTGGCCAACGCCGGCACAGCCGCTATAGCACTGCTACTGGGTGTGTACGGGGCGGTTGTATTGGCTTTGCTGCTTAGCAGCGTGGCAGGCGTGTGGCCGTTTCCGCAGCTGCTGCCACAGGTGTGGACTAGGCAAGGGTGGCTCAGTGTGGGGGGCAGCCTGGGCACCATCAGCGTTACGCTCATCTTGGCTATGGCAAGCACCGCGCTAGCCCTCTTGTGGGCTATTACCTGGCTAGAGTGTGCGCCTAGCGCATGGGACAAAGCCATGCGCTGGCCTTTGGCGCTGCCGCTGCTGTTGCCCTCGGTGCTGTGGGTAGTGGGGCTTCACCAGGTGGCTTTGCGCACAGGCATTACCGCCAGTTGGGGCGCGCTAGTGCTTACACACACCTTGGCAGTGTTGCCCTATGTGGTTATCGCGCTGAGCCCGGCTTATCTGGGCTTTGATGCGCACAGTGCGTACATCAGCGCCAGCCTGGGCGCCAGCCACTGGGCGTTTTTAACCCGCGTGAAGTGGCCTATGCTACGTGCGGCCATTGCCTCTGCTGCAGCCGTGGGCGTGGCTGTTAGCGTAGCCCAGTACCTGCCTACGCTGTATGTGGGCGAAGGGCGTTTTAGCACGGTCACCACCGAGGCCGTTACCCTGGCTTCAGGCGGGCAGCGCTCTGTGGTGGCCGCCTATGCTTTTTTG
>JAYSRE010000161.1:0-26663 GCA_043721235.1 Polaromonas sp. | reverse complement strand
AACAGTTCGCTGATGCCGCCGTTTCATTTGGTAATAGTACCATTTCTAGGTACCGCTCGCAACTCTGATTTGCCGAGAACCAAGTAGCAAGTTAACGTAATGTATACCGCAAAACTTGCGGTATACATATGGCGTTGCGATTTAAACTGGACATTCAAAACTCCGGGAAGTGGCTTTCGGTAAAGGTTCCAAACGAATATACTGTATATTTATCCAGTTATAAAAATTCCATGAAACCCGGCAACGCTCCAATGCAATCGTATCGACTTTTAGACCAAGTGCGGGAGCGTATTCGCTACTTGAACTATAGCCTAAGCACTGAAAAAACGTACCTGCACTGGGTGAAATTTTTTGTTCGTTGGCATGGTCGCAACGGGGTGATGCGCCATCCGCGTGAGATGGCTGGGCCGGAAATTGAGGCGTTTTTGACAATGCTGGCGACCGAGCGCAAGGTATCGGCCTCTACACACAACCAAGCTTTAAGCGCGGTTTTGTTTCTCTACCGCGAGGTGCTGGGCATTGACTTGCCTTGGCTGGATGGCATCAACCGTCCGACTCAAAGCCGCCGTATCCCAAGTGTGTTGACCAAAGACGAGGTGGCTGGCGTATTGGCAAATATGGAGGGCGTTACGGCGCTGTTGGCGCGGCTGTTGTATGGCACCGGCATGCGGCTGATGGAGGGTATGCGTCTGCGTATCAAAGACGTGGATTTTGACCGCCATGTGATCATCGTGCGCGATGCTAAAGGCGGTAAAGACCGGGTGGTGATGTTGCCGCGCTCACTGGCACCCGCGCTGCGTGTGCAAATGCTGGCAGCCCACTCGCAGTGGGAGGCTGACAGGCAGGCACAGCGCGGCGGGGTAGAAACGCCACATGCGCTTGAGGCTAAATACCCGCAGGTGGGGCGCACTTGGGGTTGGTTTTGGTTGTTTCCATCGCCCACGCTGTCGGTTGACCCGCGCAGCGGGGTGGAACGGCGGCACCACTTGTTTGAAGAGCGTCTGCAAAGGGCGTTAAAGAAGGCGGTGCCGCTGGCGGGTATTGTCAAACCCGTGAGCGTGCACACCCTGCGCCACAGCTTTGCTACGCACCTGCTGCAAGCGGGCACAGACATTCGCACGGTGCAAGAGTTGCTGGGCCACAGCGACGTGAGCACTACGATGATTTACACACATGTGCTGAAGGTGGCGGCGGGTGGCACGGCTAGCCCGCTGGATGCGATGCAAGCGATGGTTACATATTGCAAGCGGTAGACTATTACCATGGACATCACGATTTCGCTAATCATTGGTTTGGTCAATCTACTGCTGTTGGTAGCACTTTTTGTATGGCTTTTAGTACGCTTGCCCAAGGAAATGCTGCATAGTCAGCTATTAAAAGAAGAGCATTCTGCACGCCATCTGGACATTAAAACTACCCTGGCCACCACCAACGAGCGGCTAGAGCGTGAGCTGCGGCGGGAGATTTCTGAGTCAGCGCGGGGCGACCGGGCAGAGCAGGCGCAGTCGCTCACGGCGATTCAAACCCATTTAACGCAGAGCTTGGCTACTTTTCAAAGCAACCTTACCCAGCAGTTGCAGCAGATTACCGATGGCAACAGCTTGCGCATGCGCGAGGTGCGCGACACGCTGGACGTGCAGCTGGCGCAGCTGCAAAAGACCAACACCGCCAAGCTCGACGAGATGCGCCAAACGGTAGACGAAAAGCTGCAGTCCACCCTGCAAACGCGGCTCGGTGAGAGCTTTAAACAAGTGGCCGACAGGCTAGAGCAGGTGCACAAAGGCCTGGGTGAGATGCAAACGCTGGCCCAGGGTGTGGGCGACCTCAAGCACCTGCTGACCAATGTAAAAACGCGGGGCATTTTTGGCGAGGCGCAGCTGGGCGCGCTGTTGGAGCAAATATTCTCGCCAGAGCAATATGCTGCGCAAATAGCCACCATACCGGGCAGTAAAAACGTGGTGGACTACGCCGTGCGCCTGCCGGGTAAATCGGGCGACGGCGTGCCGCTGTGGCTGCCGATTGATGCGAAGTTTCCCAACGAAGACTACGAGCGCCTGTTAGACGCGCAAGAGCGTGCTGACGTGCTGGGTGTAGAGGTGGCGGGCAAGGCGCTAGAGCAGCGTATTCGGCTGGAAGCCAAGTCGATGACGGAAAAATACATTCAGCCGCCATACACCACCGACTTTGCAATTTTGTTTTTACCGTCTGAGGGCTTGTATGCCGAGGTGCTACGCCGGCCTGGGCTGATGGACAGCCTGCAGCGCGACTACCGCGTCACTCTGGCGGGGCCAACCACGCTGCTGGCCATGCTTAACTCGCTGCAGATGGGTTTTAGAACGCTGGCGCTAGAGCAGCGCAGCAGCGAGGTGTGGCAAGTGCTGGGTGCGGTAAAAACAGAATTTGGCAAGTTTGGCGACGTGCTCACCCGCATTCGCGCGCAAACGCAAACGGTATTGACCACGCTGGACCTTGCGCAGACCCGCACCAATGTGATGAACCGTGCGCTTAAAAAAGTAGAGGCTTTGCCTGAGGCGGAGACGCAAAACTTGCTGCCGCTGGACAAAGAGCCAGAAGAGGGATGATTTTTAGCTTGCGAAGCCTTCGACAAGCTCAGGCCGAACGGATGGGGTGAATGCATAAATGAACAATTCCCTCTCCCGCCCGCTGGTGCATCTGATCATTGGGCAGGTGTGCTTGCACGGCGCCATGGCGGGCATGCGCATGGCGGCACCCCTGTGGGCGCTGCGCGAGGGCTTTAGCGCAGCAGCGGTGGGCGTGCTGCTGGCACTGTTTGCGTTGACGCAGGTGTTTTTGGCCATTCCAGCGGGGCGCTATGCCGATGCGCATGGGCTGAAAAAACCGGTGGGCATGGCCATTATGTTGGCTACCAATGGCCTGCTGCTGGCCACCGCGCTGCCACACTTTGCCACGCTGTGCGTAGCGGCGCTGTGCAGCGGTGGCGCTACCGGTATTGCGGTGATTGCGCTGCAGCGCCACGTAGGCCGCGCGGCTGAAAACCCGTTGCAGCTTAAGCAAGTGTTCAGTTGGTTGTCCATTGGCCCAGCGGCATCGAATTTTCTAGGGCCTTTTATGGCCGGGTTGCTGATTGACTTTATGAGCTTTCGCGCGGCGTTTTTATTTTTGGCTTTGCTGCCACTGGCCACCTGGTTTTGGGTGCGCCATACCCAAGAACTGCCACCCATCACACCTAAAACCCAAGAGAAAAAGCAGTTTTGGGACTTGCTGCGCGAGCCGCTGATGCGCCGTTTGATGATTGTCAACTGGCTGCTGTCATCCTGCTGGGACGTGCACACCTTTGTAGTGCCGCTTTTGGGCCACGAGCGTGGCTACAGCGCCAGCGTGATCGGCACTATCTTGGGCACGTTTGCCATCGCCGCTGCTGCAGTGCGCTTGCTGCTGCCGGTGCTGGCCCACAGCCTGCGTGAATGGGCGGTAATTACCGTGGCCATGGTGATGACCGCCATGCTGTTTGCGGTATACCCGCTGATGCCTACGCCGCTGTCGATGGGGGTGTGCTCGGTATTTTTAGGCTTCACTTTAGGCTGCGTGCAGCCGATGATCATGAGCACGCTACACCAAATAACGCCCGAAGAGCGCCACGGCGAGGCGCTGGGCCTGCGGCTCATGACCATTAACGGTTCTAGTGTGCTGATGCCCTTGCTGTTTGGCGCAGCGGGCGCAGCCATGGGTGTGGCCGGGTTGTTTTGGGTTACCGGCGCATGTGTGTGCGCGGGTGCCCGCTTGGCCAGTAAGCTAAAGTTAGGTTAAATTAAGCACGAACTAGTTTCGTGTTGCAAAGGCTAAAAAGCTGCCATCTAGGCGGTATTTGGGCGAACGATGGCGCATACTCGTCCTTTAAGCCCTATCCGAAAGATTAGCCATGACCTTATGTCCTATTGCCGTTGTTGTCGGTTGCCAAAAATGCCCCGCTTTTAAAGTGTGCCCACTTAAAACCTCTTTGGGTGATATGCCCAAAGCTGGCGCAACCCCGCCTGCTGCAAGCAAGGCACGCACCGCCAAGCCTGCAGCGAAAAGTAAAAAGAAATAACTAGGGCTGGCCCCTGCATTGGTTTGGTTTGCGTTTAAAAAGTCAGCGCTCTCGCTGCGGCCAAGCCGCTGCGCACTGCGCCTTCCAGCGTAGCGGGGTAGGGCCCGTCTACATAGTCGCCGCAGGCCAGCACACCCTGCGCAATGTGCATGCTGGGCCGTTGCAGGCCGGGGGTGCAGGCAAAGGTGGCGCGTTTTTCTACGATGGTTTTTACCGGCTGCAGGTCTGCCAAGCCTAGCTGGGAGCGGCCTTGTGCGATCACCAGCTGCTCTAGGCTGGCTGCGTCGCCTTCGCTGGCGCTCACCACAAAAGCCAGCAGGCCCTGGTAGCCACTGAGCGCACCGCGGTCAAAAACAAACTGCGCGGGCTGCCGCGCTGTGCTGGGCAGTGCCATCACTGGTGCTCTTAGCTGGGCTAGCTGGGCCTGTTGGCTGTAGGCGTACACCGTGGTGATGGCGGTGTATTGCAGTGCGGCAGCTGTATGGGCCCAAGCCGCGATGTGCCCTGCAGCCTGGGTAGCTGCTGCCGATGCGCCAGCCGATGCGCCTGCCGATGTTGTGGCTGCCTGTGTATTGCCGCCCGCAGGTTGCAGGGTGCGCACCAAGCGCGCAGCCTCTGCAGGCGGTGTGGCTAACACAATCGCATCGTAGGGCGGTGTTTTTTGTGCCTTTTGTGCCTTTTGTGTCTTTTGCCCAAGGAAATGCTGCAAAGTTAGCTCACTTTTTAATAGTAAGCCTAGGTCAGTTACGCGCTCGCCTGGCTGTACTATCACACCGCGCTGGCCTAGCCAGCGCTGCGCGGGTATGGGCAACAGTGCGGCCAGGTCGGTGCGCGGCAGCAGCATGTTTGAGCCCGCTACCTGTCCTGTGCTGGGCGCAAACAGGGCATCGTGCATCACCCGCAAATACACGCTGGCGCTGGCTTCTTGGGCCGTGATGTTCAGCGCCGACACCACCAGCGGCTCAATCATCTGCTGCATCACGCGCGGCGATAGGCCTTGGCACAGCTGCGCTACGGTGTAGTGCGCTGGGCAGGTAAAGCGGCTGCGCCGCCAAGCGTCGGCAGCGCGCAGCAAAGAGAGTTTGTCGCCCAGCGTCCAGCCTTTGGCTTTCACAATACCGGCCGCTACGTCCACACCTGCAAACCAAGGCCTGTGCCAGTCGGGCAAAGCCAGGCCGCTGCCGTCCGGGTAGCGCAGAGTCAGCGGCAGGCGGTGCAGCGCGGCGGCGGTGTCTACACCCATGTCTTGCATCAGTTTAAGTGTTTCGCTGTAGGCACCAATCAAGATGTGCTGGCCGTTGTCTAGTGTGGCTTCAGTGCCATTAGGCAGCTGCACTTTTAGCGCTCTGGCCCTTCCGCCTAGGTCACGGGCAGCTTCTAAAACTGTTACGTTGTGGCCAAGGCGCGTAGCTTCTACCGCCGCAGCCAGACCCGCCCAGCCTGCGCCAATAATTAAGACCTTCATGCCCCCAGCGCCTGCACCTTCCAGGCCAGCCACAGCTTGCGCAGGGGGGTTAGGCTGGTGCGCTGGTGCAGCACCTGGAAGCCATCGGCCTCAATTTCGCGCAACAGCGTGCGGTAAATGCTGGCCATCATCAGGCCGGGCTTTTGCGCCCGGCGGTCGGCGCCGGGTAGCAAGGCCATGGCTTCGTCGTACAAAGCGTGCGCGCGCGCAGCTTGGAACTTCATCAGCGCAGTAAACCGGTCGGAATACACCTTTTTGCCCAGCTCGTGCGATTTCACATCAAACTGCTGCAGCTCGTTGACTGGAAGGTAAATGCGCCCACGCTGCGCATCTTCGCCTACGTCGCGGATGATGTTGGTAAGCTGAAACGCTTGGCCCAGCTGGTGCGCGTACTGCGTAGTGTGCGCATCGGTTTGGCCAAAAATATGCGCCGCCACTTCGCCCACCACGCCGGCTACCAAATGGCAGTAGCGCTGCAGGGTAGGGTAGTCAAGGTAGCGGGTTTGCTCCAGATCCATCCGGCAGCCGTCTATAACCGCTTGTAAATGGTGTTCTTTAATTTGGTACGCGGCAGCCAGTGGCATCAGCGCCTTCATCACTGGGTGGCGGTTGTGCTCTGCATAGGGCAGGGCAAAGGCTTGTGCTACTTCTTTGGCCCACCAAGCCAGCTTGGTAGCGGCTACGGACGGGTCGCTGATTTCATCCACCACGTCGTCCACCTCGCGGCAAAAGGCGTAAAACGCGGTGATGGCAGCGCGGCGTTCTTTCGGTAGGAATAAAAAAGCGTAATAAAAGCTGCTGCCCGAGGCGGCGGCTTTATTTTGGACATACTCTTGCGGGGTCATGGCAACATTGTCGCAGCATTGCGGCAGCAGATTGCGCTGTATGAGATTCAAAATCTACTTTAACGATAACCAAAACCCTGCTTCGTATACGCTGCTGGTACAACTGGCAGCGCAGTGCCTGCCGGGTGCGTGCCTGCCGGTTAAGGGCGGCCCGCTGGATAGTACTTGGCAATGATGGCTGCCATGGCTGCTTGTGCTTCTTGGCCGTGGGTTGCTGCGTACTGGTTTAACCAAACGAAGTACCAGCCTTCGCCATAGTCTGGGCTTGGGCCTTGGGTAATGTTGGCTACAGGCCAGTTCATAAACGTGGCGGCATGCACTTTGAACGCGGCATTGTCCATTGGAATAATGCTTTGGTATTTAACCAGGCGGTCATACACCAGTGCTGAAGGTTTTAGCCCTGCGCTGGCCATGGCCAAGCTCAGTTTGGCGTTGTCTGTAGGTTGCACGCCCCAGAAGTGAACCAGTGCTGTTAAATCAGCGCCCGCTGATTTAGACAACCTGAATATACGGCTGTCGACATCGGACAGGCCGTCACTTGCAGGCTTGGTAACCAGGTCTGCCACACGGTTTTCTTCTTTATAAAAATTCTCCAGCGCAGACCAGCCAAACAGTGCTGCGATTTCTACATATTTTGCCCACCCACGATGTTGGTATTTCACCTCGTCTTTGGTGGTGTTGGAAATATCCATGGCTTTGCCCGCTCTGAAGTTAGGCGTTACCATCCAATTAAGGGCTGCTTGCTCGCGGTTAATATTGGTTGCGTTATCAAAAGATTTTGCGAAGGCAAGGTCAATATCTTCCCCATAAACTTTGCTGCTGACAGCGGCTGACAGCAAGTTCACCGCAGCCTCGCCTTCCCCTGGAAAGTTGCTAAACAGCTGCGCGTGGCCTAGCTCATGGAATTCTGTGGGCCAAAAAACTTTGCCCGGCTCAAGGTACCAGACTTTTTTATTCCCATCGACTGGGTCTGCTGGGTTGTAGGGATTATTAATGGCCGGGTAACCAATCCCGTAGCCACTGAACATGATGTCCGTATCAGGTTGTATGTAGAGAATGGCATTGTTGCGCACCAAGGGTTGGCCGATCAGTTGTGATACTGCGTCCATCCGCTTGTCCCAGTCGGCCATGAGCGTGACGGGGTCTGCATATTTGTTGATAAAGTTCGAGGGCACCTGCATCATGAACTTGTCGCTTTCAAAGTCAGCCCAGGGCGCAGGGTTGTTACGCTGTGTGGCAATCCAATCAGCCAGCGTAGTCATGTTGTGCGCAGTGGCGGCAAAGTAGGGCGCTGGCACGGCATTGTTGATCTGTATGTTGACTATGCCGGCATCGGCCAAATAAGGGGTGTTAATGTAAATGCCACCACCAAAGGGGTTGGCAACTTTGGTGACCGTGCTGGTAATAGGAAATTGGTTGCTGATGCGGAAAAATCTTTTGACAGGGTTGCTGCCGTTCTTGTCTTGCTTGTGTGCGCCTACCTGGATGGTGAAACTCTTGTTCACCATGGATTGCGGCACGGTGATGGTGGCTACGTCGCCAGCCGCAAGGTAGTAGCCCGTGGGTCGCCGCGCAGGCGTACTGGAAAATGCAGTAGGCACGCCCACGTCTTTAGGCATGGAGGCATTGATTTTGGCGGTGTAGGTTTTGCTTGGGTCGGCGGGCGCTTTCACACTGCCAGGGTAGAAGCTGGAGGTGTTGAATTTTGTCTTGCCCAGCAAGCTAGCGTATTTGTTAAACATGTCTGGCTTGTAGGCCAGGTCAAAGATAGCTTGCTGCAGTGCAAATACGGCGCGCGACAGCGCAAAGGTGTCGCTGGCCCCTGGGGTATTGGGAAAACTGCCTTTGGTTTTTGCGCCTACAAAAAATACGCCCTCTTTCGCCTCATACAGCGCCAAAATACCAAGGGCTTCGGCTAGCGTGGCTTCGGTATCGACCAGCGTGTACATGGTCTGTGCAAGTTGGCTGGCTTGCTGGTTAATCTGGTCCGTGGTCAGGGTGGCTTCGTCTTTTAAGTGGGACTTTATTTTTGCTAACGCAGCAGCAAACGCGGGGGCATCTGCACCCTCAACTACCTTTTTGCAGTACACCAGCTTGCTGGTTCCAAAAATCGGGTCGCTGCCAAAAGTAGCTGCATTGATATTGACGATGCCTGTTTGGTTGAACAAATACACAAATGCATTGCTGTTGCCGTAGGCTAAGTGTGTTTTGACACCTTTCAGATCAATCGCAGGGCCATACTCTGCACCGCACTGGGTGTAGCCATCTAAGCCAAACGGGGCGTTTGAGGTGCTGCCCGGCACTGTGGTGTTGCCAGCCGTACCAGGCAAAGTGCTGTTAGCAGTGCCTGCCGGTGATTCGGTCGACCCAGACGAACCCCCGCATGAGCTGAGATAAACTGAAACTAAAACGGTACCGATAACGGCGGCTGATACAGATGCTTTGCGAGCGTGTTGAATAAAGCGCATGTAGGTTTCTTTGAAATTGAATTTCTGGCACAACAAAATATTAGACGCGCGGCATCGCGGCTGAAAAATGACAATGCTGTCATAAATCTCCCCTATTTGTAACCAATTGCACAAAGAGAAAAACAAAAATTACATCACCTTAGGGCAAGGGGATTTCTTTGGGAGGAGGGCTCATTTATGCCATGCGAAGTGCACGCCACAGCACTATGCACACATCCCATGTGTTTAGCTTGGGCCGCTGGCTTAAGGTGCGGTGGTTTAGCGCGCGAATTTTATCCAGGATGCGCAGCCCGCCTTGGATGACGCAGCGCAGCTCCAGGCTGGCGCGCCAGCCGCTCAGGCCACCTAACTGGCGCTGTACACGCCTAGGCAGTTTGAAGCCTTTTTGCATGCTGGCCCAAGCAATATCTGAACAAGCTGCTACTAAATGCATAGTATTTGCATTGTCCTTGCATGCTAGAAGGTCTAGTACCGTGACCTGGTGCTGGGTTATGAAGTCCAGTGGCAGGTAGTAGCGATGGCGCGGTAGATCGGTATTCAGGTCTTGCCAGAAGTTAATCAGTTGCAGGGCGCTGCAAATGGCATCTGACTCGTGCAGTGCTACCGGGTCTGTCACGCCGTACAGGTGCAGCAGCAAGCGGCCTACAGGGTTGGCGGACAGTGTGCAGTACTGTACCAACTCGGCATGGTCAGCGTACCAATGGCGGGCAGCGGTGTACTGCACATCTTGCATGAAAGCGCTGAGCAAATCATCGAGCAGTGGCAGTGGCAGTGGCGCAGCCTGACTGTCTTGCGCAAGGTGCGGTTCTAGTGCGTCAAACACGCTGGCCCAGCGGCCTGCAACGGAGATGCCTTTGGCGCAGGCGTGCAGGTTGGCACGGTAGCTGGCCAAGTCGGCCAGGCGCTGGGCGAGGTGTGCGTCGCCTTCATCGGCCAGGTCGTCTGCAGTGCGCGCAAACCCGTAAATGGCAGCGATGGCGGGGCGCAGTCGGGCTGGGCACAGCAGTGAGGCTACCGGGAAGTTCTCGTAGTGGTTAATCTGGTGCATGGGGCAGTGCTAGGGAGCGCGGGGCTGAGCTTGGTAAGGAGAAACTGGGCGGAAATTGCGAGGAATTAATCGGTGGACGGCAGGGCAACGGGGCGCTGCGCGCGTTTGCTGGTCTGTCCTGCCAGGTTGTAGAATTTTTTAATCGCATCCCAAGCCACTTGCGGGTCGTCTACATATTGAAACAAATTAACGTCTTCGGGCGATATGGCACCTTCTTCGACGAGTACGTCAAAGTTAATCAGTTTTTTCCAATACTCGGAGCCGTACAAAAAGATGGGCACGGGCTTGGCTTTGCGTGTTTGCACCAAGGTAAGCACTTCAAACAGTTCGTCTAGCGTGCCAAAGCCGCCAGGGAATGCAACGAGTGCTTTGGCACGCATCATAAAGTGCATTTTTCGCAGTGCAAAGTAGTGGAATTTAAAGCTCAGCTCAGGGGTGACATACGGGTTGGCGCTTTGCTCGTGCGGCAGCGCAATGTTCAGGCCTACGCTCATGGCGCCTGCATCGTGCGCCCCCCGGTTGGCCGCTTCCATCACGCCGGGGCCGCCGCCCGTGCAAATAAACAGCTTGTCTTGCGGCGCGCAGGTGTTGCAATGCTCGGCCACCAAGCGGCCAAACACGCGGGCTTGGGTGTAGTAGTGCGCAGTGCGTGCCAAGCGCTGGGATTTGGCTATTGCTGCTGTATCGCCGGAGGCTGTAGCTGCTGCCAGCGCGCTGTCGGCCTCTTCAGGGCTGCAAAATCGGGCACCACCAAACACCACAATGGTGTTTTCTACGCCCAAGGCGGCTTGACCTAGCTCGGGTTTGAGCATTTCTATCTGCATGCGAATACCGCGCACTTCGCGGCGCAGTAAAAACTCCGGGTCAGCAAAGCCTAAACGGTAGGCATCGGGGGCCAGTGGGCTGCCTTGGTCAGAGTGCGATTGCAAAGTAGCCCAGGCATCTGCCAAACGTTGTTCGGTAAGGTTGTAAGTATTTTCCATTCAGTGATTTTAGAGCCTACTGTCTAACTCGGCGAGCAGTCACCACAATCTAAGCCGTCAGGACTCCAGACCGCGCCGGTGGCACGAGGCGTGCATACTTGTAAGCAATCTTCAATTTAAAGTTACGCGCCTGCGTGCCCATATTCGCTTTTTGTATGCCAGTTCGTTCACCGTTTAGCTACCGCCTGCTGCTGCAAAACAAACAGGTAGGGCCTTATGACCGCCGCACTATTGTGGGCATGCGGATTAAAAAACTCATCCCCAAAGACACCTCGGTGCTGCGCAGCGACGGCCTGGTGATGACCGCTGCACAGCTGCTGGCCGACCGGTTTGAAACCGCAGACCGCCACACAGGCAGGCTTCATTCGGCGGTGCCATCACTGTCGTCCTCAGCCCCTCTGGCCATAGCGTCTGGCCTGTGGCCTGCGTTTTTGGTGGACTTTGGCGGTGGCCTGCGCGCAGGTGCGCTGGGCTTTGCGGGCAAAGGCGAGTTGCGTTTTCAGGGTGATGCTTTGCGCTTAAGTGGCCAGCGCAAAACCGGTTTGTGGAGCCGCAAAGACGAACGCATCAAAATTGCCATTGCCGACATTGCTGCACTGGACGAGGTTGCCAAAGCGCCCTGCAAAATTAGCCTCACACTACGGGCTGGGCATCCACTGTTAGCCCAGACTAAAAGCCCTGTGGTGGTTTTGGTACTTGACGATGCAAGTGCAGTGCAGGAGCTGGTCGAGCTGGTGCGC
The DNA here is from genome assembly GCA_043721235.1 of Polaromonas sp. Taxonomy (GTDB): domain Bacteria; phylum Pseudomonadota; class Gammaproteobacteria; order Burkholderiales; family Burkholderiaceae_C; genus JAAFIP01. The sequence goes on along the minus strand of JAYSRE010000161.1, from coordinate 15,045 downwards.
GCCAGCATGTAACTGCGCGCCAGGGCATATTGCAGCGCGGTAAGTTAAGCACATACTCTTTGCAGGTATGACAAATAAGTGACAAAACTGGACAACAAAAAGCGCGTCACCATGTAAAAAGGCTCCTTAAGGAGCCTTTTTTGTCATGTTACGCACAGCTTACTGCAAAGCTATAAGTAGTACTTTAAACGCGCTTGCGGTACTCACCTGTGCGGGTGTCGATTTCAATTTTGTCGCCTTGTGCTACAAAAATAGGCACGCCCACGTCAAAACCGGTCGCGATTTTAGCGGGTTTAAGCACTTTGCCAGAGGTGTCACCTTTCACGGCAGGCTCGGTCCAGGTGACTTCGCGCACCACGCTGGTAGGCAGTTCCACTGAAATGGCTTTTTCATCGTAGAAGACTACTTCCAGTTCCATGCCGTCTTCCAGATAGTTCAGGGAGTCGCCCATGTTTTCGGCTTCCACTTCGTACTGGTTGAACTCAGCGTCCATGCAAATATACATGGGGTCGGCAAAATAGCTGTAAGTGCAGTCTTTTTTGTCCAAAATAACCTGGTCAATTTTGTCATCGGCCTTAAAGACGTTTTCTGTGCCAAAGCTGCCAATCAGGCTTTTCAGCTTCATGCGCACGGTGGCGGAGTTGCGGCCGCCACGGCTGTATTCGGTTCTTAAAACGACCATCGGGTCTTTGCCGTGCATGATGACGTTGCCTGCGCGGATTTCTTGTGCTGTTTTCATACGTGATTCTTCAAGCTGTGCAGTAGTGGGCTCTGTGAGCTTTCGTGCGCTGGAGTTAAGGTTGCGCAGAATACCTGCGAAAAGCTTATGATTTTAGCCTGTTTTTACAGGCCTTCAGAGGCAGGCCAGGCTGGGCTTAGATTTACTGCAATTTGCTGTTTTGGCAGCCAGCGCTGGTGCACTCACGCACCCGATCTTGTAAAAACTGGGCTCGGCTGATGGTTTTTTCAGTGGCGCAGTTGAGGTTGACGTAAAAACCGCTGGACTCGGTACGCGAACAGGTGCTGTTGCGCTCTGCGATCCAGGCTAACTGGGCCGTTTTTAGCGTAGCTTTGCCATTGGTATCAAGCTTAGGGGCGAGTTTTTTGTAGTTTTCGTTGAGCTCTTTGTCCGCTTCTTGGTAAACTTTATTCAGGCAGTACATGCCATCAAAATCGTTACGGGGTTTGTCGCAGTTGGAGTTGGCGTGGGCCAAGCCAGTGGCAGTTAGCAATAAAGCGATCAGAGTGATTTTCATGGGCGAAAGATTCTTTTTTAACAAAACAATAATGCGATCATACCGTCTAACAAGCAGTACTATTTCAGCGGTACTATTTCACTTCGACTAAGCTTGATTTCCTTACCTCAACTATGCCAAAAAGAGCAAAGATGATCTTTTTAGCTAAATTTTTGCACGCCTTTTCGCATATTTTTGTAAAAAAAATCTTCAGCAAAAGCAGATCCTTGATGCTCAAAAAGCTGTAATCACCGGCTTTTGACAGGCCCAGCTACCGCACTCGCCCAAAACAAACCGCTTGAACAATGGCTTACGCAGATACGTACAGGCCTGTCTGTGGCTTTTTACGCCCAGGGATCTGCTGTGCGCGCGTGCTACCCCACTGCAGCTGAGCAGTGCGAAATAGCCATCACCTGCACAATGAACGGTCATGGGCCCAGCTCAAGGGCTGCATGGGTAGCGGTATTTGCATACGCATGCCAACCATCAAAATCAGCCTTGCCTAGGGGGACCCCTGCATGGCGCAAGATGGCGTAGACCATGCTGGTGTGAAAGAAAAAGTTGGGCAGGGCATACTGGCTGACAAAAGCAGGTGCGGGCAGGCTGACCAGTGCTTGGCCCGCTTGGCTGGTGCACATGCGCAGGGCGCTGCCCTGCATCTGCTGTGGGGTTAGGCTGGCCAGGTAAGCCTGGGTGGCGGCAAGGCGTGCCTGCAGGTCCGCAAAGGAGCTGCCCGCTTGCGCGTGCGGTGGCGTGTTCTGGCCGCACAGGGGCGCGCAGATGCGAAATACAAAATGGGTGGCCACGGTGACCTGCACTGCCAGTGGCAGCATGTCGGGTGCCAGCCGCGCTTGCAGCAAATGGGCGGGGTCGAGCTGGCGGTCATGTGCGTAGGCCTGGGCCAGTTGCAGCATGCGGCTGACTTGGGCCAGATAGCGTGCCAACACAGGGACGGTAGATTCGTACATATTAGGAGATGGGTAGTGGGAGATGGGAGGTGGGTGTACTGAAGGGTTTCAAAAAGTTATTTTGGGAGATTTTGCGCTGAGTTGACAGGCCAATTAGGCTTTTTGCGCTACAAATTCACGCAATTGCTGCACCAGGTCGCGCTGTCCGCGCAGCAGGCGCAGGGCGCGTTGGGCGGTGCTGCGCCACAGCGGCAGGTTAAGGGCGGGCAGGGGTAAGGGGCTCAGGCCGTTCCATACGTGGTGGAACAGCCGCAGGTCAGCCGGAGCATCAAGCCAGTCCAAAAAAGCGTCTAGCTTGGCAGCGTGCGCACCGTCGTCTTGCGGGTAAATATGCCATACCAGCGGCTGGCCGGCCCACAGCGCGCGGGCCAAGCTGTCTTCGCCGCGCACGCAGTTGAGCTGGCAGCTATGGAGCAAGCCGTCGTAGTCGTTTTGGCTCAGACTGGGCAGATAGTCAATATGCAATTGCTCTGTTATTAATAGCTGCTCAATCAGTATTTCCTTGGGCGGTACGGTGTTTTTGCTTGGAAAATCAGCGCTGTGCAGGGCTTGGCGTACCGCAGCGCTGGCGCGGCCGTGGGTAACCAGCAGGTGCGCAGGCTGCGCCCCGTGGGCCAGCTGCTGCAGCAGTTGGGCCAGGGCGGCGGGTTCGTAGCAAAACAGGCTAATGCGTTGGCTGCTTAGGGCCGTGGCGGCCGTGTTGGGGGGGTCTTGTGCAGGGTTAGCGCGCCAGCAGTTCGGCCATGGTTGGGCTTGCCCTGCCAGCTGCTCGGGTGGCCCTGCCAGCAAACCGCCGGTGCCTTGTGTAAAACCTGGGTAAAAAAACCATTTGGTCATGCCCGCACCAGGCCCGCTGCGCACCGGCGAGGCCAAGCCGTGGCAGCGCTGCACATAGGGTTCAGCGCTTAGATATTCCAGGTTGATCCAGACGGTGCTGTGCACGCTGCTTTTTAAGTCTTTTATGCCGTTGGCCCAAGGAAATGCTGTACAAGCAGCTATTATTTCAGGAGCTGTGTCTTCAATGTTGCAGCCAAAAGCTTCTACCAGCACATGGCCAGCGGTGTAGCCTGCGGTGTCGTGCCAGCTTTTTACCTCTACCCCGGCGCAGCCCTGCGGCGCCATCCAGGCCAGTGCAGACGCATCGTCCACCCACAGCCGTACGCGTTGGCCTTGCCCGGCCAGCTGGCAGGACAAGCGCCAACACACGCCAATGTCGCCAAAATTGTCGATCACTTGGCAAAAAATATCCCAAACCAAGGGCCTTGTTGCGCCCTGCAAGCGTGGGTCGCTGAGGGCATTGACTGGGCCAGAGTTGGCGGGTTGCTTAAGCGTCATCAATAGGGTGCCCAGTAGCGCTGGCGAGTGCTGGTAGTGGTAAAGAGACCAAAATTTGACATTGCGTTGTAGCGATAAACCGCAAACTATAAAGCACAGTGCAAAATAGCGCCATGTCTGAACCCACCCATGCGCTTGTTACTGCGCCAGCCCATAGCCCCGCACTGCTGGCCGAAGTGGCAGCCTTGCCTGGCCTGCCGGGTGTGTACCGCTATTTTGATGCTGACAACCAACTGCTGTACGTAGGCAAGGCCAAGAACCTGAAAAAGCGGGTGTCCAACTACTTTCAAAAGAGCCATGGCGGCACGCGCATTGGCCACATGGTGACCCGCATAGTGCGCATGGAAACCACCGTGGTGCGCTCGGAGGCCGAGGCACTGCTGCTAGAAAACAACCTGATTAAAACGCTGAACCCGCGTTTTAATATTTTATTCAGGGACGATAAAAGCTACCCCTACCTGAAAATGACAGGGCAACCCAAAGCCCCCGTTACGCAGGATAAATTTAAGCAAAAAAGACCTATCGCCCAAGGAAATGCTAAAGAGTCAGCTATTGAAAGTATAGTAAATTGTGCTGCGCAAGGCGCCGTGAACCCAGCTGTGAACCCAGCCGTGAACCCAGCGGCTGCAGCGCCAAACCGCCAAGCTGTCGCAGCAGACTACCCGCGCATTGCCTACTACCGAGGCAGTGTAGAAAAAAAGCACCGCTATTTTGGGCCGTACCCCAGCGCCTGGGCAGTCAAAGAGTCCATCCAGCTGCTGCAAAAAGTTTTTCGCCTGCGCACCTGCGAAGACACCGTGTTTTCCAACCGCACACGGCCCTGCTTGCTGTACCAGATCAAGCGCTGTAGTGGCCCCTGCGTGGGCCATGTGGGTGAGGCGCAGTACGCGCAAGACACAGAAAACGCCGAGCGCTTTTTGCGCGGTGAAACGCAGGCTATTTTGAAAGAGCTAGAAGCGCGCATGATGCTGCACGCCACAAAATTAGAGTTTGAAAAAGCCGCCGAAGCGCGTAACCAGATCAGCGCGCTGTCCAAGGTCTTGCACCAGCAGTCGGTAGACAATGTGAGCGACAAAGACGTGGATATTTTGGCGGTTAAAGTACACGGCGGCAAAGCTTGTGTCAACTTGGCCATGGTGCGCGGCGGGCGGCATTTGGGCGACAGGCCGTACTTTCCGGTGCATGTAGACGACGCACCGGCAACCGAGGTGCTGGAGGCCTTTATTGCGCAGCACTACATCGACACACCGCCACCGCCCACGCTGCTGGTCAGCGAGAAGGTAGACCCCGAGCTGATCGCACTAGTGCAGGAACAAACCGGTGTCAAAATCAGCGCCGTGCACAACCCACGCGAGCAGCGGCGCATTTGGCTGGAAATGGCGCAAACCAATGCCGACATCCAGCTGGTCCGCTTGCTGGCCGAAGAGGGCAGCCAGCAGGCCCGCACCCGCGCGCTGGTGGATGCTTTGGACATTGCGCCCGATGACCTGTCTAAGTTTCGCATCGAATGCTTTGACATCAGCCATACGGCGGGCGAGGCCACCCAGGCATCGTGTGTTGTCTTTCATACCCACAAAATGCAAAGCAGTGAATACCGCCGCTACAACATTGACGGCATTACCGGCGGCGACGACTACGCCGCCATGCGCCAAGTGCTCACCCGGCGCTACACCAAGGTGGTAGAGGCGCAGAAAGCGGCTGAACTAGAAGGCGTGGCTCCCGCCATCAGCATGCCCGACCTGGTGCTGGTAGACGGTGGTAAAGGCCAGGTCAGCATGGCGCGCGAGGTGTTTGAAGCGCTGGGCTTGGATTTAAACCTGATCGCCGGTGTAGAAAAGGGCGAGGGCCGTAAAGTAGGCCTGGAAGAGCTGGTGTTTGCCGACGGCCGGGGCAAAGCCAGCCTGCCCAAAGACAGCGCAGCCCTCATGCTGATAGCCCAAATACGCGACGAAGCGCACCGCTTTGCCATCACCGGCATGCGCGCCGCCCGTGCCAAAGTGCGCACAGGTGGCAGCAAATTAGAGGACATACCGGGCGTGGGTGCCAAAAGACGTGCCAAACTGCTGCAGCGCTTTGGCGGTATCCGCGGCGTGGCGGCGGCAGGGGCCGCAGACATAGCTACGGTGGACGGCATATCTAAAGAGTTGGCCGACGAGATTTACCGCGCTTTACACTAAGGTGGCGCATTTTATGAATTTGGCGCAACGCACTTTACTAAAATGACCTTTAAACCCATTACAACAGGCGACACAACATGACTATTTCACCCTCTGCAACCCGTAACCTGAAATGGGCCACCGCCGCTTTGCTGGCCGTGCTGGCCGGCTGTGCTAGCAAGCCATTGCCGCCCAGCAGCCCGGCGGTGCCAGCCCCCGCGCCCGCGCCCAGCGCAGCACCCGCACCTGCCCCCAGCAACCTGCCCGCAGTGCGCAGCATGGTTGAATACCGCCGCCGCGCAGCCCAGCTGATCATGGCGGCCAACACCAGTCGCACCTTCAGTGGCGCGGTGCCCGATCCGCTGTACGGCATCGTGGTGCTTACCATTGCCTTTAACGCCGATGGCGGCATCAAAAATACCAGCTTCCTGCGCCGCTCCAGCGTAGGCCCTGAGGCCAACAACTTGGCGGTAGAGGCAACGCGCCGCGTGGCCAGCTTTGGGCCCATAGGCAACTTGCCAGGCCCTTGGGAGTTCAATGAGACGTTTTTGTACAACGATGCGCTCAAGTTCCAGCTGCGCACTATCGTAGAAAAGCTGTAAAGCCCAAGGCTTAGCCCAGCCCAAGGCGTGGCGTGACACAATAGCAGGCATGTTCTTTACCGTTCCCACTATCCTGACATGGTCGCGCATCGTGGCCATACCATTGATTGCGGGTATTTTCTACAGCAGCTTTCCTGTGGCCACGCAAAACTTGGTGGCCACCGTGCTGTTTGTGCTGTTTGCCTGGACCGACTGGCTAGACGGCTACCTGGCCCGCAAGCTTAAGCAAACCTCGTCGTTCGGGGCTTTTCTAGACCCCGTGGCTGACAAGTTTTTGGTTTGTGCCGCTTTGCTGGTGCTGGTGCATTTGCAGCGGGTAGATGTGTTTGTGGCCCTGATCATCATTGGCCGCGAAATCGCCATCACCGCCCTGCGCGAGTGGATGGCGCAAATCGGTGCCTCGGGCAGCGTGGCCGTGCACATGCTGGGCAAACTTAAAACCACCTCGCAAATGGTGGCCATTCCGTTTCTGCTGTACGACGGGCTGCTGTTTGGCGTAATTCCCACCCATACTTGGGGCATGTGGATGATCTGGATAGCCGCTGTACTGACCGTCTGGTCGATGGTGTACTACCTGCAAAAAGCACTGCCTGAAATTCGTGCCAAAGTTAAATAAACTGAAATAAATCTGCATGTTTGCCACACAGCGCAGCATCTGGCTGCGTGCCATGCCGCTGGTTTTTGTCTTGATCTGGAGCACTGGCTTTATCGTGGCGCGCTACGGCATGCCTTTGGCACCGCCGTTTAAGTTTCTGGCCACCCGTTTCGCACTCTCATTAGCCTGCTTTGGGCTGTGGGTTTACCTGGCCAAAGTAGCCGCCCCCAGCAGCCGCGCGCAGTGGCTGCACTTGGCTGCTACTGGGGTGCTGATGCATGCGGTGTACTTGGGCGGCGTGTGGGCGGCAGTCAAGCTGGGCATGGGCTCAGGCCTGTCGGCCCTGATCGTTGGCCTGCAGCCGGTGCTCACCGCGCTGTGGCTCGCTGGCACCGGCAGCCGCATTGCAGCGCGCCAGTGGGCAGGGCTGGCGCTGGGTTGTGTAGGTTTGATGCTGGTGGTGTCCACCAAGCTGGGCTACGGTGAGGCCACCGGGCTTAATTTGTCCGTAGCGGTGCTGGCGCTGCTGGGCATTACCATGGGTACGCTGTACCAAAAGCGCTTTGTAGCCCCGTGTGACGTGCGCACTGCCAATGCGGTGCAACTGGCCGCGGCGCTGCTGGTAACTTTGCCGCTGGCGTGCATGGAGCAAGAGGCCATGCAGTGGGGTGCCCAGCTGGGTTGGGCTATGGCATGGTCGGTGCTGGGCCTTACGCTGGGCGGCAGCTCACTGCTGTACCTGCTGATAGCGCGCGGCGCGGCCACCAAGGTGACCTCGCTGCTGTACTTGGTGCCGCCCACCACCGCGCTGATGGCCTGGGCGCTGTTTGGCGAGGCCATTACCGCCGTCACTTTGCTGGGCACCGCCCTGACCGCGTTGGCCGTGTGGCTGGTAGTTTTTTAAGCCTTTTAGCCCTACCGCCCAAGGAAATGCTGAATGAGTAGCTATATTTTTAATAGTAAACTCAAACCACTGCCCAGGGTGCAGACTGGAAGATTTGGTGCAAAAAACCACTCTCGGTGGTGGAGCTGCCACTGCGGGATAGTTGCTATTTTGAGGGCAATTAATTGCCTGATTGTTGCTTGATAATGCGTCTTACCTCCCGCACTATGCATGCGTATGTTCAAAAATTTCACTTCTTTTGCCGTCCAGCGCAACGGTGTACAGCTGCACTGCCGCATGGGCGGGGAGGGCGCACCATTGCTGCTGCTGCACGGGCACCCGCAAAGCCAGGCCATGTGGCACCGTGTGGCCCCTGAGCTTGCCCAGCGCCACACTGTGGTGCTGATGGATTTGCGCGGTTATGGCGACTCAGGCAGACCCCCCTCAGATGCTACGCACGCCGCCTACAGCAAGCGCGAGATGGCGCAGGACGCACTGGCGGTCATGCGTTCGCGCGGCTTTGGCCAATTTGCAGTGCTAGCGCATGACCGTGGCGCGCGCGTGGCGCACCGGCTGGCGGCTGACCATCCCCACGTGGTGCAGGGCGTGCTGCTGCTGGACATTGCGCCCACGCTGGGCATGTACCAACACACCTCCCAGGCTTTTGCCAGCGCCTACTGGCATTGGTTTTTTTTAATTCAACCCGCGCCGCTGCCCGAGGCGCTGATTGAATCTGACCCTGTGCGTTACCTGCGCAGCGTAATGGGCAGCCGCTATGCGGGCTTGGCTGCTTTTGCGCCAGAGGCCTTGGCCGACTACGAGCGTTGCATTCAAATTCCAGGCAGCGCACACGGCATCTGCGAAGACTACCGCGCCAGTGCCACGGTTGACTTAGAACATGACCGGGCTGATATTGCCGCCGGCAAAAAACTCAACATGCCGCTTAAAGTGCTGTGGGGTCAGCATGGCGCTGTGGGCGCTAATTTTGATGTGCTGCAGCTGTGGCGCGAGCGCGCAACAAATGTCGTTGGCCAGGCACTGCCCTGCGGCCATTACCTAGCCGAAGAGGTACCCGACGATGTGGTTTCGCACACCCGTAGTTTTTTCACGCCCTAGGCTTTGGCCTGCACACAATACTTTAATTTTCGACCATCAACTTTAGAAAGCCACTCCACCATGGGCAAACACCATATCGCAGTCATCGCCGGGGACGGTATAGGCAAAGAGGTCATGCCTGAAGGCCTGCGTGTGCTGGATGCCGCAGCACGCAAATTCGGTATCGACCTGGCCTTTGACCATTTTGACTTCTCCAGCTGGGACTATTTTGAGAAGCACGGCAAGATGCTGCCCGACAACTGGAAAGACCACATCGGTGGCCACGATGCCCTGCTGTTTGGTGCTGTAGGTTGGCCCGAGAAAATAGCCGACCATGTTTCGCTGTGGGGCTCCCTGTTGATGTTTCGCCGTGAATTCGACCAGTACATCAATCTGCGCCCCGCCAAGCTGATGCCCGGCATCATTGCTCCCGTTGTAAAGCGCGATGGCAGTGCTTACCAAGCCGGCGAGATTGATTTTTACATCGTGCGCGAGAACACCGAAGGCGAATACTCCAGCATCGGTGGGCGCATGTTTGGCGGTACCGAGCGCGAGTTTGTGTTGCAAGAGTCGGTCTTTACCCGCACCGGGGTTGACCGCGTGCTCAAGTTTGCTTTTGAGCTAGCCCAGTCGCGGCCTAAAAAGCATTTGACCAGCGCCACCAAGTCCAACGGTATTTCTATCAGCATGCCCTACTGGGATGAACGTGTAGTGGAGATGGCCAAAGGCTACCCCCATGTGAGCCTGGATAAATTCCACATCGATATTTTGACGGCGCATTTTGTACAGCGCCCCGCTTTTTTTGATGTGGTGGTGGCCAGCAATTTGTTTGGTGATATTTTGAGCGACCTGGGCCCTGCATGCACGGGTACCATTGGCATTGCACCCAGTGCAAACCTCAACCCCGACAAAAATTTCCCATCGCTGTTTGAGCCTGTGCACGGCTCGGCCCCTGACATTGCGGGAAAAAATATCGCCAATCCGATTGGCCAAATTTGGTGCGCTGCGATGATGCTGGAGCACTTGGGCTACCCGCAGGCACACGACGCTATTTTGCAAACAATTGAAAAAGTACTGGCACCGCACAGCGGCGCACCGCTAACGCCCGATATGGGCGGCACTGCCAGCACGCAAGATTTAGGAAAAGCGATTGCCACTGCACTATAAGCGCTTACAAACCACTTACCCGCGTGAAAAAAGCAAACAATAGTGTGTTTTTGGCGTAAATAATTTACCAACTATGCTCTGGCGCGTTGATTTTTCGCATCGCTTGACTTGTTACCGGTCCAAAACCGCATAGAATTTGTTTTCGCGAAGTGACCAATGCCCAGGCCCAGGTTTAAGCGACACAATTTTTCTTGACACCCTGCTTGAGGAGCCACAATGAATAAAACTGAGCTGATCGAACATATTGCAAAGCATGCAGACATTTCCAAAGCTGCCGCAACCCGCGCACTAGAAGCAACCATCGGTGCGGTAAAAACCACACTGAAAAAAGGCAACAACGTCTCCCTGGTAGGCTTTGGTACCTTTGCAGTGGGTAAACGTGCAGCCCGCACAGGCCGCAACCCACGCACCGGAGCGGCGATCAAAATCAAGGCCGCCAAGGTACCCAAATTCCGCCCAGGCAAGGCTTTGAAAGATGCACTTAACTAAATCAGTTTAAAATAGAGTTTAGGTGGGGTGATTAGCTCAGTTGGTAGAGCGGCGCCCTTACAAGGCGTAGGTCGGCGGTTCGAGCCCGTCATCACCCACCACCCCCACCCATGACAAGGCGAACCAAGGTTCGCCTTTTTTGTAATTGTTTTTTGCATACACCCCGCAGCGTGGTCATGCCAAGGAAGCTTCTGTAATGTTTGACCTTATTCGCAAGCACATCAAGATCATGCAGATTTTGCTGTTTGTACTGATTGTGCCTTCGTTTATTTTTTTTGGAGTAGACGGTTACAGCAAGTTCAGAGACCAAGGTCAAGCTGTGGCTGTGGTCGATGGCCAAAAAGTCATGCAAGCCGAATGGGACGCAGCGCACAAAGTTGAGACAGACCGTGTGCGCAACTCCATGCCTAATGTCGACCCTAAGCTGCTCGATACCCCCGAGGCTAAGTACGCCACCTTAGAACGCCTGGTGCGTGACCGCGTGATTGCTGCAGCAGCTGCAAACCTCAAACTTACGGCCAGCGACCAACGCCTGATGCGCACGCTGCAAGAAGACACCTCTGTGGCCGCTTTGCGCAAGCCTGACGGAAGCTTTGACATTGACCGGTACAAGCAGCTGGTAGGCTCCCAAGGCATGAGCCCTGAAATGTTCGAGGCCCGTGTGCGCAACGATATTTCTTCGCGCCAAGTGCTGGCGGGTGTGGGCTCTAGCAGCTTAACGACACCGGCCATAGCCGATGTGTCGCTCAACGCATTTTTTGAACGCCGTGAAGTGCAAGTGGCCCGTTTCAATACTGCAGATTACACGGCTAAAGCCACCATGACTGACGGCCAGTTAGAGCAATACTACAAAGACAACCCAGCGTTTTTTCAAGCTCCCGAGCAGGCAAACATTGAATATGTGGTGCTAGACATTGAAGCCATTCGCAAAACCATTGTGCCTAATGCAGACGATGTGAAAACGTATTTTGAACAAAACACAGCGCGCTTGGCTGGCCAAGAAGAACGCCGCGCAAGCCATGTGCTGATCGCTTCGCCCAAAACTGCCCCTGCCACCGAGCGCGCGCAGGCCAAAGCCAAAGCCGAAGAACTGTTAGCGCAAATTTTAAAAGCGCCAGAGAGTTTTGCTGATGTGGCCAAAAAGAACTCGCAAGACCCAGGCTCTGCAGTCAATGGCGGCGATTTAGACTTTTTTGCCAAAGGCTCGATGGTCAAGCCTTTCGAAGACAGTGCATTCAGCATGAAAAAGGGCGATATCAGCCCGGTGGTAGAAACAGACTTTGGTTACCACATTATTCGGCTGACAGATATCAAAGCACCCAAGCAAAAAACACTAGAAGAAATGCGCCCTGAGATTGAAGCAGAATTAAAGAAACAGCAAGCACAGAAAAAATTTGCTGAAGTTGCAGAATCGTTTACCAATGGCGTTTACGAGCAGGCTGACAATTTCAAAGCTGTGGCCGAGCGTTTAAAGCTAGATGTTAAAACTGCCAACACTGTCTTGCGCAAGCCCGCGCCAGGGGTAACTGGTGTGTTGGCCAATACCAAATTTCTCAATGCTGTTTTTGCAGCCGATACCGTCGAGAAAAAACGCAATACCGAAGCTGTTGAGACTGGCCCCAGCCAGTTAGCATCGGCCAGGGTGCTAGCCTACACGCCTGCGCGCACTTTGCCCTTTGCCGATGTGAAAGACAAAGTACGCGAGCGCCTGCAAGCTTTGCAAGGTGCAGAACTGGCGCGCAAAGAAGGGGTTGACAAGCTAAGCGCATGGAAAGCTACTCCTGCAGCAGCCACTTTGCCAGAGGCGGTCATTATTTCCCGCGATGCGTCCGGCAGTAAGCAACCGTCACCTATTATTGAAGCCACCTTGCGTGCTGACACAACCAACTTGCCTGCCTTCATCGGTGTAGATTTAGGTGCACAAGGCTATGCGGTAATCAAAGTTATCAAGCTGCTGGAGCGCGATCCTAAAGGCACCACCGCCTTTCAAGACCGCCAGCAGTACACCCAGTGGTGGAGCGAAGCCGAAACCGCTGCCTACTACAACAGCTTGAAAGACCGTTTCAAAGCCGACATAAAAGTGGCCAAACCCTCAGCTAAAAAAGATGAAAATTTAGCTTTGCAATAAACCAGAGTACGACAACTGTTGGTTTAAATAAAAAAGCCCGCAATAAAAATTGCGGGCTTTTAGTTATTTTTGGGGTGGCTGATGGGGCTCGAACCCACGACAACAGGAATCACAATCCTGGACTCTACCAGCTGAGCTACAGCCACCGTAAAGCTAACATTATAGCGCGTGTTCCGAGCGGCTTAGGTTGTCCGTGCAACAATGTCTGAGCAACAAACTATGCGGTGACGGCATACACATCGGCTTGTGTACTGGGCATTTCATACTGGGCCTTTCAGTATTCAAACCTCGCTAAATCTGTCACAATATGTTTAGACAATTAAAGGCCCTTCCTTGCCATGTCGCATCCGCCAACCGGTTTAGCCGTGTCGCGGAAGGTTTATTAACCAGCTAATGTTCCCTGAAGGGGAACGGAGGTCAGCAAAATATGTCAGCGTCCCCAACGACGAGCGTCTACCAGGCTTACGGTAGCAACACCTATTTATTCGGTGGTAACGCCCCGTATGTCGAAGAGATGTACGAAAACTACCTTGCCAACCCTGGCTCTGTACCTGATTCTTGGCGTGGCTACTTTGATGCGCTTCAGCACGTACCGGCATCTGACGGATCTAATACGCAAGACGTAGCGCATCTGCCCGTCATCAACGCTTTTGCCGAACGTGCTAAACAAGGCGTGACCAAAGTAGTAACTGCCAGTGCAGATGCGGCGATGGGCAAAAAGCGCACCTCAGCGCAGCAGCTGATAGCCGCCTACCGCAACGTAGGTGCACGCTGGGCTAACCTTGACCCACTGCAGCGCACCGAGCGCGAGAACATTCCTGATTTGGACCCCGCGTACTACGGCTTTACCGATGCTGACCAAGAAGTAGTGTTTGACACTAGTAACACGTATTTTGGCAAGACCAGCATGCCACTGCGCGAGCTGCTCAACGCATTGCGTGAGACCTACTCCGGCACCATTGGCGCAGAGTACATGTACTCTACCAATCAAGACGAAAAGCGTTGGTGGCAACAAAAACTAGAGTCGGTTCGCAGCAAACCCAACTTTACGAACGACGAAAAAAAGAACATTCTGCAAAACTTGACGGCCGCTGAAGGTCTAGAGCGCTATTTGCACACCAAGTACGTGGGCCAAAAACGCTTCTCGTTGGAGGGTGGCGAAAGTTTTATCGCCTGCATGGACGAACTGGTGCAAAAAGCTGGCGTGGCCGGCGTGCAAGAGGTCGTTATTGGCATGGCCCACCGTGGCCGCTTGAACGTGTTGGTTAACACCTTGGGCAAAATGCCCAAGGACTTGTTTGCTGAGTTTGACCATACCGCGCCAGAAGATTTGCCCTCGGGCGATGTGAAATACCACCAAGGTTTTAGCTCTGACGTGACCACCCCAGGCGGCCCAGTGCATTTGACACTGGCCTTCAACCCATCGCACCTTGAAATCGTCAACCCCGTAGTAGAGGGCAGTGTGCGTGCCCGCATGGACCGCCGTGGTGACACCATAGGCGACAGTGTATTGCCCGTATTGGTACACGGCGACGCAGCCTTTGCAGGCCAAGGTGTGGTCATGGAAACCTTGGCTTTGGCGCAAACGCGCGGTTACTACACCGGCGGCACTGTGCACGTGGTGATTAACAACCAAATTGGTTTTACCACCAGCGACCCGCGCGACACCCGCTCCACTATTTACTGTACCGATGTGGTCAAGATGGTCGAAGCGCCGGTGCTGCACGTCAATGGTGACGACCCTGAAGCGGTGGTGCTGTGCACCCAGTGGGCGCTTGAGTACCGTCAAGAGTTCAATAAAGATGTGGTGATTGACATCATTTGCTTCCGCAAATTGGGCCATAACGAACAAGACACCCCAGCGCTGACCCAGCCTTTGATGTACAAAAAAATTGCGACGCACCCCGGCACCCGCAAGCTCTATGCGGACAAGCTAACCACGCAAGGTTTTGGTGAGACGATCGGTGACGACATGGCCAAGGCCTACCGTGCTGCGATGGACGAAGGCAAGCACACCGAAGACATCACCATTACCAACTTCAAAAGCAAGTACGCGGTCGATTGGGCACCGTTCTTGGGCAAAAAGTGGACCGATGCTGGAGATACTGCCATTCCTATGGCTGAGTGGAAACGCATTGCCGAAAAAATTACCACCATTCCTGCCAGCGTAACACCGCACAACCTGGTTAAAAAAGTCTACGACGATCGGGCTGCCATGGGCCGTGGCGACCTCCCCGTAGACTGGGGCATGGGCGAGCACATGGCTTTTGCCTCACTTGTAGCCTCGGGCTATCCGGTGCGCCTGTCAGGTGAAGACTGTGGCCGCGGCACCTTTACCCACCGCCACTCAGTCATCCATGACCAGAGCCGTGAAAAGTGGGACTCGGGAACC
>JAYSRE010000160.1:0-26745 GCA_043721235.1 Polaromonas sp. | reverse complement strand
GCCCCGCGCGGCGTGATGTGCAGCTTCTATGGTGTCTCGCGGGACAAGCACTCTATTGTTGTGAATTACTACTAACGCATGCGCCACACGGCAGGAACCCACACCATGACACAACAACACCATTCCCCTCCAAAAACAGTGCCTAGCTTGAACCAACCAAGGTGGTCTGCACTGCCTGGCGCTTTAGTAGTCTTGATTGCTACCCTGGCCTTGGTCGGCTGCGGCGGCGGCGGTGACAACAGCGCACCGACACCGGCGAGCACGGCACAACCCACGAACGTTCCAGCAGCCGGAGCGCAGACCCCCTCTGTCCTTACCCCATCGGCTACGACACCGTCTACCCCAACTGCTACGACGACGGTACCGACATCTGCAACGCAGACCTCACCGACCATCGTCACTCCCAAGGGCGCGCCACCCGCCATCACGGCGCAGCCTGCGAACATCACAGTTACTGAACTGCAGCCCGCCTCGTTTAGCGTCACAGCCACGGGCGGTGCACCGCTGAGCTACCAATGGCAGCGCAACGGCGTGCCGGTGGCCGGTGCCACGTCGGCAACGCTTGCAATTACCTCTGCGCTGGCAGTTGACCATAATGCCAAGTACTCGGCTGTGGTCACCAACAGTGCCGGTTCAGCAACGAGCACCGAAGCAGTGCTTACCCAAGAGTTGCCCATGTTTTTGATGGCTGGGCAATCGAACATGGAAGGTAATGTTGATGGCAATTTGCTCCAGTTGTTCCTGACGGACTTGTCGAGCGGCGCAAGCACGGACAGCATCAAAACCAGCTTGGCAGAGCGTATTCGGGTCTGGCACAAAGTCACTTACCCGGATGCAGGTTACGGGTACACACCCGAAATTGCTGCGTTCGAAGCGGCCGAGTTGGTTCGGCTGAACGCTGCGGGGCTGGTGGGTGCCAATTTGAATACGCCCAATCCAAAAATACTGTGCTCGTTCAACGCACAGGCCATAGCGCCGCTTACGATAAATTGCGGTAACCCGTATGGCCCCGAACTGGTGTTCGGTCAGGCTTTAAGCAAGGCTGGCTATTCCTCTACGTCATTGATCAAAGTGGCCCACGGAGGAACGACTCTGTATGCCGACTGGCGCAGCCCGCTGTCAGGTGGCACGGTCGGGCCGTTGTACACCGAGCTTCGCGCCCGCATCCAATCGCTTAAATCAGCCCCCGCCAGCGTGAACCCGTCTTGCACTGCCCGGGCCTGCAAGTGGCAAGCATTCGTCTGGTTCCAGGGAGAAAACGACATATGGAGCGAACCCAACAGTTTGCTGTATGAACAAAACCTGAAGAATTTCATTGCAGATGTGCGCAAAGATGTTGGCTCACCCACACTGCCCGTGGTCATTGTTCAAATTGGATTTTGGGCGCGAAATACCGCTAACGGCAAAAATGTATTTGCAGCACAAGAGGCCGTGGTAAACGCCGATAAATACACGCGCATTGTCAACACGTCTGACAATTTAAGCGGGTTCTATCACTACGACTCGGCATCGCCATTGATTATTGGAGAACGCGTTTCGCTGGCCGTGAAATCGCTTTTGGATGCCGCGTCTGCCCCCAAGTAAGCGTCTGGTAAATGTGCGCATGCTACGTTTGCTGCGTTTGCTCAGCCAAATACCCCAGCGCATCTAGCAAAGCCTGCGGTTTGACAGGCTTAATCAACACCAGCAAGCCGCTGCGGGTTGCTGTGTCGTGGACATCGGCACTGGTCTCCCCGGTCATTAGCAAAGCAGCTACGCCCATGTGCTTTAGGCCTATGGCCAATTCCAACCCGCTCATGCTGCCTGGCAAACGCACGTCGCAGGCCGCCAGGCAGGCGCCAGGCACCAGGCGGGTTGCCTCCATGGCGTGCACAGCATGCACCACCGGCACATCTACATCGTGCATCAGTCCCATAATGGCCTGGGCCACCAGCAAGTCGTCTTCCACCAACAGTAGCGCCTTCCCGGTGCTTACCAGCAGCTTGCGCAGGCTGTTGGGCACCTGCAGCGGCTGGGCAGGTGCAGCGTAATGCAGCTGGTTAAGCTGGTAGCTACCACTGTGGGTAAAGTTGCCTGCCTGCGGCGCTACTTTGGGCAATACCACCGACATGCAGGTGCCCGCACCCGGCGCAGAGCGCACGGACAGCTGCCCGTTCATCATGTCTACAAACCGGTGGGCAATGGCCAGGCCCAGGCCCATGCCCAAGGCGCGGTCGCGCTCAGGGTTGTTAAGCTGCACGAACTCTTCAAACACCTTGGCCTGTTCGGCCAGCGCAATGCCCGGCCCTGCATCGCGCACCTGTATGCACCAGTGCGCCCCTGCGGGCCGCGCAGCCACCACAATGCGGGCATCTTCGGGGGAGAACTTGACCGCGTTGTCCATTAAATTAGACAGTACCCTTTTCAGCATCAGCTGGTCTGCCAGCACATAGCGCTCGGGTGGCACCATGGCCACCATGCGAATGCCTTTTTTCTCAGCTGTGGCACTGTGCTGCACCATCAGGCCGCGCACCAAGGGCGCAAGGTCTACGGTGGCCAGCTCGGCTTGCAGGTTGCCAGCGTCCATTCGGGTGAGGTCTAGCACCTGGGAGAGCAAGTCGTCCAGCGCCTGCCACGACTGGTAAATGCCCTCTACCGCTTGCAGGGTGCGGCCCTCTTTCTCGCTGGCCAGCAAGGGAGCCAGGTACAGGCCAATGGCGTGCACAGGCTGGCGCAGGTCGTGGCTTACAGCCGCAAAAAACCGGGCTTTGGCCAAGCCCACCGTAGCCACTGCGTCCACCGCGTCCTCGGCACTGCGCCGCAGCATGGCCTGCTCTACCAGGGCAGATTCTTGTTTTTTGCCCAGCATGGCCAGCGCCAGTACCACCATAAAGCCGCCCACGCCCATCAGCATTTGTACCCATTGGCCTTCGAGCAACAATCGCACAGAGCTGGGCGCAATAACCAGCGCCGCCCCCAGCGAACCACGCAGGTTATTGCCGGCAAAACGCATCACACTCAGCGCGCCAATGGTTACCAAGCACACCGCCAGCACCCCTTGCATGGCCAAATTGCCTGGTACATACAAAAAGTACGCCGCCGAGCCCAGTGCCGTAAAACTGGTGTAGAAAGCCACCTGCTCTATGTCTGCTAGCCGCTCTTGGGAGGCGTGTGATTTTTTAGAAAATACGAGCGCTCCAAAATGCACCATTTCGCACAGCCACACTGCGCCCAGCCACGTCAGCGGCATCCACAGCGGCTGGGCCACCACAAAAAAACCTGCAATCAGAATTTGTCCGGCCTTGAACACCAGCCACACCGCCCAGTGGGTGGCCAAATCTTGCGGGCTGTAGAGCGCGCCAGAATGCTTGCCTGGGCTGGTAGTGCCGCTCACATCCACGCTAGGCATCAAAACGCGCCGCCTGCGTGCGGTTGGTTACTTTGAGCGACTTGAATATCTCGCTCATGTAGTTTTTAACAGTGCCCTCGCTCAAACCCAGCTCGTAAGCAATGGCTTTATTGCTCTTGCCCTCGCGCAGCAGGTCGCGCACCGCCTGCAGGCGCGGGGCCAGCACATCAGGGCTAACAGGCAGCACAACTGCATCGCTGACCTCGCCCACTTTCTCGCGCGCCAAGGCGGCTTGCACTGCTACCTGCATGCAAGCGGGGCTGCCGTTTTTAGGCACAAAGGCATACACCGAGGCGCGCGCCAGGGTTTTGCGCACCACGTCGAGCGACGAAAAAGCCGACACCACCACCAAAGGCACGCCGGGATGCGCTTTGACCACAGCGTCTAAGCCCGCCAGCTCTTTGGCCCCTGGCATGTGCAAATCGACCACCGCCAGCGCAAAGCCAGGATGGGCCTTAAGCTGGGCTTGCAAACTGGCGTAGTCATGCGCCTCGATAAACTCAGGGCTATAACCAAACTGGGTAATCAAAAGCTTAAGCCCCTGTCGCACCAGTGGATGGTCATCAGCAAGTAGTATTTTCACTGTGGTGGCGTTGTAAAAAAAAGAAATTTCTGTGCCGATGGTAGTGCAAGCTCCGCAAATTGCCAACCTGCTCCTACAGCCTGTGGTGCCGGTCAAAGAACAAGTATCTGTGCCCATCAAACGCGCTTCGTCTATAAATGGTGCATCGCCTGCAATGCAAAAACGTGTACGCTCATATTAAAACCATCGGCTGGTGCAGCTACTTGGGATCGGCGGCCTAATAAATTGGGGCTCCTTGAGAATTTTTTTTTGTCATCCTACGGCCTGGCAAGGCATCAACTCTTGGCAGCTTTTGGGCTACCGATCAGCTTGATGCAAATCGCCGCTTCCTTGCGCTCTTTGGCTTCCGTCTCTTGATTTTGCGTGTTGCCCGTGCAACATGATTTGACCTTGGCTGCATTGCCAGCATGCACAGAGCAGCCTTTTACCGCTTTAGCGCCGCCTTGGCCGCCATCTGCAAAGGCCGTAGCCACCAGTAAAATACAACCGAAAAAAAGGAAGTAATTTCGTGATTTTTTGAACAGTTTGATTATCACTTCATTAAACACAAATTATTAAACGCCCAAAATTTTCGTAAACTACCGAGCTGAAAAATCCCAAGTAGCGCTGGTAGCCTGACACACCTTTAGTGGGTGGAATGGCTGAGTTCCGCTCAAACGATCAAGATCCGAGTAAAGTAGTAATTCTGGTGGCTCAGCATATGAGCAACCTCTGACACCCATATGCACCGAGTTGCCTTTGATTACTTGGTCATTGGTACTATTGAATCCTTTGACTTTGCATGTCGTAGTAACTTTTACGTTTTCATCCCCGTTTAAATTGAAGCTGTAACTGCCCTTATTGGTATCGATTTCCAGCTCATTAAAAGGCCCAGTTATTGGGGTTGTAATGTTCACAGGAGTACAGCTTTGCACGCTGTCACTTAGATCATAGGTGCCGGTTATGGTGCCTGAAGCAACGTAAATGCGTCTACCAAAATCATTGAATCTAAGCGTCCAAACGACGTTGGCTTGGCCTTTGAAAGCGAACAGAGGGTCACCTGTAGAGGCGTTGTACACAGTGGCGTAGGATACATTGCCTTGATACGTATTATTAACAGTATCCGTAATCGTCAAGTTCGCCACCACGGTCAAATTTGGGAAGCTTGGATCTCCCGTCGCCTTGGCGCTGACGGCTACTGAGGCGGGCGCGGGTTTGCTTGCAGGGGCTGTGTAGGTGGCACCTAGCTCGGTGCCCACGATGGTGCCTACCGTGCTGTTGCCACCGGGTATGCCGTTGACCGCCCAGTTAGAGGCTCTGCCCTCAACCAAGACCAGTCCCTCACCGTTTTTTGCACACGTTCTGGCAGATCCCGCGCCACCGCCAGCACACTCCACCAGGTCGAGCACCAAGCTTGCACCTACTTTAACGGTACCCGTGTTGGGGCGCAGTTCGAAGTCAGGTTGAATGCCTGGTGCAGGGGCCGGTGCAGGACTTGGCGCAGGCACTGGTGCCGCACCAGGCGCAGGCGCTGGGCCGGGTACTGGGGCGGGTGTGGGCGTGCTGACGCTGGGGGCGGGAGCTGTCGCGGCGTCGCCACCGCCCCCGCCGCAGGCCACCAGCACCGCTACGCGCTTAACAACAGCGATAGAGTTTGCGATGGGGTTTTTGAAGCGTAATGCATGGTGTGTCCTTGGTAATGGGGGGTTTACTTCCAGAACACTGCGCCAGCGTTTACCAACACGGGGCTATTTCGCTGGGTGGTTGTGCCGTCGCCTAGCTGGCTACTGCCGTTGTAACCCCAGCAGAAGGTTTCGCCAATGTTTTTTAGCGCACAGCTATCCCAACCTTGGTTGGAACCGATTGCCACTATATTGGACAAACCGCTGACATCGACTGGCGCGCTACTGCTGCGTGCAAGACCGTTGCCCAGACTGCCAAAAACTCCGCGCCCCCAGCAGGCCACGGTTCCAGCCTCTTTGAGTGCGCAAGCATGCTCGCGACCTGTTGCGATAGCTATCGCATCGTTCAGGCCAGTCACCACCACAGGAGTATTGCTGTCTATCCCGTTGCCGTTGCCTAATTGCAGGTAGCCGTTGTAACCCCAGCACACCACGCTACCATCGTATTTAAGGGCGCAGCTGAAGTTGCCGTTGGCGGACACTGCGGCTACGTTGGTCAGGCCGACTACTGCAACAGGGCTAGTACGCGGCGTTACTGTAGTGCCATCACCCAACTGACCGCGACCATTAACGCCCCAGCACACCACTGTGCCGTTGGTTTTGACGACGCAGGAGTGGCCCTCTTGGCCCATGCCCAGCGATGCTACATCCGTCAGGCCTGCGATGGTTGTGGGCGTCGTTACTGAAGTGCCTGCAATGGGCAACTGGTTGGTGTAGGTGCTGTTGTTACCCCAGCACTTGACAGTTTTGTCGGCCAGTATGGCGCAATAGGCTTGGTAGGCGGCACCGATGGCAGAGACACCAGTAAGGCCGGGTACGGTGCCGGCAGGGATTCGATTGAGACTATTACTGCCCGTGCCGCCTTGATGGCCCGCATTGCTGCCCCAGCAAGTGACGGTGCCGGAAGTATTGAGGGCGCAATTGGAGTCAGACCCGGATGCCATGCTGATGCTGCCTGTCAACGCATTCAAATCAGAAACCCCCGCATTGGTAGTGCCCCAGCACTTGACGTTGCCGTCGGCCAAGATGCCGCAACTGTGGCTGCTGCCCATGGACAAGGGGCTGCCAATGGCAGCTACTTCAAAGCTTGCGCCCAGCGGTGCACTGGGGGTTCTGTCGGTGGCGGCGGTGGCTACCGTCACGGTGTAGGTGCCGGGCGTGTGCCAGGCTTTGACTGCTACGGGGCCAGTGCTGTCGGCGGTACCGTCGCCCCACGTCCAAGTGGGGTCGCTCAGGCTGAGGGCGTTGCTTTGCACGCCATAGCCATAAAGGGTGTTGCCCACCACTTTGGTTGCGCCGGGGGAGGCAAGTAGCTCAATGGTGGCTACTGCGGGTGGCGTGGGCGTGGGTGTGGGTGTGGGTGTGGGTGTGGGTGTGGGCGTGGGTGTGGGCGTGGGTGTGGGTGTGGGCGTTGGCGTTGGCGTTGGCGTTGGCGTTGGCGTTGGCGTTGGCGTTGGCGTTGGCGTTGGCGTTGGCGTTGGCGTTGGTGTTGGTGTTGGTGTGGGTGTGGGTGTGGGTGTTGCGGAGTTAGCAGCTGGTGCAGTATCGCCGCCGCCGCCGCAGGCGCTGAGAACGGCCACGGTGCCTATAAGCAGCGCGACGGCTTTGAATGAACGGAAAGTGTGGTGTTTCATGTGGACTCCTTGATGGGGGTATTGCGGTGAAGGCATGGTAGATTTTTTCGCCACTTACCAATAGATGCTTTTAGGCATCTATCTTTAGGTATAGAAGCTGTGGCCGCCCAGTAGCGGTTGGCCGGTGGTGGGGCCCGCTTAGGTGGCGGCTGTTTGCAGGGCTAGCACCAGCTGGTCACCGTCTACTGGCTTGTGCAGCAAGGTGGTGTGGGCAAGCTGCTGAACCGAAGCCAGGTCTTTGACAGCGGTGTCGCCTGTTAGCAGCACGGCAGGCAGTGTAGCCTTGTGCTGCGCGCGGGCGGCCTGCACTATGTCCAGGCCGGTGCCGCTGGGGCCTAGTCGGTAGTCGGTTAGCACCAGGTTAACCGCTGCGCCGCTGCGCAGCAGGGCTAACGCGCTAGTGACATCAGCGCAAGCGTGTACGGTGGCACCGGCGCTTTGCAGCAAGCTGGTGATAAGTGCGCGCAGTGGGGTGTGGTCTTCAGCATACAAAATATGCAGGTGGCGCAGGGGCTGTGGGCTGCCTTGCAGCGCTGCATCAGGCTGGGCTGGGATAGGCCGCGCTGGCAGGGCTTTTGGCGCAGCCAACGGCAGCTTAAGCCAAAAGGTGCTGCCCTGGCCGGGGGCTGAACGCAGGCCCAGTGGGGTGTGGGTCAGGTCGGCCAAGCGTTTCACAATCGACAGGCCCAGGCCCAGCCCGGCTTCGTTATGGCGTTGGGCCTTGCGCTCTTGGTTGTCTAGCTGGGCAAATTCTTCAAAGATGGTGGTTTGGTCAGCCAGGCTAATGCCCAGGCCGCTGTCGCGCACCTCTAGCTGGCCGCGCGCAGCGCGCCAGCCTACCCACACGCCGCCATGGTCGGTGTATTTAAGGGCGTTGTGCGCCAGGTTAGACGCTATGCGCTCTAGCAGCTGGGGGTCGTGCAGCACGCAGGCTGGGGTGGGCGCAAAGCGCAGCCACAGGCCACGTGCTGCGGCCAGCGTGCCAAACTGGGCATCTAGCTTGTCAAACAGCGCTTGCAGGGGGATGGATTCTAGCTGCGGGGCGATGGTCCCCGAATCGATGCGCGAGATGTCGAGCACACGGTCAAACAGGTTGCGAATGGTTTGCAGGTTCACGTCGATTTTGGCGATGGTGTGCTTGTCGGCCTCGCTGGCGTGGGTAGATTTTTGAAAGCTTTGGAACAGCAGGGCTATCACCTGCAATGGCTGGCGCGCGTCGTGGCTGGCGGCAGTAAAAAAGCGCGACTTGGACTGGTTGGCTGCGTCGGCGCGGTCGCGTGCATGCTGGAGTTCTTGGGCCAAATTTTCTAGCTGAAAACGCTGGGTGATTTGCAACTGCACCATCTCAGCGTAGTGCCGACCGTAGAAATATAAGGCTATGGTGTTGATAACAAAGTAGCCTGCAATACCCACCAGCTGGGCTTGCCCGCTGGTAGCAAATGTGACCGTCAGGGGAGTTAGCATGCACACCGACTGCCCGCGGGTGAGCGGTGTGTAGGGGGCATTTTTCATGAACGAAACGTACATATACATGGTGATGCCCAGCACAATGATGAGCACCAGCGCGGGCTGCATACGAAACATCCACCACGAGCCAGCCCCCACCAGCAGGTAGTCTGCATAGCGGCTGATCAGCAAGCGGCTCAGGTAGCGCCAAGTGGCTGCAGGGCTGGTTTGCACTGCAGCGGGTTGCGCGCGGTACGCGGCATACAAACCCACATACACCAGGCTGTTGACCCACCAACACGCCAACAGCACCCCCAGCACCCAGCTGCTGGGCCCGCTTCTAAACTGCCACCACACTACAGCTGTTGCCAGGCTGATCACAATGGGGCTGACCAGCACACCGCGCAGCAAGGTAGCCACCACCTCGGCGCGCAAGCGTGGGTCGTCGATCAGGCTAGGGACGGTGGCCACGGCTGGCAGTACATTACGCGGTTGCGGCTACAGCATCCAGCCTTGCGACTTGGCAATAGCTTGCGTGCGGCTGGCCACCCCCATGACGGTGTATAAAGTATGCAAATGGGTTTTTACCGTACCCAGGCCAATGCCCATGTGGTCGGCTATCACCTTACTGGGCTTGCCTTGGTGCAAAAGCTTCAAAATATCGCGCTGGCGGCGGGTGAGCATGGCACTTCCGCATTGCGCGCTTTGCCCGTTTTGCCCGTTTTGCCCGTTTTGCATGAGGCCAGGTGCGCTGTCAGCACACTCCATCAGTGCCATGGGCCGCGTGGTAGCCCGCTCGGCATCGGTGTTGCACGGCGCTGGAGGCTGGGCCAAGGCAAGGCGCAGCAGATTTAAAAACTCTTGCGACCCTGCTGCTTTATTAACCACAGCAAAAACACCGGTGGCATCCAGCCGGTCGAGCAAACCGGGGTCGTCCAGAGCCGTGCACACCAGCACAGGGCTGGTGCCAGCACGCTGGCTGATCTGGGCTACGCTGTCAGCACCGCGCATGCCGGGCATGCGCAGGTCTAGCACCACAGCATCGTAACAACCGATGGGGCTTTGGCTGTCAAGCTGGGCGATCACGCTAGCGTAGTCGTTGGCAAAATGGCATACCGAGCCTGGCCATTCGGTGTCCACCATCAGGGCAATACCCTCACGCATCATGGTATGGTCGTCAGCAACCAAAATATGCAGGGCTGAATCGGTCATGGAACTTTACTGCCCAAGGCGGATGGGATTTGACTGTGGCTGCGGCGGTGCATACTTTAGGTAACAAGGTATAAGTTAAAGCTGGCGAGCAGTTTTAATGGGTTTTAATTGACTGCTTTTGCATCCAATGGTAATTTATTTACGCCTCCTCAACAAGTGAAATTAACTACCCCACGTGCATTCCCGACCAGACCCAATCAGCCCACCCCCAGAGCACCGATTTGGTAGCAATATAGCCCTGTCGCCCAAGGAAATGCTGCATAAGTAGCTATAGAAACCATAGTACTGCAGTATGCCTATGAGATGATGGTAAACGTGCAAGTGCAAGTTGCAACATGGTGGCGCGGTGCCCATCAAAGCAATGGGGCCAAGTCTTTGCGAGCATCAAATCTCAGCTTGGGCATCAGCGCGGGGTTAAAGGCATGGGTGTCAAACACCACAGCGAAGGTGTAGCCGTCTGGCGCGGCACGTGCAGAACTACGTGAGGGTTTCAACCTAACGCTTAAAGTTTATAGTGCAATATTATGTAACTCATGCTGTAATTTAACTATGGTACGACCCAACACACTGCTTCACACTCCGCGCGAACCCGCCGCCCTGCGCCCTGCCGCCACCGTAGTGCTGCTGCGCGACACGCCTGTAGGCATCCAGGTGCTGATGACGCGGCGCGCCATGACGGCCAGCTTTGCGCCGGGCGCCTATGTGTTTCCGGGGGGTGGGGTTGATGATTTAGACCATTTTCATGCTATGGCCCGAGGAAATGCTCAACAGTTAGCTCCTAATTTAATAGTAAGCAGTTTACTTAAAACACGCAGCACACAAACCCCCTTGGCCTGCACACAGGCGCTGGCCGCCATCCGCGAAAGCTTTGAAGAGCTGGGGATTTTGCTAGCCCACCATAGCAGCGGCGCGCCCTGCAGCCAGGCCGACATCGACGCGCTAGACCGCAGCGGGCCGTTTTATGACCAAATGCAAGCGCGTGGCTACACGCTGGCCGCGCACCAGGTGTTTCCACTGGCGCACTGGATTACCGACCGCGATATGCCGCGCCGATTTGACGTGCCTTTTTTGGTAGCCCGCATGCCCGAGGGCCAAAACCCCGTGGCGGACGAGACTGAGCAGTTTGCACCCCAATGGGTACGCCCCAGTGACGCGCTAGCGCGCAACGAGGCCGGAGATTTTTTGATTATTTTCCCCACTATTCGCACGCTTGAGTGGCTACAGGCCTTTGCCACCGTGGCCGATGTGCTGCAGGCCTGCCGTACCGAGCAGCCGCTGTGGACCAGCTGCCCCCGCGCGGGCCTGCTGGACGGCAAAGAAGTCCGTTTTATGGAGCACGAGAGCGCTTTTGGCGAGCTGGCCATGGTCTGCCCCGATGGGCAAATAGTGCACCCGCTAGACTGGCAGCACACCGCCGCCGTACCCCTGCTGGCGCACGTGATGCGTCTAACCGCCCCCAACCCCGGCATGATGACGGGCCCCGGCACCAACACGTACCTGGTGGGCACGCCCGCTACTGGTTACATCGTCATCGACCCCGGCCCGCATGATATGGGGCATATTGACCGCATCATGGCCGCTACGGGCGGCGATATTAGCGCCATTGTGTGCACCCATTCGCATGCCGACCATTCCCCCGCCGCGCAGCCACTGCAGGCGCTGGTGCTAGAGGCCACCAACACGGTACCAGGTGATCTGATGGGCGAGTATGCCCGGCACATGTGCCCTATTTTGGGCCTGCCCAGCGCGGCGACAGCGCGTGACAATGCCCACCTTGAGCCAGATATTGCGCTGGCGCATGGCGATACACTGGCGCATTATTTCCGGCTGCCGACAGGCAAGCATGCGCTCAAGCAGGCCTTGCACATCACGCCGCAGGTGATTCACACGCCGGGCCATGCGGCCAACCACCTGTGTTTGCTGTTGGAAGAAGATGGCCTGCTGATCAGTGGTGACCATATTTTGAACGGCAGCACCACGGTAATTGACCCACCGGACGGCGACATGACGGCGTATTTAGAGTCGCTGGATGTATTAGCCCAAGTCTGCGAAGCTCACAGGGCAGACTTTATTTTGCCAGCCCACGGCTATGTGCTGACCCGCTGTGACGGTGCCAGCCACACGGGTGGTGCGCGCCGCGCTGTTGAGCACCTTAAAGCCCACCGCCTCCAACGCGAAGCTGCCGTGCTGGCTGCAATGCGCGCTAAGCCGGGAGCCAGTGTGCAAGAGCTGGTACCACTGGCCTACGCAGATGTATCGCCCACGCTATGGCCTGTGGCGGCGCGGTCGCTGGCGGCGCATGTGCTGCGGATTGAGGCGCTGGGCTTGCTGCCTTAAGCTTTTCGAAACAAAGCTAAATGCGCAAAAATCAATG
Organism: Polaromonas sp.; assembly: GCA_043721235.1. Taxonomy (GTDB): domain Bacteria; phylum Pseudomonadota; class Gammaproteobacteria; order Burkholderiales; family Burkholderiaceae_C; genus JAAFIP01. The sequence goes on along the minus strand of JAYSRE010000160.1, from coordinate 14,447 downwards.
CGCCTTGTCCCAATTAGCCCCCACGCCCACCTCGGCAAGCAACGGCACCTTCAAAGCCGCCACCCCCGCCATGATGCGCGGCACCTCTGCGCGCAGCCAGTCCACTTCGGCCAAGGGCACTTCAAACACCAGCTCATCGTGCACCTGCATGATCATTTTGGTGCCGCGCTTTTCCGCGTCCAGCACGCGCTGCACCTCGTTCATGCTCATTTTTATCAGGTCAGCTGCTGTGCCCTGCATAGGCGCGTTGATGGCGGCGCGCTCGGCACCGGAGCGGCGCGGGCCGTTGGGGCTGTTGATCTCGGGCAGCATCAGGCGGCGGCCAAACACGGTTTCCACATAGCCTTTGCTTTTGGCTGACAGGCGCGTTTCGTCCATGTACTGCTTTACGCCGGGGTAGCGGGCAAAGTAGTGCTCTATGTAGTTTTTGGCTGCGGTATTGTCAATGCCCAAATTACGTGCCAGGCCAAAGGCGCTCATGCCGTAGATCAGGCCAAAGTTAATCACCTTGGCATAGCGGCGCTGCTCGGTGCTCACCTCGGATACCGCCACGCCAAACACCTCGGCGGCTGTGGCGCGGTGCACGTCCAGGCCCAAGGTAAAGGCGCTAAGCAAAGCCTCGTCGCCGCTGATGTGCGCCATGATGCGCAGCTCAATTTGGCTGTAATCAGCACTGGCAATCACGCAGCCTGCGGGGGCGCAAAAGGCCTCGCGCACGCGGCGGCCCTCGGGCGTGCGGATGGGGATGTTTTGCAGGTTGGGGTCGTTGCTGCTCAGGCGGCCCGTAACCGCCACTGCCTGCGCATAGTGTGTGTGTACGCGGCCTGTGCGCGGGTGGGCCAGCTGGGCCAGCTTGTCGGTGTAGGTGCCTTTGAGCTTGCTTAGGCCGCGGTGCTCTAAAATTTTGGCGGGCAGCGGGTAGTCTTCGGCCAGTTTTTCCAGCACTTCTTCGTCGGTAGACGGCGCACCTGTGGCAGTTTTTTTCACTACCGGCAAGCCCAGTTTGGTAAAAAATATCTCGCCAATTTGCTTAGGGCTGGCCAGATTAAACGGCTGGCCCGCCAGGTCATGCGCCTCGCGCTCCAGCTCCATGATGCGCTGGCCCAGCTGGTGGCTTTGTGTGGCCAGCATCGGGCCGTCGATCAGCACGCCGTTGCGCTCTATGCGGTACAGCGTTTCGCTGCTGGCAATTTCAAGCTGGTAAATGTCCAGCAGCTTAGCCTCTCTTTGCAGGCGGGGCCATAGCGCCCAGTGCACATCCAAGGTTTGGTCAGAATCTTCACACGAATACTCAGCTGCCTTGGGCACATCTACTTGGGCAAAGCCAATTTGGTGCGCACCTTTGCCGCACAGGTCTTCGTAGCTAATGCCCTTGCGGCCCACATGACGCTCAGCCAAACTGGACAGGCCATGGGGTTTATGCACTTCCAGCACATAGCTTTGCAGCATGGTGTCGTGCACGTAGCCCTGCACTTCAATGCCATGGTTGGCAAACACGTGGCGGTCGTACTTTACGTGCTGGCCCAGTTTGTGTTTGCCGGCATCTTCTAGCCAGGGTTTTAGCTTGGCCAACACCTCGTTGATAGGTAGCTGCTCAGGGGCATCTGGGCCTACGTGGGCTAGCGGAATATAGGCCGCCTCGCCGGGCTGCACGCTCAGCGAAAGGCCTACGATTTGCGCCTGCATTTCGTTCAGTGAGGTGGTTTCGGTGTCCACAGCGGTCAGTTCAGCGGCTTGAATTTTGGCATGCCATGCGTCAAACGCCTCCCAGGTGAGCACGGTGTCGTAGGCTTTGCTGGTAGCTTGCGATGCAGCAGGTGGCGCATCGGCAAACAGGTCGTCGGTTGCACTGTGGGCACCCGCATTGGTTTTTGATGCACTGCCTTTTAGCGCTCCGCCGTGGCTGGTGCCGCCAGCTTTAAGCGAGGAGGCCAAGCCTTTAAAACCATACTGCACATAAAAATCGACCAGCGCGGCGGTGTCTTCTGCCCCCACCGCCAGCTGCTCCATGCTGGGCAGGCCCTGCACATAGCCTGTGAGGTCGCAGTCGGTTTTGATGGTCAACAGCGCACGGCCTTGGGGCAGCCAGTCCAGTGCATTGCGCAGGTTGTCACCGGCAGCACCTTTAATGTCTGCCGCGTGCGCCACCAGGTTGGCCAGACAGCCGTATTCAGCCAGCCATTTGGCTGCAGTTTTGGGCCCCACTTTGGCCACGCCGGGCACGTTGTCAACCGTGTCGCCCACCAGGTTTTGGAAGTCCAGCATCAGCGAGGGCGGCACGCCAAACTCAGCTGTTACACCGGCAATATCGCGCCGCTTGCCGTTCATGGTGTCGATGATGGTGATGTGCTCGTTAACCAGTTGGCTTAGGTCTTTGTCGCCACTGGAAATAATGACCTCTATCCCCTGCTCTGCGCCCAGGCGCGCCAATGTGCCCAGCACGTCATCAGCCTCGACACCTGGCACCGCCATCACCGGCCACCCTAGCAGGCGCATTACCGTGTGGATGGGCTCAATTTGGCTGCGCAAATCATCCGGCATAGGCGAGCGTTGGGCTTTGTACTGCGGGTAGAGTTCGTCGCGAAAGGTTGGCCCACTGGCATCGAACACGCAGGCCACGTAGCGCGCTGGGTACTGGGCTTTGAGCGCGGCCATCATGTTGATCATGCCGCGAATCGCCCCTGTAGCGGCACTGGCAGGGTCGCCAGGCACGGCGCGCAGGTCGGGCATGGCATGAAAAGCGCGGTACAGGTAGCTAGAGCCGTCAACCAGCAGTAGGCGCTGTGGTACAGCTGCAAGGCTTGGGCTGAGCAAATCGGTAGGGGGTAAAACATCGGTCATAACCTCCATTGTCACCCAATAGAGCCCACAAGCCTCCTACAATCGGGTTGTATTGATGGTTTAGCTTTGCTGGTTTAAATTTGTCAGTTTCGTTTGATCGGCTCAACTTTGCCGGTTGCGTTTTACTCTACCCACGTCGCTTAAATTTTCATGGCCGTATTTACTGAAGTTTCTTTTGACACCGCCGCCCAGCTTTTCAGCAATTTACGCCTTGGCACTTTACATAGCCTTACCGGCTGCGAGGGCGGTATAGAAAACACCAACTACTTTGTCAGCAGCGACCAAGGCGACTATGTGCTGACTTTGTTTGAACGCTTAAGTACTGATCAACTGCCGTTTTACTTGCATTTGATGAAGCACCTGGCCCAGCGCGGCATTCCGGTGCCCGACCCGCAAGCCAACGCCCAAGGCGATATTTTGCTCACCGTGCTGGGCAAACCTGCCGCCGTAGTAAACAAACTCAAAGGCAAAAGCCAACTGCAGCCTACTGCAGCCCATTGCGTTGCAGTAGGCACTATGCTAGCGCGCATGCACTTGGCTGGGCGCGACTACAGCCGCACCCAGCCTAACCTGCGCGCCCTGCCATGGTGGAACGCCACCCTGCCCTTGGTGCTGCCCTACCTCAGCCCTGCCCAAGCCGCGCTGGCCGTCGCCGAGCTGGCTTACCAAAACCACCTGCACGCCAGCAGCGCCTATGCCGCCCTGCCCCGTGGACCTGTGCATGCCGATCTGTTTCGCGACAACGTGATGTTTGAAGGCGACACCCTCACAGGTTTCTTTGACTTTTACTTTGCCGGTGTAGACACCTGGCTGTTTGACATCGCTGTAGGATTGAACGATTGGTGCACCGACCTGCCAACAGGACAGTGTGATACCGAGCGCGAGGCCGCTTTTGTGCAGGGCTATCAAAATGTTCGCCCCTTGTCTCACGCAGAACACGCGCTGTTACCGGGCATGTTGCGCGGTGCCGCACTGCGGTTTTGGACATCGCGCCTGTGGGATTATCATCTTCCGCGCGATGCGGCGGTGCTAACCGCGCACGACCCCACCCACTTTGAACGAATTCTGCGTGCCCGCGCCCGCTTTATGCCCTGCACAGCATGAAGCCAAAAATACGGCGCACACTTCCTCACTTTATTTGACTGTCCACCCACACCATGAATCTCAATATTGTTTCTGCCAGCACTGGCATGACCTGGGTCAAGCTAGGTATTTCCACTTTTTTCAAGCAGCCCATAGCCTTAGGCGGGCTGTTTTTCATGTTCATGGCGCTCATCTCGGTGGTTACTGTGATTCCCGTGCTGGGCAGCGTACTGGCCTTGGTTTTGCTGCCTGCTGCCACACTGGGGCTGATGGTGGCCACGCTGGAGGCGGTGGGGGGCAAATTTCCCATGCCCTCCGTGCTGGCCACTGCATTTCGCGCAGGGCGGGCGCGCATGCGGGCCATGCTGGTGCTGGGTGCTATGTACGCAGGGGCATTTTTGTTGATGATGGGCATTACCGCTTTGTTTGATGGCGGGCAATTTGCCCAAGTCTATTTAATGGGCGGCAAACTCAGCCAAGAGGTATTGCAGCAAAGTGACTTCCAAATGGCCGCTTGGGTGGGCATGCTGCTGTACCTTCCGCTGTCGTTGATGTTTTGGCACGCCCCGGCGCTGGTGCACTGGCATGGCGTAGCGCCCAGCAAAGCGTTGTTTTTTAGCTTCATCGCCTGTTTTCGCAATTTCAAAGCTTACACGGTGTACGGCATCGTTTGGATGGCAGTTATGTCTTTGGCAGCGCTGGTGATGGTCATAGTTTTATCCTTGCTGGGGCTGGCCAATGCCATCGGCGCCATGATGGTGCCAATGGTGCTGCTTTTGGGTGCAATGCTATTTACCTCGATTTATTTTACGTTTCGTGATAGCTTTGAGCATTTAGACACGACTGAAGTGCAACCACCGCCAGCAATCTGAATCTGTTGTCTGTGCACTGCGTATTGGTTACACACTCTGGAAATTAACACCATGGAACAACACACCCTGCTTGGCCGCACTGAAACCGAATCGCTGTGGTTCGAGAGGCGCAGCTTTTTAAGCGCCGCCGCCACTTGGACTGCTATGGGCGGCTACAGCGCAGCCCAAGCGCAAGAACGCAGCAATATAGTGGAGCTAGTGGGTGATACGCTGATTAATGGCAACCGCTTAAGCCCTGGGCAAATTATCCAAACCGGTGACACCATCAACACAGGCCCAGGCGCAAGTTTGGTGTTTGTCATAGGGAATGCTGCCTTTCAGGTGCGGCAAAACTCTCGCTTTCTGGTAGAACGTGGTGACACCATCAATGTGGTGAGCGTGCTGCGTTTGCTAACCGGCGCGGTGGCCAGCGTGTGGGGCAAGGGCAACCGCAGGCAAATTATCACACCTACGCTGACTGCTGGTATTCGCGGTACCGGTGTGTACACCGAGGTGTTTGAAGCGCAAGACTACCGCAGCTACTTTTGCAACTGCTACGGCGTGGTGGACATGAACGCTAGCAACGAAAAAACCCTCAGCGAGGCTGATTACCACCAAGCTTTCTGGGCTGAAGCACAGCCAGGTGCCAATGGCAAATTATTAAATTCCGCGCCAGCCCTCAACCATACCGATGCCGAGCTGGAAAACCTGGCCCGCCTGATTAACCAGCAGACCAACTGGCAAATCACGGGCAAAAAAGGTACAAAAGACGGTATGGGCCGTGTAAACAACAGGCCTGGGCAAAAACACCCTGCAGATTCAGCCTATTAGTGTTTGGGTAGGCCTATCAGGACTAACCCCAGCCCCGAGTATTGCAGGCCTGACGTTTACTTGTTTTTGCTGCGGTAGTTGGCCAGCGACTTGGCCAAATCTGCATATTCTTCGCAGGTTTTGTTGCCGCAAATTTTTTCTAAAGATGCCAAGTGCTTTTCAGCCTCGGCAGGTTTTTTGTCCATCAAATACGCTTCGCCAATGTACTCGTGCGCCCCTTTGTGCTTAGGGTCTAGCTGCAGCGCCGTTTTGTAGTTCTCAAAGGCTTTGGGCAAATCAGGCTGTGCCTGCTTGCGGTTGGCATAACCGAGCAGGTTGTAAACGTCGGCGTTTTTAGGCTCGTCTTTAGCGGCCAAGTTGAGCTCAGACAAGGCACGCTTCCAGTCTTTGGCCTTGATCGCCAGGCGCGCTGTGCTCAAACGCGAAGGAGTTGCCGCTTCAGCCGTGGTTTCTACGGGTGCAGTGTCGGCGGCCCAGGCACCTGAGCAGACCAAAGTAAAAATGACAACAAGTGCACTGGTGCGCATTGGTGTAGCCATTGGGGTGGCGTTGGGCTTGATTTTCATGGTGATTCCGTTGGGGTAAATGCGTTATTGACACTGCCAGCTGGGCTAAGTTCAACACAGCTGTTAAACAGGTGTTAACTTTGCGACACTGAGGGCCAGCCACTTGATGCCGTGGCGGCCAAACTTAACCTGCGCGCGCGCATCGTCTCCTGCACCTTCCACGCTGATAACTGCACCCTCACCAAACTTGGCGTGGAACACTTGCATGCCTGCGGCTATGCCGTGCGCGGGCGCACTGGCTTGCTTGGGTACGGGGCCCGAGGCAAAGCCACCTTTGTCCCAGTCGCCAGCGCCGCTGGCGGCCTTGTTGTAGTTGGCATAGGGGTTACTGCGGCCTTGCTGGCCGTAGCCGCTGCCATAACCTGACTGCGCACTGGCCTGGGTGTTAAAACCTGAGCCAAAACCTGCGTTTTTAGGTGTGATCCATTTAAGCGCGGTTTCGGGCAGCTCGTCCAGGAATCTGCTCTTGATGTTGTAGCGCGTTTGGCCATGCAGCATGCGGGTTTGCGACAGGCTTAGGTACAGGCGCTTGCGGGCGCGGGTGATGGCCACGTACATCAAGCGGCGCTCCTCTTCCAGGCCGTCGTAGTCGTTCATTGAGTTCTCGTGCGGGAACAAGCCCTCTTCTAGCCCGGTGATAAATACCGCGTCAAACTCCAGGCCTTTGGAGCTGTGAACAGTCATCATTTGCACCGCGTCTTGACCCGTTTTAGCTTGGTTGTCGCCCGACTCTAACGCGGCGTGGGTCAAGAAGGCGGCCAGCGGCGACATGGTTTCGCCCGTGTCTTGGTTAACGATGGCCTCTGAAGACGTGGGTTGGTCTGTGTCAAGGCCTTGGCTGGCAGGGCTTTGCGACAAAGTCACAGACAACATAGGAGCATTGGCCACTTCGTCTACCGGCAGCGCTATGGCGTCGCGGCCAAAGCCTTCTTGGGTGACAAAGCTTTCAGCCGCGCTAACCAGTTCGGTTAAGTTTTCTACCCGGTCGGCACCTTCTTTGTCGTTTTTGTAATGCTCTAGCAAGCCGCTGTGGTCCAGCACCAGTTCGATAATTTCGCGCAGCGACAGGCCCTGCGTTTGCTCTCGCAGTACGTCCATTTTTGCAACAAAACCGCCCAGGCTGGCACCGGCTTTGCCTGTGACCACGCTGACAGCATCGTGCAGCGAGCAGCCTGCAGCGCGCGCTGCGTCTTGCAGCTGCTCTATGCTGCGCGCACCTATGCCGCGCGGCGGGAAGTTCACCACCCGGCTAAAGCTGGTGTCGTCATGTGGGTTGTCCAAAATACGCAGATACGCCAGCGCATTTTTTACCTCAGCACGCTCAAAAAACCGCAGCCCGCCGTAGACGCGGTAAGGCACACCGGCGTTGAACAGCGCGGTTTCTATGACCCGGCTTTGCGCGTTGCTGCGGTAGAGCACGGCGATTTCTTTGCGGCTAGTCCCGGGCTCTGCGCCTTGGTCGCGCTGCAGGTTTTTTACCTCTTCTACCAGCCACTGCGCCTCGGCAAAGTCGCTGGGGTTTTCCATCACGCGTACTGGCTCGCCAGCGCCTTGGCTGGTGCGCAGGTTTTTGCCCAACCGTTTGGTGTTGTGGCTGATCAGCTGGTTGGCGCTGTCCAAAATATTGCTGTAGCTGCGGAAGTTTTCTTCCAGCTTGATTTGGTGCTGCACTTGGTATTCACGTACAAAATCGGCCATATTGCCCACACGTGCACCGCGAAAGGCGTAAATGCTTTGGTCATCATCACCCACTGCAAAGACAGATGATTTGCTCTGGTTTTCAGAGCTGCCTGTACCAGGATTTGCAAGGCTAGAAGCCAACATACTGCCCGAGTCATGCCCTGAAAACATCTTAATCCAAGCGTATTGCAGCTTGTTGGTGTCTTGAAACTCATCAATCAAAATATGGCGGAAGCGCCGGTTGTAGTGTTCGCGGATGGGTGCGTTGTCACGCAGCAGCTCGTAGCTGCGCAAGATCAGTTCACCAAAGTCCACCACGCCTTCGCGCTGGCACTGGGCTTCGTAGAGTTCGTACACATCGACTTTTTTGCGGGTTTCGTCGTCGCGCACTTTGATGTCTTTGGGCCGTTCGCCTTCTTCTTTCGAACCGCTGATAAAGTACACCAGCTGTTTGGGCGGAAAGCGCTCTTCGTCCACGCCAAACTGTTTGCACAGCCGCTTGATCGCCGAGAGCTGGTCTTGGGTGTCTAAAATTTGAAACGCCTGCGGCAGACCGGCCATTTTGTAGTGCGCCCGCAAAAACCGGTTGCACAGGCCGTGAAAGGTGCCAATCCACATGCCGCGCACATTCACCGGCAGCATGGTACCCAAGCGCAGCACCATTTCTTTGGCGGCTTTGTTGGTAAAAGTCACAGCCATCAAACCACCAGGGGAAATATGGCCGTTTTGCAGCAACCACGCAATGCGCGTGGTCAACACCCGCGTTTTGCCTGAACCTGCACCTGCCAAAATAAGGGCGTGCGTCTCAGGCAAGGTGACAGCTGCCAGTTGCTCTGCATTCAGGTTGTGCAAAAGTGGCACAACGGGTGGGGCAGTGAGTGAAGAAGTGGGGTGGCTGTGTAAGACAGCTGACCGCTGCGAGACTAAACTAGGATTAGGTGATACTTCAAACAACATACCCAGATTGTGAAGCCAAGACGATGAAAACCTTTTTTTCGCAGAGTTATATTTGTAGCGCCACGTTGTTGGTATCTGCATTTGTTGTCACAAGTCTCAGCGCTACCGCACAAGCCCAATCGTCTTGCTCCAGCGATGGGCAACGCGCACCCAGCGCTGTGCTGGAGCGCTTTATCAGCGCTGACTGCACAGGCTGCTGGGCTACACCCACTCTGCCTGTTGCTGCGGCAGGCCAAGCCAGCCTGGACTGGATTGTGCCCAGCGCGCAGGGTGATGAAGCTGCCCTGTCTGCTGCAGCCACCAACGACGCAGCAGCCCGCTTGCAAGCATTGCAGATTGCTTGGGCCACGGCGCAAGCCAACCAGCAAACCAGCGCCCTGCTGCACGGCCCGCACACCAAAGCTCCTTCTATCGTGCGGGTAGCCCACGGCCTGCCGGTCAATGGCTATATCGGCACCTCCATCGAGTTCACGCCCAGCGCAGCGCTGCGCCGCACGGCTTTGCCAGCCAAAAAGCACCGCTCGCAGCTTGGTGTACGCGAAGTGCAAGCTTATGTGGTGCTGGTAGAAACCTTGCCCGCTGGCACCGAGGGCAGCCAAATTGAGCGTCATTTGGTGCGCAACATGCTGGAGGTGCGCTGGGATTTACGCCAACAACTGTCCAAAACTGGGCAAATTGGCTTCAAACCGCTGTTTGAGTCACGCCCGTTGAGCCTTCCACAAGGCGTAAACCCAGAACGACTGCGTGTGCTGGGCTGGGTGCAGGCAGCAGGGCAAGCGCCAACCCATGGCTTGGCAAGCCTACCCGCCCAAGTTTTGGCCATGGCCCAGTCGTACTGCGCGCCGCAGTAGCCTTTCTCAAGCGCTTATGGGGCACTGCAGGGCGCTACAGTGCCTGCAAGCTATAATAGAAGGCTTTGCTGACATCATCCTCAAACCACCAGGAAACTAAACCATGGCATCTACCAAGCCCAAGAAAAAGAACCCGCGCCTGGCGTCGGGCCGTAAACGCGTTCGCCAGGACGTGAAAATCAACGCAGCCAATTCGTCGCTGCGCTCCAAATACCGCACTGCGGTGAAGAACGTGGAAAAAGCAGTTGTTGCAGGCGACAAAGCCAAAGCCACCGAGCTCTTCGCCAAAGCGCAAGCCATTGTGGACACTGTTGCCGACAAAGGCATTTTCCACAAAAACAAGGCCGCTCGTGACAAGAGCCGCCTATCAGCCAAGGTGAAAGCCTTGGCTCTCGCAAAGTAATTCTTGCGCCCAAGCCCTGGCAGGCTCACTTTAAAGAGTGACCTGCCAGCCGTTTGATCTGGGTGCGCTGTCAGCAAAGAAAAAGCAAACCGCCGTCGCAAGACGGCGGTTTTGTTGCTGAACCCTAATATTGCCGGGATTGTCTACTTGGCCACCTTGGGCAGCAAACAGCCCTCAGTCACTTGCAGATTGTTGTCTTTGGCAAAGTTCATCACAAAATCCCAAGCCATCACCTCGGTATCGCGCAAGTCATGGTGCACCAGCACGCACTTAACGTCGCCCAAGTTGGTAGGCAGACACCATTCTGAATAGCTTAGATGCGAGCCGGGCACCGCGCCGCCGGGGCGAAACTGGCTCATCACGCCGCACAAACGTTCGGCCCAATCACTGGGGCGAAAGGTCTTGCCGTCGCGGGTAATGCCTTGGATAAAGACTTGTTTGGAAGTGGGCAATAGCATGGGCGGGCTGTTAGCACGGGGTGGTGCATAGAGTGGTGCAATCAGCCCCACCAGGATTGCTGTTGTTGCAGTGCACAACTATTTTATCTTATAGAAGACTGTCTTTAAGCCGTGTCTTTACGCCGCGAAGCAAGTTGCGTACCTCATCTGCTTGCTGTCCCAACGCATTGCATTGAACACATCACAGCCATGCAAAAGCAGCACGACGCCTGCATGTTAAACCGCCCCACTTGCACCTAAAATCAATGTTTACTATGGCGTGCGGCCCTTGCGAGGTGCAGCCGCCGTTACTATTTATCGTTCATGCCCTGGGATTTTTACCATGTCTGTTGCCGCCGCCACCACCCAACCCCATGTAATGAACACCTACGGGCGCGTGCCCATAGCGCTGTCACACGGCCAAGGCTGCCGGGTGTGGGACGTGAATGGAAAGTCCTACCTGGACGGTTTGGGCGGTATTGCGGTCAACACGCTGGGGCACAACCACCCCAAGCTGGTGCCGGCACTGCAAGACCAGCTTACCAAGCTGATCCACACCAGCAACTATTACTACACGCCTAATGCAGAGGCATTGGCGGCCAAGTTGGTAGAAGCCAGCGGCTTGACCAATGTATTTTTCTGTTCCACAGGTTTGGAGGCTAATGAGGCGGCACTTAAACTAGCCCGCAAGTTTGGCCACGACAAGGGCATTGAGCGCCCTGAAATTGTAGTGTACGAGAAAGCTTTTCATGGGCGCAGCATTGCTACCTTAAGCGCCACTGGCAACATCAAAATTCAAGCCGGGTTTGGCCCACTGGTGGAAGGCTTTGTTCGCGTGCCCGTTAACAACATTGAAGCGCTGAAGAAAGCCACCGAAGGCAACGGCCATGTTGTCGCCGTGTTTTTTGAAGCCATTCAAGGCGAAGGTGGCGTCAACCCGTTTCACATGGACTATTTAAAAGACGTTCGCGCGCTGTGTGACGAGCGCGACTGGCTGCTGATGATTGACGAAGTGCAATGCGGCATGGGGCGCACCGGCAAATGGTTTGCCCACCAGTGGGCTGGCATCAAGCCTGATGTGATGCCACTGGCCAAAGGCCTTGGCTCGGGTGTACCTATAGGCGCGGTAGTGGCGGGCCCCAAAGCTGCTCACATCTTTGCCCCTGGCAACCACGGCACCACCTTTGGCGGCAACCCGCTGGCCATGCGCGCGGGGCTGGAAACTATCCGCATCATGGAAGAAGACAATTTGCTAGACAACGCCTTCTTGGTTGGCGGCTACCTCAAAGCAGCCTTCATCCGCGAACTGGCAGGGGTAGCAGGTATCCGTGAAGTACGCGGTATGGGGCTGATGCTGGGTATCGACTTGGCCAAACCCTGCGGCGCTTTAGTAGGCCGCTGCGCTGATGCCGGACTGCTCATCAGCGTGACAGCCGACAGCGTGGTGCGCTTAGTGCCCCCTTTGATTTTGACCCCCGCTGAGGCGGACGAGATGGTGGGGATATTGGTGCCTTTGATTAAGGCTATATTGTTGGAAGCATGAATTGAAGGGATGAATACATTTCTTTTCTGCGAACTTTGCGAAACCCTATGAAACACTACCTCCAGTTCAACGACCTCACAGCCGACGAATACCAGCATGTATTTGCAAGGGCTACTGAAATCAAGCGCAAGTTCAAGGCCTACGAAAAATACCATCCGCTGGCAGACCGCACGCTGGCAATGATTTTTGAAAAAGCCTCTACCCGTACCCGTGTCAGCTTTGAAGCAGGCATGTACCAGCTAGGCGGCAGTGTGGTGCACCTTACCACCGAGGGCAGCCAGCTGGGCCGCAGCGAGCCCATTGAAGACAGCGCCAAAGTGATCAGCCGTATGGTCGATTTGGTGATGATTCGCACCTTTGAGCAAACCAAGCTAGAAGCCTTTGCGTCATGCAGCCGCGTGCCCGTAATCAACGGGCTAACCAACGAGTTTCACCCCTGCCAAATCATGGCCGATATTTTTACTTTTCAAGAGCAGCGCGGCCCCATCCAAGGCAAAACAGTGGCTTGGGTTGGCGACGGTAACAACATGGCCAACACCTGGCTGCAAGCCGCCACCCTGCTTGGCTTTAAAGTCAACGTCAGCACGCCCAGTGGCTACGAGATTGACCCTGCACTGTTAGCCAAATCAGGCATCAGCCCAAGCAAATTATGCACAAGTAGCTATCAGTTTTATAGCGATCCGCTGGCCGCTTGCCAAGGTGCCCACTTGGTCACCACCGACGTATGGACCAGCATGGGCTTTGAGGCCGAGAACGAGGCCCGCAAAAAAGCCTTTGCCAACTGGTGCGTTAGCAGCACCATGATGCAAGCTGCCCAAAGTGATGCCCTGTTCATGCACTGCCTGCCCGCCCACCGAGGCGAAGAAGTCACCGCCGAAGTCATAGACGGCCCCCAGTCAGCCGTGTGGGACGAAGCCGAAAACCGCATGCACGTGCAAAAAGCACTGATGGAGTATTTGCTGCTGGGCAAGGTAGGCCTTTAGCCTGTAAATAGGCATAAAAAAACCTGCCGGTTTGAAGCAGCAGGTTTTTAAGTTGCACTAACCTAGAGCGTACCGTTGAGTATCGCCGTGGTCATGCGCGTTTCTGTTCTTGCTGCTGGGATTCGACCATCCAGCACGTTAAAAACTGAAACCCTTTTAGCCAATTCCCAGCCAGAGGCATACCATACAGTATGGGAAGGTGCAGTGGCGGTTGGCGACCCGATCGTAAATTTGCAAGCGCCCTTATATTTCCTCAATCGCTGCAGTTCGTAGTGCTAGAAAATTCAGGTATTCAAGGCCCTAAGCGCCTGCAAAAGCACGATAGAAAGCACAAATAGAAAAAGCTGCCCGAAAGCAGCTTTTCAGTCTAAGCGGGTACTAAGTGGATTACTTCTTATCGCCGCCAGGAATCTTGCCTTCTACGCCTTTAACGTAGAACATCACGCCTGACAAAAACTTGTCGTCGGCTACTGCGTCTTTGGCCAAAATCTCTTTACCATCTTGGCCGGTGATGGGGCCTTTCCAGATGTTGTAAGTACCGGCTTTCAGGCCTACTTTGATTTCGTCGATGCGTTTTTTGGTTTCGTCTGGTATGTCAGCGGCCATGCTCACCATGTCGATCGCGCCTTCTTTCACGCCCCACCAGCTGCCGCCAGTGGTCCATTTGCCTTCCAGTGCATCGCGTGTGGCCTTCACGTAGTAAGGGCCCCAGTTAATGATGGCTGAACCTAGGTGGGCCTTGGGGCCGTAGGCGGTCATATCACTGTCCCAGCCGAAGGCGCGCTTGCCCATTTTTTCGGCGGTTTGCAGTACTGCGGATGAGTCGGTGTTTTGGAACAGCACGTCGGCGCCGCCGTTGATCAATGCGGTGGCGGCTTCTGTTTCTTTAGGTGGGTTAAACCACTCTTGCACCCAGATCACTTTGGTTTTGACTTTGGGGTTTACCGACTGCGCGCCCATGGTAAAGCTGTTGATATTGCGCACGACTTCCGGGATGGGTATGGATGCCACTACGCCCAGGGTGCCGCTCTTGCTCATCTTGCCTGCAATCACGCCGGCCATGTACGCGCCTTCGTAGGTGCGGCTGTCGTAAGTGCGCATGTTCTCAGAGGTTTTAAAACCAGTGGCGTGCTCAAATTTTACGTCTTTGATGTCACCAGCCACTTTGAGCATGGGGTCCATGTAGCCAAAGGTGGTGCCAAAGATCAGCTTGTTGCCCTGCCCGGCCATGTCGCGCAGCACGCGTTCGGCATCAGCAGACTCGGGCACATTCTCAACAAACGAGGTCTTGATCTTGTCGCCGAACTCGGCTTCCAGCGCCTTGCGGCCGTTGTCATGGGCAAAAGTCCAGCCGCCGTCACCCACCGGCCCGACATAGGCAAACGCAATATTCAAGGGCTCAGGCTTGGGCGCTGGTGCCG
>JAYSRE010000159.1:0-27024 GCA_043721235.1 Polaromonas sp. | reverse complement strand
CACTTCGCCAATCAGGCGGTTTACCGTAAACAGTGTTTCATTGGTCTCGGCCTGAATGTTGCCCACCAGCTGCGAGATTTGCGCAGTCGCTTGGCGCGAGCTGTCAGACAGCCGCTGCACCTCTTCCGCCACCACAGCAAAGCCGCGCCCCGCCTCACCTGCGGTTGCCGCTTGCATAGAAGCGTTCAGCGCCAGCACATGGGTGCGCTCTGAAATGGTGTTGATCAGCTGCACCGCTGTTGAAATTTCTTGCGAACGTTCGCCCAGGCGTTTAAAGCGCTTTTCCATGTCCGAAATCGAGTCACGCAACTGGTCCATACCCTTTACCGTACCGTCCACCGCAGTCAACGCCGCTTGGGTAGCTGTGGCAGCCTGCTCGGCAGCGGTGTTGGACTGGTTTGACAGCGTGGCCATTTGCGCAAGCTGGTCGGTGGCTTGGTTCAAGTTGGTAGACATAAACTGCAAGGCTTCGCGTTCAGAGCGGGCTGTTTCTTCTACCATCACCGACTGCACACGCACAGCTTCCGAGGTTTTGCGCACTTGCTCTGCAATGTCTTGCACCTCAGACAGCGTGCGACCGGTTTCCTCCGTCAGCTGGTTAATCGACGAGGCTACTGTACCGATAATGTCCTCGGTAACGGGTGCACGCACTGTCAGGTCGCGGTTACCCAGCTGGAACACAGTTTGCAGCAGTGCAATTACTGAGTTATTCAACGTTTCGTTTTCTTTACCGGCCTTTTCCAGTGAGGCGATACGGTCGTCAAGCAAACCGTCGAACGAGCGTCCCAGAGCGCCAATTTCGTCTTGCTCTTTCAGCTCGGTGCGGGCACCGGTGTTACCCGAGGCTACTTGCTGCACTGTGTCCGTCAATTTTTTAATTGGGGCCAAAAAGCGGCGCAGGAATAAGCTTACCAGCACGCCGGCAATCACCACCACAGCCAAGCCAATTAACAGGGCGCGAACCAGCGATTGGGTGTTTAGCTCAACGATGGTTTCGTTAGCCTCTGCTTTGTCGATTTTAGAAACCACGGCCCAGTTCAGGCCTTGCACTTTCAATGGCCCGATGGCACCAAGGGATTCAATACCGCGGTAGTCCGTAAACTCTAGAAACGCCTCCTCGCCAGCCAGTGCCCGGCGCGTCGCGTCTGAATCTACCGTAACGATGCCCACCGCTGTTTCTTTTTTCAACAACGTAGCGCGGGTGGGTGCGGACAATTTAGCACCCAACAAATCAGAGAAAGCTGTTTTGTTTTCAATCAAATAACGGGCATTAGAACGCAGCACCTTGTCGGACCCCACGATAAACATGTCACCGCTATCGCCCAAGCCAATTTTTTTCCAACCCTTGTTCGAGTTCATTACCTCGGTAATTTTTTCAACAGGGTATTGCATAGCCAGCACGCCAATTTGCTTGTCACCATCAAATACCGGCACGGCAGCAAAGGCGGCAAAGTCGTCATACGAAGCCAGGTAAGGCGCGAAATCAGACAGGTAGACTGCGTCACTCTTTTCGGCCTGCTTGACCTTGTTGTAGGCTTCTGCCAACTTGGTATTTGCCGCAACGCCTGTCTTGAGTGACGAGCCGAAGTCAATCTCTTTGTACACAGAATAGACCACGTTATCGGTTTCTGTATCGATCAAAAAGATATCGTAAAACTCAAACAACTTTTGCGCCCGTTCAAAACCTGGGTGGTACAGTGCATGGGCTTGCGCGTAGGGGTAGTTGCTTTGGGGCTTGTTAAGCTTTTCTTTTTGGCCCAGCGGATTGGGGTTGTTGGCAATAAAGTCACTTTGCAAGGCGACTCCATTGGCATCCAGGGCAGCAATAGCTTTGGACAAATCAGGCGCAGCCCCTGCATTGCGCTTGGCATATTCTGGGCCAAACTGCTTTAGGCTGTACTCTGCAAGCGCCTCACTGGCGGCGGCTGGAACTACGCCGCTGTCTTTGGCCGCCGTGACAAAGCCTGCTTTCAAAGCCCGCATGCCGTCTACAGTGGTGCGCTGGGCGGCCAGCACCTGCAAGCCGCGTACGCGGTCATTAATTTCAGCCGTAATCTGCTCGCGTTTGGTGTCGCGCAATGACACCAGCTGCGATTGTGTTTTACTCTGCAGCGCAGCACCGGCCAAGCTGGATGCACCTTGCGTGAGCAAGGCGGCGGTAATTGCCACCGGTATCAATGTGAGCAAGCCTGCGCCCAACAGCATTTTTTGTCTAATATTCATGATTTACTCCGGAGATGTCAGCGCAGATGCGGCCCGCATTGCCAGTTTACAAAAGCGACAGCTCATCGGCCAAAATGGCCAGTAGCTTGTCTGTGTTAATTTCCAAAAAGTTGCGCCCTTGGGGGTCGGTAGCTAGCGCATCACAAGCTTCGCGCAGCTTGGGGGGCAAGGCACCTGCGTAGGTGAGCTCCAGGGGCTCGTAGTTCAGCTGTTGAGGCAAGCCGTTAAAGATCAAGGCCAGCGCGTCATCGGCACCTGCGGCAGTCATGCCGCCGACCAGCAAACGCTGGTGTGGGGAGACTTGCAAGCTTGCCGTAGCGGGGCTGAAGTACACCGCCAGGTCAATCACCGGCAAAATAGTGCCTTCAACGTTGGCGGCACCTAGCAGCCAAGCAGGTGCTTTGGGAATGGCGGTCATCTCAAACTCTTCCACAATTTGACGCGCCCAGCCAAACGAGAAAGCCAAGGCCCAGGAGCCGCAAACAATGCCTTGCGCTAATTTCAAGATAAACCCATGGCCGTAAAAACGCAGTGTGCCAACTTAAAGCGCAACTTCATGGTTAACGCTGTGGGTTGCGTAGTGGGTTGCGCAGTGGTGGTCAAATGGAGCTCAAAATTTGGTCAGGTGTGTAGGGCTTGGTGACATAGCCCTTGGCACCTAGCATTTGGGCAAATACGCGGTCCGCTTTTTGGTCTTTGGATGTCACAAACACGACCGGAATGCCTTTGGTAGTGGGGTCTTGCATTAACTGGCGGGTGGCCGAAAATCCGTCTAGCCCAGGCATGTTCACATCCATCATGATCAAGTCGGGCACTTCGGCCTTGGCTTTGCTAACGGCCTCTGCACCTGAACTGGCGGATATAACAACCCAGCCTGCGTCTGAGAAAATACGCTGTAAGTTTTGTGCATCTACAGGTGCGTCGTCTACGACCAATACTTTTTTCATTTTAAATACCTCTTTATGGCTCGAAAATAGGGCGTCTTGGCGGACTGTCTGCCTGCTGGCAGATTTAGCGAGACACTGGTGAATAGCTGGACTTGCCGCTGGCACCAAAGTTTGTCTCTTGGAACCCACGTGCAACGGTACGGTCATGCTTGGCCAGCACAGCAATCAAGTCACGTTCGTTCAGCGGCTTGGTCAGGTAGGCATCGCAGCCCGCCAGCGTGCCGCGAATTTTGTCAATCGTGCCGCCGCGGCTGGTGAGCATCACCACCACGGGCGGTTTGCCCTCTGGGTATTTGCGCTGCTTGATACCGCGGCATGTCTGGTAGCCGTCCAGGCCTTCCATCATTACGTCTAAAAATACAAACTTGTAAGTGCGCTGGCCCAAGCGACCCAAGGCTTCTTCGCCAGAATTGACCAGATCGGTACGGAAACCAAAGCGGGTTAAGCGGTTGCGCATAAATTTAAGCGCAATGTCGCTGTCATCTACTACCAAAATATGGTCCACGTTGGGCTCATCGTCCAGGCTAATCGGCCGGGTTTTGGGCACCAAACCCAGTGCGTCGTCTCGGCTGGCAGCAAAGTCGCCGGCGCCCATGCGCACGTCGCCTCTGCGCGAACGGCCTGCCTCTGCGGGGGCCGCTGCTGGCACTGCGCTGGGCGCTGCGGGCGCAGTTGCCGCACTCCCCGCGGCGAAGACTCTGGCAGCGGGTAACGGTAATGAGACTGCTGCGGGAGCCGCAGGTGTGAAAGCACGTACAACGGGCGCCGCAACAGGTGCAGCACGCATTGGTGCCAGCGCTGGAGCCGACGGCGCTGGAGCCGCGTTGGGCATGAAGCCAGAAGGCGGCTGGGTTGGCGCGAAACCAGGGGCTACGCTGCGGCTTGCAGGTGAGCTTGAAGCGGAGCTGATAGATTTTGCGGGCACAGCGGAGCTGGCCGTGGGCACACTCGAGGCTTGCGCCTGTGGTGCCGCGCCATTTAAAAGCTGCTCTACTGTGGTAAGCACCTTCATCAGGTTCAGGGGCCGCTTTTGGTTGGCCCAGCCGGTGCCGCCGTCGGTAGCACCGATCAACATGACATGCTGGCTAGGCTTGTTGGCAATGGCGGCGCGCAGCGTTGCCGAATCGTCAGCGTTGACGACTGCCAAGTTTGCTTCGCTTGCATCAGCTACCAGCAAATAGCCCGGTGGTCTGCGGGCTGCCAGCCTAAAGAACGATTCAAACGTAGAACGTTCAAAAGATGAAAAACCAACCAATGCAATTTTGTGAGGACTACCCATCGCGCACCTTTGCAGCCATTGTAAAAACACCAGGTGCAGCTGCTACTGCTGCACCACACGACGGTCTGTTGTTTACTAAAGAATTAATCGTGATCATTTTGCTTTGCCATTCTATTCTATGCAATCCACGGGCCCCAAGCAAACTATGTGCGTGCAAGCGCGGAGTTTGTAGTCAGAAGTGCGCATTTGTGCCACATACTTATCAAAAACAACGATTTTATGCCGCCCTGCAGGTAAGTCGCCTTATGCAGGCACTGCCGGTTTGCGCTAGGATGCGCCATGACTTCATCAATTTACGATTTTGACGCGCTAGACACTGCTGGGCGCAAGGTGGCTTTGAAAAGCTTTCGTGGCAAAGCCATGCTGATTGTGAATACGGCCAGTGCCTGCGGATTTACGCCGCAATTCGCCGGGCTAGAAGATTTGCACAAAGCCTACGGCAAAAAAGGCCTGGTGGTGCTGGGGTTTCCATGCAACCAGTTTGGCAACCAAGACCCTGGCAGCGATGCCGACATTTCCAGTTTTTGCCAGCTCAACTATGGGGTGAGTTTTTCGATGATGGCGAAAGTGGATGTCAACGGCCCCCAAGCTACACCCTTGTTCCAATGGCTTGGCGCGGAAGCACCGGGGTTGCTGGGCAGCAAATCAATCAAATGGAATTTCACGAAGTTTTTGGTGGGCAAAGACGGGCAGGTCATCAAGCGGTATGCACCGCAGGACGCACCAGCCTCTATGGCCAAGGATATTGAAGCAGCTTTGGCTTAAAGGGTCTTCTAGCCAGGCAGAATTTCAAAGCATTTTAGTGCTACCTCCCAAGGAAATGCTAGGTTTTCAGCTACTGAATACATAGCAAACACGCTTGCCACTGCATGTCCCGTTTCATCGCCATGCTCACTGCAGCATAAACGTTTCGTACTCCAGCCGCGACAACTTGCGCTCTAGCATGACCAGCGATGTGACCAAGGTGATGAGCAAGGCCAGCGCAAAACCATAGCCGTAGAAGGCCGCGCCCATGTACAGGGTGGCAATGGTAAAACCAATGTTGAGCACCGACAACATACCCACCAGCACCAAGACGATAAAGCGCTTGTCAAGGTAGAAGAACACATTCATCATCGCCAGCAAGGCCACCTGCAAACTGGCGGCCACCGCATCGACATAAAACAGCGGTAAGTACAACTGGCTGATTTGCAGCTTGTCAAAGATAGACGGTGCAAACACCACCATGATCAGCACCGACAGGGTTTGCACTTTGATGATTTCAAACAAACCCTGGCGAATCGCGTCCACCATGCCGTCGCGCATCTCGGCAATCTCTTGCAGGCTGCCGCCCTTGCGCACAGCCCCAAAGAACTTGTCGTACCACTCCACAAAATCGGTCTCAAAGCGCACTAAAAATACCGCCATACCGGGAATGATGGTGAGGTAAGCCAGGAACACTGGCAAGTCGTAGATCACGCTGGCGCGCAGCGGACCGATGACGGCAACGCTGGTGGCGGGGTAGATCCAAAAGACCATTTTGTCGGCCCAAATGCCAAAGTTAAACAGGGCACCCACCCAGATCAACGTGGGGTACATCGCGCCGCGTTGAAAGCATTCAAAGCCAATCATGCGCGGTGCAGGAAAGCTGCGGATGACGATAAACATCATGCCCACCAGCATCAGAAACTGGCCCCCGATATAGCCCGCAAGCAAACCCTCCAGCCCCCAAGGGCGCAGGGCAAAAGCCAGCATGACGCTGAGCGTATAGCCAAAGCCAAACAGGGCCACAATGGTTTTGTAAAACTTCAGCCCGCTCATGAAAATCGTGGCCACCCAGACCAGCGACATGGTGACAAAGCCGCCGCACATGAGGGCGCGGTACAAAATAGATTCTTGTCTGAAAACAGTAAACGCCAGCACCAGTGCAAAAATGCCGCCCACGGTGTTGGTAACCAGCATGACCCCGGCAAAGTTGGGCAAAATCACGTCGCGGTTAAGCTCAAACAGGCGGTCGCTGACCCAGCGGGTAAAGCCCAGCTGAACAAAACCCGTGCCAATCAGCGAGGTCATGATGAGGTAGGTGACGCTAACCTGGAACTGGGTAATCAGCAGGTCGGGCACCACTACGTTGAGCGAGATGATGCCAATAGCCACCAAACCCAAGATGGACAGCACCCACGGGCCCGAGCTGATCAGCCCGGCGTAGGCATAGGCCTGCACCAGGCCGATATAGCTGTCGCGCTTGAGCAGTTTGCGCAGTTCAAAACCTATGCCGGCCATGGTGCGTCCTCGTGCGCTGACGTTACTGGCTCCGGGCGGGGTAGCGTATGCCAACCGCCCTCATACTGGGGTACCAGAAATCGGTCGATTGGCATACGCTATCCCACCTCGCAACCAAGGTAGCGCACTGCCCGTATTGAACCCACAGACTGCCCGAAGACTACCGGTAGCGCGCGCAGGTGCTTGCACACGGTTGGGTGTGCGCCGACCGACCGATTTCTGGTACCCCAGTATGAGGGCGATTGGCGCACACCCAACCGTGCACACGAGACTAACCTGGCTAACCACCGCAAAAAAGCTAGTTTTTTCAAGCCTTTTAGCCCTACCGCCCAAGGAAATGCTGAATAAGCAGCTATATATTTAATAGTAACAACGCAGCACATCACAGCGGTGCCCAACGTGTAAATTCGGGCACATCGGCGCGCTCACCGGCCAGCGCGCGGCGGTACACCTCGCCGTAGCGGGCGAACATGTGCGGATGGGTGTAGTACTGGTTCACGCGTTTGACGCCGGCATCTGAGGCTGCCTGCCACTTTGCATCATCGGTAAAAAACCCAATGATCGATTCGGCCAGCAGCTGTGGGTCGGCAATGCCCACTACCTCGCCCGAGGCACCCAGAGCTGCGTCTTCTTCGCCCAGGCCGTAGATCAACTGGCGGCACGAACCTACGTCGGTGCTCACGCCTGGCACACCCGCCGCATAGCCCTCTAGCAGCACCAGCGGCAGCGCCTCGCTGATGGACGACAGCACCACCAGCCCCACCTTGGGCAGCAGCTCGGTGAGCTTTTGAAAGCCTAAAAACTTCACGTTATCTTCCAGCCCCAGGCTTTTGGTCAGGTCGTGGCACTCTTTGGCATAGGCCGGGCTTTCGTCCTCGGGCCCGGCAATCCAAGCCTCGGCCTCGGGCAGGCGGTTGGCCACCACGCGCATGGCGCGGATGTAGGTTTTGATGTCTTTGATGGGCACCACGCGGCCGATCAGGCAGCACACTTTGGGGATGCTGGCAGGGCGCAGGGCGCGCAGCTCGCCAAAGCGCACCACGTCGATGCCGTTGGGAATATTGAAGGTGCGGGCTTCGTTTGCGCCGTCTTGTATTTGGCGCAGGCGGTTGGCCTCGTACAGGGCAATAATCTGGTCGCTGGCGTCGTAGCACATGCGGCCCAGCGCCTCAAAAAAGCGAATCCAAGCTTGGCGAAAATACCCTGCCTCGGTGGCATCGCGCTGCAAGGTGTTGCGGTTATCGGCTATCCACTGGGCGGCGTACAGGTCAATACGGCGCTCTTTGGTGTAGATGCCGTGTTCGCTCAAAATCAACGGTTTTTGGTAGCGGCGCTTAAGCAGCGCACCCAAAAAGCCCGCGTAGCCCGTAGACACGCTGTGGTAACACTTGCAGGGAATCAAGGTCTCAACAATTTTGCTGAGTGTCCAAATCGGTGTGTGCATAGTGCGCACGGTCCAAAAATAGTCGACGAAGCTGGGGTCGGTGCAGCGCTCCTGGTACATGCGGGTGATGTAATTCCAGCTTTCTTCGCTGTACAAAAACTCGCTGCGGTTCATGCGGCCCTGCAGCTGTGCCACCGAGGTTTCCAGTGCCTGGGCACCCATCTCGGCGTTGTCCGCTGGGGCGCGAAAATACTGGTGCAGGTCTTCGCTGACCTTGAACATGCCCTTGTCGCCTTTGAGTGGCGTGACCGGTGGACGGCCCTCGGTACCGTACAAAAAATGGGCCTCAAAATGCACCACGTTATCGGGCAGTTTGAACTTGGGCACGCCATAGTCTTCGCGGCGCGAGCCTAAAAAAACAATCGCAAACTTTAGATGTGGAAAGCCGTTGATGATTTGGTTCACCCAGCTGGACACGCCGCCCGCGACATACGGAAAGGTGCCTTCCAGCAGCAAGGCCACGTCGGCCTCGGGTGCGCTGCGCTGCAGGTCTTTGTCAAGGTCGCTCATACCGGCATCATAGTTGCACGTCCACCGACTTGCCGGTCCAGTAGCGCACGCACTGGCGCATGGCATGGCTCAGGTGGCCTGCGCGGCCTGCACGGCGCATCCAGGTTTGGGTTTTTGGGTAGTCGCCGTTGGCAAAGGCCAGCTGGGCCAGCCCGGGCAGCACGGCAGCGTCCGGCGTGCCGGCTTTGCGCGCCAGCAGCAGGGTGCGCTGGGCGGCAGGCAAATCGCCTAACGCGATCAAGATATGGCTGTACAGCATCCACACCCCGGCCAAGCGAGCGTCCAGCGGCAGGGCGGCCTCGCACTGGGCCTTGGCCTGCTCTAGCGAAAAGGTGCGCAAGTCACCGCGCGCCAGGCCCGAGTCCACCTGCTCCCAGTACAGCTCGGCCAGCTTGCGCCGGGCGTTGATTTGCTTGAGCTTGTGCTCTTCGCTGCGGCCCGTCTGCGCTGCGTCGCCAGCATCCAGCAGCGCTTTTTCCAGCTGGGCCTGGGCAGTTTGCAAGCGGGTGGTAATGTCTTTCTCCCACGCGTCCATCATGCTGTAGGCCAGCAGGCGGATGTCCTCAGACGGGTCGGCCAGCAGCCCTTGGAGTAACGGGATAGCCACCTTGGGGCGCATGCTTTGCAGGGCAATCAGCACCCGCAGTTTGGTCTCTACGTGCTGGGTGGGGTCGCGCAAAATGCGCCTTGCGTAGCCAGCGCGCACGTCGCTTTGCTCGCGCTTTTCTTTTTCGTTGGCATAAAACTTGGGCTCTTTGATCTCCACATAGCGCTCAGCGCGCACCACGCTGGGAAAGCGCTGCGCCACGTGCAGCACCACCACCATGCTGACCACGCCCAAAAACGGAATGAAAAAGTCAAAACTAAACAGCAGCGCCAGCACCGCCCAGCGCGGGGTCTTAAGGTGGCCGGGCAGCAGCATCCAGGCCAGCAAGGTGACGATGGCAGAAGCCACGCTGTGCAGCGCAAAATAGCCCAGCAGCTTGACCTCGCTGTTGCTGCCGTCCAGCAAAGAGAGCGATGCCAGCTCGGCGGCCACGGCCACCATGGTGTATTTCGACAGCAGCATCATGGCGCTTGCACCAGCCGTTTAAGGCTGTCCCAGGCAGCCTCGTCGCCCAGGGCAATGTCCACTTTGGTTAGCGCGCCGCCCTCGATCACGCTGGCATACCCCCGGGCCAGGGCTTTTTCGATGCGCACCTGTTGCGCCTTGACCTTGGCAATGCCCACAAACTGCAGCAGGCTCACCAGGGCCAAACCGTGCGGTGTGCGCAGCATCCAGCACATCTCGCCGCCTATGTGCTCTTGGCGCACCTGCTCTAGCACCGGCAGGGCTTGTGGCGCACTGCAGCGCCACACCACACACCAGCTTTGCAGGCCAAAGTCCAGGTGCAGGCGCTGCAGCCAGGCAAACTCGTGGCGCAGTTCCAGCGGCGACTCGGGCCAGCGGTCGCTGTAAGGCAGGGCCAGCTTGGACAAACGCAAAAACTCGGTGTAAGACTGCAGCAGCACCCAGATATTGCGCAGGTTGTCGGGGTTCAGCGCCATAAACGGCATGCGGTTCACGGTCAACAGGCCAATGGTGTCGCCTTTGGCATTGGTCACCGGGGCCACCAGCAGCAGGGCCGACTTGCGGGTGCTGTCTACCAAATGCTCTTGCAGGTGCACCGATTGGCCGGTTTCTATGGCGCGCACCAGCATCGGGTCGTAGAGGTCGGGGGTGTCGGGGGTGCCAATGTCGGCGCGTTTTTGAAGGGCGGGTTTGGGACCGTCGATGTATTCGTAAAACGCGCCCGCTTCGATTTGGCAAAACTGGGCTAAAAACTGCAGCATGGCACGCGAGCCGGGCAAGCGGTCGTTGCTGGTGGCGGTCTCGGGCGTGAGCTTGCCGCGCAGCTCCATCAGCGCGTCGCGCAGGGTGCCGGGGCGGTCTACCAGCTCGTATTCCAGCTCGTCGTGCGACAGCTTGAGCAAATACAGGCGGCGCGTGAGGCGTTCAATTTTGTCGTCCAGGTACTGGCTGGCTTCGCGAAAACGGGCCATACGGGCACCCCACAGGCTGCCAAACTCGCCCGCCACCATGGCCATAATGGCACCGCCTAAAAAGTACAACCGGGGGAAGGTGGGCAATGGTGCCAACACATACCACGCAGCCAGCAGCACCAGTGTGGCTGTGGCACCCGCTAGTGCACCGTAGCGCAGAGCGATCAGCCAGACACCCATCCACGGCCAGGGGAAGCCTTCGTTGATGTAAAACGGGTTCTCGGTATTGCTGACCCAGCCAATGTAGACAAAAAACAGCGGCCACAGCACCACCTCGGCCGCGCGCACCAGCATGCCGGGGCGGCTGCGCAGCCACTTGCCGGTGGCCCAGCGCAGCGCCAGAGCCAAGCGCGCCACATAGCCCCACATCACGCGCACAAACATCCAGCCCGCCACCAGCGGGCGCTGGTACCAAGGCAGGCGTGCCCAGCCTGGGGGCAGCTTGGGTTTGGTACTGAGCCCAGCCAGCTCGCTGGCCGAGTAGCTGCCGGTGTCTTCGGCTTTGAAGACCGCTTGCTCGCCGCTGGGTTGGGCAAGGGCATCTTGCGTGGGCTCTTGCGGCGTGGGCTCTTGCGGCGTGCGCAGCGTGCCGTTTACGCTGGCTTGCAAAGGCTCGTAAGCGGGGCGGTCTCGGTCAGGCATGGTTTTAAGGTTGCGGTCTGCGGTCTGCGGTCTGCTGCGTGCTGTGTGCTGTATGTTTACTGCGCGGCTGCTGGTGGGGCCGCGGTCAAAATGCCCGAAACCAGCTCTGCAATGAGCTTTTGCGCCACCGCCGACAGCGCTTCGCGGCTCCAGCCGCTTTTGCCGCCCGAGGCGCTGTAGACCACTTGGCCAGTGCCCAGGTCTTTGACTTGCAGCACCAAACCCACAGCGGGCTCGCCGTCTACGCCCACTTTGTAGCGCCACTCGTCAACTGCGCCGTAGACCACAAAGCGGATGTTCTGCGCTTTAGCCCATTTTTCAGCCTCCACCTGGGCCTTGCGTTCGCTGGGCTCAAACAGGGTTTCGGGGTTCAAGTTGGGCGGGTAAACCTGCAACTGGCGCAGGCCCCGGTTGCGCAAGGTGGCCTCGGTGATGGACTCGGCGCGCAGGCCGGCCTGCGGCACGTCGGTGTGGTTGGCCAGCGGCAGCAGGGCCACGCTGTCTTTGTCGGTGATAACCAGCGGTGCATAGGCCAGGTTGCCCTGCGTACTTTGCGTGGCGGCGCAGCCCAGCAGGGCCGCCGCGCTGGCCAGACCCAGTACCGTAAATACTATTAATTTAATAGCTACTCGCGCAGCATTTCCTTGGGCGATAGGCCTATTTTGCTTAAAAATTAGATCTTGGTTCATGTCGCGTTAATCTCCTGTCCATTCGTATTGCACCCGCAGCTCGTGCGCTATTTTGCCGCTGGCAGCGCTGCTTTGGCCCCCTGCCAGCGCGCCGTTAGAGCGCAGCGCCAGGTCTACCACCAGCTGGTCACGCCCCAGCACCGTACCACGCAGGCCCCAGCGCAGCAAGCCACTGGCTTGGCCCGCCTCAGCGCTGACCTTGCGCCAGCCTAGCCCCAGCTCAGCATAGGGCCGCCAAGCGCGGCTGCTGGTTTGCAGGTTATCAACAGACTGTGACAGCCCCCAGCCGATGCTGGTATCCAGGCTGGTGCTGCTAGGCGCTACAAAAAAACGAGCATTGGGTATTGTATTGCCTGGCACCAGGCTGGCGGTGCGCTCTTCGGGCTGGCCGCCTGCCTGGGTTAGGCTGCGCCGCGCGCTCAAGGTAGCGGTCCAGTCGGGGTAGTCGCGGCGCAGGGCGTAACGGGCGTTGGCCCCCAGTGTATTGCTGCGTCCCAGGGCGGCGCCGTCCTGGGTGCTGTAGCGGGCGTGGGCAGCTTCTAAGCCCAGGCTGAGGTCTTTGGCCAAGCTGTAGTTCAGGCTGGCGGCCAGCTTGTCCTGTAGCCCGGCCACGGCCAGGGCGGCGCTGTCGTCGGTGCGCTGGCGCAGGGCGGCGCTGGCCTGAAGCGCCAGCCGAGAGTTCGCCTGCTGGGTCAGTTTAAGTGCCAAGCCGGTCGCCTGTGCCCAGGCGCTGCGCTGGGTTAGCAGCGCAGACAGTTCGCCCAGTTCGGTGCGCCAGCGCAGGCCCAGGCCCAGCGCACGGTCGTGTGCGGGCACGCTGGCCAGGCTGGCGGTGTTGCGGCTGCGCAGTTGCAGGTCCATCAGCTCGGCGGTCAGGCGCACGCGTGGGGTCAACGCCATATCGGCCTCAGTGCGCAGGCCGCTTGCCGACAAAGGGTCGCTCTGGCTGCTGACCACCGTGGTGCGCACGCGGCTGGCCAGTTGGCGCAGATCGTCCTCCAGGGCTTCTTGCAGCTCGTCGTTGCGTGGAGACTCTGGCACCCGCTGGGCCAGCTCTACGCCCAGGCTAGCGGCTTGGGCCAAGCGCTGGGGCTGGCGCTGGGCCAGCGCGCGGGCTGTGGCCCACTGGTCTATGGGCTGCAGGCTTTGCGCTGAATTTTCCAGCAGGCGGTCTAGCGTTTGCAGGTCGCCTTGCGCCAAGGCCAAAGCCAGCTCGGTGTAGGCTTTGCTTGTGCTTAATTTGCGCGCTTGCTGTTGCCATAGCCAGTGCTGGGCCAACGCGGTGCGTGCGCCGCCGGGGCCCGAACCGTGGCTGCTGCTAAGTGCCCACGAGACCACCAATTCGTCGGCCTGCTGGCGCAGGTCGGCGGGCAACTCTGCATCACTGAGCACTTGGCCTAGCAGCTGGGCCAGGCGGGTTTTCTCGTTGCCGGAGGCAAAGGCTTCACTCAGACGCAAGCGTACCAGCAGGGCTTGGGCAGCGTCTTTTTTATTCAGGCTGCTGTAGCGGGCCAAGGCGGCGCTTAGCAGGCCAAAGGCATGCCTGCGCACACGCAGCGCCAGCGCAGTATGGCCTGCTTGGTCTAGCAAATCAGCGTAGTTGGCCAGCCACAGGTAGTCGCCTGCTTTGGCCTGCTGTTGGGTTTGCTGGATGTAAAAGCCCAGGGCTTTGCCCGGCTCGCCCAAGGTTTGCCAAGCGGCGCCCAGCACCTCTAAATAGGCGCTGTCGGCTCTGGCCGCGCTGCCAGCGGTTGCCAGCTCGGTGCGCAGGGTGGCCAGGTCGGCCATGTCGATCAGCAGCCACCAGTAGCCCACGCGGGTGGGTGTGTCTGCGCGCAGGCCAAGGGCGCTGCGGTAGTCGGCTGCGGCGCGTGGTTTGTCGCCCAAGCTGGCGTAAATGCTGGCGCGGCGGGCAATGACCTCGGAGTTTTGCAAAGCGCGCAGGCGGTGCGCGGGGGTTAAGGTGGCCAGCCACAGGTCCAGGTCGGCTGGGCTGGGCGCAACGGTCAGGGTGTCTAGCCACAGCAGGGCCAGGCTGTCTTGGCTGGCCCGTTGGCTGGGGTTGGGCTGTTCATCTGCACCTGCACCAGCACCAATGCGAGGGTACAGGTCGCGGGCCAAGGCTTTGGCGCGGGTGTAGTCTTCGGCATCAACGTAGTAGCGCACCAAGCGCAACACTTGGTAGTCGCGCAGCAGCAGGGTGCCTTGGCTGGCAGCGCGCAGGTTGTCCAGTGCACGGGCTGCATCGTCCATTTGGCCTATTTCAAAGGCCAGGTCGGCGCGCAGGTCCCAGTAGGCAATGTCAAAGCTAGCCTTATCGGTCGCGGCAGCGGCACCCGTGAAATCTGCAGCTTGGTAGCTTTGCAGCGCGGCCAGGGCTTGGGGCAGCTTGCCTGCGCGCAAGTACAGGTTGGTCAGGCGCAGGGCATCGGCGCGGGGCAGGCCTGCACCCGCCAGCAGGCTGCGCAGTTGCTCTAGCGCGGCAATCGCCTCGCCGCTGACCCCGCTGCGCTCGAGTAACTGCGCACGCAACGAGCGCAGGCGCGCCACGGCGCTGTTGCCCGTGACCTGGCTTGGCTGCGGGTGGTTGCCCTCGCCCAAGCCACTGCTGCGGGCCAGCGCGCGGTCTAAAAACGCCAGTGCCTGCGGGCTCTGGCCCAGGCGCTCGTAGATTCCCAGTACTTGGGTAACTTCAAGCTCAGTCAAGGCGCGGCGCGTTTGCACGGCGGTCCATGCCGCCAGCAAAGCATCGTCGTCAAACAGCATGGGCGCGAGGCGCAGCACATTGGCTATGGCTTTGTCGCTTGCGTTGGGTTGCATCAACACCAGCCATGCGGCAAGTGCCTCTTGCGGCTGGCCAGCCCACTCGGCAATTTGGGCGTAGCGCTCGCGCAAGGCGGTTTGTTGGGGGTTAGTTTGGGCGTTGGGCTGGCCGCTTTGCAGCAGCGCCGCTTGGCTCAGTTTGAGGGCCTCGGGCAGGTTGGCTCCGGCCAGCGTAACCTCTAGCGCTTTGGCCAGTTGGGCGGGCTCTAGCTTTTGCGCCAAGGTGGCTGCGTCCCACACGGCAGGTACCACTTGGGCTAAGTGTTTAACCGCGCTTTGCGGCGCGCCTGCGCCCATGGCCAAGTCGACCAAAAACCAATGGCTGGCATCGCCCGGCGGCGCAGGGTCTAGCTCTTTGACTGCGGCTGCGTAGGCCTGTTTGCTTTGGCCGCCAGAGAGCAAGGCTTTGATGCCCAGCATCGCGCTGCTGGCCCGGGCATCGGGGTCTTGCGTGCGGGCTTTGGCGCTAAAGTACAGCGCAGCGGCCTCGTCGTACAGGCCCAATGCCAACGCTGCTTTGCCGCCGCGCAGCAGGTCACTCGGCGTGGCGGTGGGCATGGCTTTAAGCCGCTGCAAGATGCTGCGGCTTAAAGCGGCTGCGCCAATGTCCTGGCTTTGGGCCAGCAGACTGAAGGCGCGGGCCGAACTACTCAGGCCGGGCACCTGGGCGCGCAGCTTGGCCTCTAACGTGGCGCGGGCGGCCTCTAGGTTGGCCAGGTCACGGTCTCGGGTGGGGCTGGGGGCTGATGGCGGCGGCAATGCCGGTGCCTGCGCAAGCAAGTGCGCGCCGTCCTGCGCCGCGTAGGCACTGGCATAGGCGCTGGTAAAGGCCAAGTTAGCCGCGCGCTCTAGCAAGCGCCGCCAAACTGGAGCGGCGGCGTGGCCCGTGTGGTGGGCGCTGTTAGGCAGGCCAGAGCGGTTGGAACTGCTTGGGCTGCTAGAACTGCTAGAACTGCTGCGAGGTGGTGTTGCGTTGGGGGCCAGGCCGGGCGCGGGTGCGCGGTCCACCTTTTCGCGGGCGGCGCGAAACTGAGCCCAGGCCAGGGCCAGGTCCAGGTCGGCCCACTGCTCGCGCTGCTGGTTGTTATTGTTGAGCAGGGCTTGGCTGTCTTGCAGCACGGTCTGGGCTTCGGTAAATTCGCGCGCGGCGATCAGCTTTTCTACCAGCAGCAGGCGCAGGCCCACGTCGCCTTGCTCGGTGCGAATCAGGTTGCGCAGGTAGGTGATGGTCAGCGCCTGGTCGCCCCGCTCTTTGTCGCTGCGCAGGCGTGACAGCAGGTCTTGCTTGGGAAACACCAGTACCAGGCCCACCAATGCGACGGCCACCACCCCGACCAAGGCCCCACGGGTGAGGATACCGCCGCGCTTGCGGTCACCCGGCGCAACGGAGTACGAACTGGGTTTTTCCAAGGCGGCTGCCCTCGATGGTGAGGCTGTTGCCCACGCGGCTGGCGCGCAGGCCTGCGCTGCTGGCGGCTGCGTCTAGCGTGCACTGCGGGGCCGCAACAACAACGGCTTTGAAAGGTACATGGCCGTCAAACTCAGCACTTATCTGGCCCGGTGTGGGGCCCGGTGCTACGCGCCATCCAATGAGCTTGGCGTTGGCCGACTCTAACCGGGCTGGCACTGCGGGCATAGCAGGTGCAGGCTGCTGGATTGATGGTACTGCCGTATTTTTTAAGCCTTTTAGCCCTCCCGCCCAAGGAAATGCTGCACAAGTAGCTATTGAATTAATAGCATTTAGGTAGCTGTAGTTACCATGCTGCACCCAGCCTGCGAGGTTAGCGCAGCCCTGTAAAGCGGGGCCAGGGGCCGTAGCGGTTGCCGCGCCACCCACCCGCCACTGGCGCAGGTGCAGGCCACCGCGCAGTTCAATGCCACTGGGGCCTACAGCGACGGTGGCCCTGCGCCAGTCAAGCACGCGCTGGGCATATTCGCTGGCAAACACCGGGTGCGGGTCGCTTGCCAGCGCGGCTTGGTACACCTTGTGCAGCGAGGCAATGCCTGCGCGCTTGGTGGCTATGTAGGTGTGGTAATAAATATTGATGGGTTTTAAGCGGCGCGGCAGGTCGGTCATGGCGAAGGTTTCCAGTACCCGCTCGTAGCCGTAGAAAGGGCCTGTCCAGTTGTTGGTGTAGACATTTTCGTTTTGGTTGGGTGCATACACTTGAAAGTAATCGCCCTTCATCATGCCCATGGGGCCCACCAGCGTGAGCGAGGGTTCGGCCTGGGTGGTCCAGGTGTCGCCTGCGTTCATGTTCAAAAGCCCGGCCTCGTAGGCGACACGCACGGGCGTGGCCAAGGGGTGGGTGTTGCCTGGCCAAAGCAGCATTTTCACCCGCTTGCCTGGCGGGGCCAGGCGCTGGTTAATGTAGTCTGCTGAGCCTTTGATCTCGCGCTCTACGTTGTAGCGGTAGTCGGGTACGGGCAGGTAGGGGCTTTTTGTGCTGGAGGGCAAGCCTAGTTCTAGCTCAGCCCAGCTGAACGGGTGGCTGTAGGTGTGGGTGGCGATCTCCACATGCGGCAAGGCAAACATTTTTTGGGCAGTGGCTTCCATCAGCGGGCTAAGCGCGGCATACAGGCCCTTGGCTGCCACTTCGGCCTCGATCACGCTGACGGTGGTGGGTACGCGGTAGCGCTGCAAAAACTCGGTCAGCATCACCTCGCTGGCCAGCGGGGTGCCGGCCACCTCAGCGCGGCTGGGGAAACCGTCGCCGTCGTGGTGCACCAGCAGCAGGCGTCTGCCCGTTTCGGTGGTCACGTCGGGCATGGGCACTGCGTCGCTGGCGCGCAGACTGGCACGGAAAAACTCAATCGGGTCTACCACCCAACGGCTGCCGTTGCCCTGCGGCAGGTCAAGATTGCCATAGTTCTCCAGCGCATAGCCGCCCCAGGGGGTGATGGCAACCACGTCGGCATAACTGCCCGAGGGCGCACGCAGCCGCAGCCACACGGCGGAGTCTTGCGCTGCAAGGGGTTCAAAATTGGCTGCCGATGTGCTGGGCTCAATTTCAGTACCCACATGGGGCGAGCGCTTTTCTATGCCCAGTGGGGTTTTGATTTTTTCAGCCGGGCCTTGCACCAGCCCCAGTGCCGCCAGCTGGGCCTTGCTGGGTGTGTCGCCCAGCAGCACCAGCGGCACGCCCTCGGCCTGGGCTTGCGCCATGAGCGCCAGCAAAGCGGGTGAAGCAGGGAAACGGCCATTGACAAACCACAGCACCACGCCTGCGTAGCGCCCGGCCAGCGGCTGCGCTAGCACAGGGCCCAGTGCCTCGCTGGCGTAGTGGGCGTAGCGCACGTCAAAACCCAGGTGGTTCAGCGGCATGGTGGCCCTGCTGTGGACAGGGTGCAGCACCAGCTTGCCCAAGTGGCCCGGTTCGTCGTGCACGGTCAGCACTTGACGCGGCAGCACCTCAACCTGGCCAACGCCCACCATGTTCAGCGCAGGGTTGGTGACCCACGGTATGGCCCCTAAAGCACGAATTTGCGCGGCGGTGTCGCGGGCCAACTGGCGGTTCTCAGGCGGCACATAGTCGATGCTAATGACCGGCAGACGGTAGTCGTCTTTGCATTTTTTAAGCTGGCCCCAAAGCCAGTCGCGGTCGGCCTGCGGTACGCTGCGGTAGGCTTTTTTGCTGGCGTCCCAGCCCTGGAAGAGTGACTCGGCGGCCACGGCAAACACGTCTTTGTGCACCTGTGGCAAGATCTCAAAACCCCGGTTGAAAATAAGCTTGGCCTCGGGGTAGGCGGCCTTGATGGCGCTCACCAGCTGGGCCGTGCCTGCAATTTGCTGGGCCTGTGCCTCGGGGGTTTTGGCCACCAAATAAAACGAGTCCATGGTGTCTAAAAAGAAGGCGCGGTAGCCCTGCGCCCACAGCGGCTTGATGACTTCAGTGATGTAAAACTCTTTAAAGCCCGGCGCGGCCAAGTCCACCACGGTGGAGCCCCAGTCTTTGTTCTCGCCCAGCTTCCATGCACTTTGCATGCGTTTGAAATAATCACGTGTGGGGTGCACCTCGCCCACCGAGATATAGGCTGCCACTTGGGTGCCTGGGTTGAGCCGGTGCGACCAGCCGGGGCCGGTGGTCAGTGGCGTGACATGGCCGGGCTCGACCACCGCCATGTCGAATGCGCCCAGGCTTTCCCAAGGAATGTCTTTACCGTAAAAAAAAGCAAAGCTGGGAGCTGGCTGTGCGGGTTGTGCGGGTTGTGCGGGTTGCGAAAGCTGTGCAGGCTGTGCAGTTTGCGCCCAAGCCGCCGGCATGGCCATACCCACAGCCAGCGTGAAGCTGAGCAACAGGCCTTGGATTGCTAGTTTTTGCATAAGGGTGTGATTACAACAACGCAGTGGTAGTTCAGTCATGGCAGTGTGGCCACGCACTGGCATGCGCCCACTTAAGGCCGCGCCATGTGCTGAGCGCTCCATTGGCTCAGTTGCTGCACCGCGTCGTCGGTGGCCAGGGCCAGGGCGCGCACGCCACCTGCGGCATCGGGCGTGGGGGCTGGCGCGCGGCTGACCACACTGTGCTGCGCCACCAGCACGCCTGCGCGCAGCAGGGTAGCCTGCAGGCGCACAATGCCGCTGCTGCTGGAGGCGCTGTCAAACAACTGGCTAAATTCGTCCAGCTCTACTTTAAGCAGCCACACCGCGCCGCCCTCGGCGCTGCCCAGCACGGGGCCGCGCTGGGCCAGTGCGTCGCGCAGGCGCAGGCGCACCAGCTGGGCGGCAGGGGCGCTCCAGCGGGCCAGTGCGTAAGGGCGTAGCTGCTGTGCGTCGGCATAACCCAAGCGGTAGAGCACGGCGGGGCTGTCTAAAGCGGCATGGGCATCAATGTCGGCCAGCACGATGGCGGGAGCTTTGGCCGCCGACGCGCCCAGGCCAGTGGCCAACAGGCTGGGGCCAAAGTCATACACCGCTTTGGCCACTGGGGCTTGGGGCGTGGTGCAAGCGGCCAAGCACAACGCAGCACCAACAGCCCACCACAGCCTGTATTTTGGGAGTTTTAGACCTCTGGCCCAAGGAAATGTTACACAAGCAGCTATTAAATTCATAGTGTATTGTAGGTGCAATAAGTTCACTGTTGGTGAGCCGCAGCGAGGTTGTAAGTGCTTTCTAACCCCATTGCGGCCGCGTGCTGGCAGGCCTAACGCGCTGGCGGGGCCACAAAGCCCGGCTCGCCGGGGCCTGCGCTAGCACTGCCACTGCCGTAGATCAAGCTTTGCGGGTTGTCGCCCAGGTTGTTGAACACACGGTCTACGTTGCGGGCAGCTTTTGCGGTGTCGTCTATCGCGCGGGCAGTACGCGGCAGGGTGGTGGCACTGAGTGTTTGCGCACTCTGCGCCAGCGCGGCGCTGCCTGCACCTAGCTGGTCGAGCACACCTCCTTTTTCAGCCACCTTGCTGCCAAGGCTGGTGACTGCCGCAGCCGCAGCGGTAGCGGCGCGGGTGGTTTCTTGTGCGGTTTTGTTAAATTCTGCCGAAGTGGTTTGCAGTGCGCGCATGGCGGCGCTGGTGTCTTTGACCATGCCAGGAATGTTAACGCGCTCAGGCCCCAGCTGGGCGTCGGCAATGGCTTGCATGCGCTGGGCTGCTGCACCTATTTGGGTGGCGCTGTCGCCCAGCGCTTTGACGGTGCCCAGCAGCACTTGCTGGTTCTCAACCGACAGCAGGTGGCTAAGCTGTTTGGCAGTGTCTTCAGCCTCCATCAACAGCTTGGTGCCTTGGTCTGAGATGCTGGAAAACAAACTGGGCCGCAGCGGTATGCGGGCAGGCAGGCCGTTGCTGGTCAGCAGGGGCACGGTAGAGGTGCCGTCTTCGTCCAGTTGCACATAGGCCAGGCCTGTTACGCCCTGAAACCCCAGCGTGGCGTAGGTAGACTGGGTCAGCGGCGCGCCGGGGTCAATGGCCAGGCGCACCAGCACATTGCCCTTGGTTTGCCGGTCAAATTCAATGGCTTGCACTTTGCCCACAGGAATGCCCCGGTAGCGCACAGCCGCTTGCATCGACAGGCCGGTAATGGACTCGCGGGTGCTCAGCTCGTACACGTCGCGCAATTTGCTGTCGCGGGCCAGCCATGCGGCCAGTGCCAGCAGCATGGCGGTAACGCACAGCACAAAAACGCCTGCCGCCAAAGCGTGTGATTTATTTTCCATCGCTAGTTTCCCTGTTCTGCGTATTTTTACACCTTTGCGCTGGGCATGTGTAACACGCTGCTGGCGCGGCGACCGCGCTCACCCAGGAAAAACGTGTCTATGAACGGGTGCGGGTACTGGCTAACGGCTTGGAGCGTGCCGGTCACAATCACTTTTTGGTCGGCCAGCACGGCCACGCGGGTGGACAACGCATGCAGCGTGTCCAGGTCGTGCGTGACCATTACCACGGTGAGGCCCAGCTCTTGGTGCAGGCTGCGCAGCAGGGTGCAAAAGCTGTCGGCGCTGTCGGGGTCGAGCCCGGCCGTGGGTTCGTCTAGCAGCAGCAGGGGTGGGTCCATGATGAGGGCGCGGGCCAGCGCCACGCGCTTGACCATGCCGCCCGACAGATCAGCAGGCATTTTGCTGGCGTGCTGGGGCCCTAAGCCCACCATCTGCAGCTTGACCAAGGCGGCCTGCACTACCAGCGCCTCAGGCAAAGTGCCCAGCTCGCGCAGCGCAAAGGCAATGTTGTCCAGCACGCTAAAGGCCGAGAACAGCGCGCCGTGCTGGAACAGCATGCCCACCTTGCTGGCCGCGCCACGGGCACACAAAGCCGCTGCGGGCGCGCCCAGCACAGTAACGCTGCCGCGTGCAGGTGTTTCTAAGCCCACTATTTGCCGGAGCAGCACGGTTTTGCCCGTGCCTGAGCCGCCTACCAAAGAAATAATTTCACCGGGCACAACCGCCAGATCCAAATCTTTGTGAATTGCAAATTCAGCGGCAGGTGTAGTGAAGACGCTCCAGAGTTTGCAGATGTTGATTACCGCAGCGCTGTGGCCATGGCCTGAGGTGGGCATGGCTTGGGCGCTGTGGGCTGGGGCACTTTCAGTGAGCGGCCCAAAGACGCGGCTCATACGCCCACATCCTTAAAGACCACAGCAAACACCGCGTCGACCAAAATAACCACCGTGATCGATGTGACCACCGAAGCTGTGGTGCCCCGGCCTAGGCTTTCGGTATTGGGCTTGACGCGCAGGCCGTAATGGCAGCCCACCAAAGCAATCAACAGCCCAAAAACCACGGTTTTGGCGACGGCCAGCACCAGGTTGGCCAGGTCAACCGCACCGGGCAGCGCATTGATAAAAAACTGCGGCGTAATGCCCAGCGCCACGTCGGCGGCCAGCATGCCGCCCAGCAGCGCGGCCAGCGTGGTCCACACGCTAATAAGCGGCATGGCCAGGGCCAGGGCCAGGGCGCGCGGCATGACCAAACGGTAGCCGTGGGCAATGCCCATCACGCGCACCGCGTCGAGCTCTTCGGTCACCCGCATCACGCCAATTTGCGCGGTGATAGCCGAGCCCGAGCGGCCCGCTATCAAAATGGCTGCCAACATGGGCCCCAGCTCACGCACTAAAGACACGCCCAGCAAGTCCACAATCAGCGCATCTGCGCCAAACTGCTTGAGCTGCTGCGCGCTTAAATACGCCAGTACCACGCCAATTAAAAACCCCACCAAGGCTGTGATGGGCAAGGCCGTGGTGCCAAACTGGTAAATATGGCCCGAGATGTCACGCCACGGCCCCCGGCGCGGTGCGCGCGCCAGTGCCACCAAGTCCAGCAGCAGTTGGCCTACCAGCTGGGTAAAGCCAACTGCATGCGACAGCATCAGCATGACGTTGCTGCCCAAGTGCGTGTACTGCTGGCGCAAAGTTACGGGCACCACAGCAGGCACGGGTACTGTGAACTGCGCTACATGCTCTAGCACCGCGCGCTGGCGCGCATGCACCTGCAGCCGCGCGGGCCAGGCGCCGCCCCAGTGCGTCCACAGCAGCTGCGCGCCAATGTGGTCTAGCTGGTCTATGCCGCGCAAGTCCCAGGCTGCCTCGGGCTTGGCTTGGGTTGCAGCGGTGCTTACAGGGTTGGCAGTGGGCTTGGCCGCAGCCAAGCTAGTTTGCAGCGCCGCACACTGCGCCGCGTCGGCCATGTACGCCACTGTCCAGCACCCCAGCACAGCCCAGCATGGCGTGTCCTGCGCACCATCGGCATGGGTTTGGCTTTCAATGCGGGGCGCTTTGGAGTCCATGGGTGCTGGGTACAAGGCTGGATAGATGGCGGGGCAAGTGGCAGTGTAAATGGTTATGTCTTGCGGGTAAGCCCTATGTTAGCGGGTTATCTCGCGGGCGGTGGCATCTGTTGGACAGCGGCTTGGCATGGCCCCTCAGCCAGGTCGTTACGTAATTGGTGTGCGGTATTTTGGTGTGGAAAAATGGGACACCAAATAGGTGCACATGCTTGTTAAGTAACCCCTTGAGAGGCGATGGGTTACAGTTTTTTGCAAATGCTATGTTTAGCATTGCAATTTACGCTTATTTTTCTTGGGTCACGGGGCCTTTGTCTGTGGGCAGCAGAGGCACAGTGCACGTACGGCTTGGATTTTTACCAGCCTAGCGCCCGCCATCCCCCACCAGCGCGTACGGTGCCCAATACGCCGGGTGGCCGTAACCTGGGTGGTTCATGACTTTGAGCATGGCCTGGCGCAGGCTTTCGGCTTTGGGGGCTTGGGGGTTGCGGGTGTAGTGGGCCAAGGTGGCGGTGGTTAGCATGGTGGCTGACTCGGTCTCTACCGACCAGTGGGTGACCAGCAAACTGCGGCTACCTGCGTAGAAGAAGCCGCGCGCCAAGCCGCTTAAGGCTTCTTCACCTTTACCGTCAGCGGCTGCCGTGTTACAGGCGGACAGTACCACCCAGTCGGCATTGAGTTTTAAAGTGAGGACATCTTCTAGGGTAAGCAGAGGTGTTAAAGGGCTTGCGTTTTGTGAGCCTGCGTTTTGTGAGCCTGCGTTTTGTGGGCCCGCGTTTTGCAAGCCCACTGACAGGGCCAAAGCGGGTTGGGTCAAGTTAGGCAGGTCGCCGGCCATCAAGCCATGGGTGGCAAAGGCTACTACGCGTTTGCGTGCCAACAGGCCACTGCGGCTGGCGGCCAGCACGCTCTCGCGCGTGGCTTGTGCGCCAACGATGACGCTGGCCGCCTGGTTGGCCGACAAGATTTTGGCCATGGCTTGGAGCTCGTCGCGCGTATCGGGCAAGGCGGGCATGTCGCCGTAGCGCACCGATGCCTGCAGCGGCGCTGCTACTGCGGTATCGGCGTCACTTAGGTTTTTGCCACGCACAAGCGCCAAACTGCGTGTGGGCGTGGCGGCTTGTTTGGCCGCAGCTTGCGCTGAAAAAACCGGGTCGCCCCAGCCTATAAAAGGCTCGCTGGCGGGGCGGGCTTTGGCAATGCCTTTGATAGATAACCAGGCCGACAAACTGGGCACTTGGGTAATGGCGGTTTGGGCTATCAGCCAGGGCGCTTTAGCGTCTGAACCGCCGCCAGGGGCTGTGTGCAGCACAGCAAAAGGCAGCTGGGCCAGCGCGCCACTGGCAGCCACTATAAGCTGCGGCTTGCCTTGCAGCACGCTGGTCACTGGGGCCAAGAGTTTGTCGTAGATCTCAAACGCGGTTTGTGCGTCGTAGCGCTTAGGGACACCGCGCATCTGCGCAAAGTCTAGCTGGCCACGCAGCTGGGCTACCCATTGGCCCACTTGCTGCTCGGAAACCTGGGCTTTGGCAAACTTGGCCGGCCGGTCGCTGGCAACAGCCCACACGTAGACTGCGTCTTGCGTGGGCAGCACCAGCACCAGCGCCTGGGCGGGCAGCAGTTGCTGCGCTAGTGTTTGTGCAGTGGGCGGCAACGGCCGCACCAGGCTTTCGTAGTCTGGGAACTTGGCACGAATGTCGGCCTGCAAGCGCAGGCGCAGGCTGTCTAACTCGGCAATGCGTTCGCGCATTTGGTTGGCTATGTCGATCCGGGCAGCACCAGCCGTGCCTGGGTCACCAGCCAGATAACTGCGCAGGCCGCTGATTTCGTTTTTGGCGTCTTGCTCTTGGCGCACAATGCCCGCCAGCGCGGGGGTGCTGGCCGCAGCACGTGCGGCGGCATCGGCCAGCGCGTCTTGCACACTGCTGCCGCGCACCCAGTCAGCGGGGCCCATCGCTTGGATGGGGTCTTCGCCAGGGGTGCTGGTGACGGCTTCCAGGTAGGCTGCAAAAACCTCGTCCCGAATTTCTTTGCGGTTACCGATGTTCTCTAAATAGTCGGCGTTGTAGGCCGCCATATAGTTGCGTACTGCCACTTTAAGCAAAGGCAGGGCTTGGGCTTGGCTGGCTTTGTCGCCGGTGCGCCACAGGGCAGCGCCTTGCATGCCCGCAGACTGCGCCACAAAAAAATGGTTTTCACCAAAGAGGGGTTTGTTCAGCTGCGCCTGCCGCGCAAATAATGGCGCGGCCTGGGCGTAACGCTGGTTGCCAAAATACACCAAACCGCGCTCAAAGCGAAACAGCACGCGCTCTTTGCGCTGCGGGTCGCTGCCCGCCAAGTCGTCCAGGCGGTCGAGCTCTTGCAGGGCTTGGGGCCATTTTTTCTGGCCTACCAGGGCCATAATCACATCGCGCATGCGACCAGCGCGCCCGGCGCTAACTGGGTCTTGGCCGAGGTTTTCCAGCACCATGTCTGACTTGCGCGCAAACTGCTCCGACGCTGCAAACTCGCGCTGCGAAAAACGCAGTTGCGCCGCAGTGAGGTAAATGCCCGACAAATAGCTGGGCGGCAGCTGGGCCTCGGTTGAAAAGCGGATGTAGTCGCTCAAACTTTGCTCAGCGTCTTGCAAACGCCCTACCGTACGGTAAGCCTGTAGCTTGCGCGCTAGGGTGTTGGCAACCTCTTGTTGAATGTACACAACGGTGTCTTCTTTGCGCAGCGAGGCCAAAGCCTGGCGCGCAAATTTTTCTGCGGCCTCGGCTTCTACCAGCGCTAGTGCAAATTTACCTTGCCGTGCCTCTAGCAAAGAGGCGCAGTAGGCCGCTTTGCTTTGGCCACGGGGGAGACTTAAACGCGCATCCTCGGGGCTGGCTTGCGCTATTACCTCGGGCTGGCGCGTGCGAAGGTCTAGCAGTGCAGTGCGTGCTAACTTAGACTGGTTTTGGTCTAGCGCATCGCAGACAGTTTGGGCCGCATAATAAAACCCCAGTGCTGGGGATGCACCTGCAATCGCTTGCTGTGCCAACGCATTGCCCTCTGTAATTTGGCCTGTAGCCAACAGGTCGCGCGCCAAGCTGTTTTTAAACACAGCATCGGGGAGCAGACTAATGGCTTGGCGCAAAACCACTATACGCTGCGCCATGTCGCCTAGCTGGGCAGCGGCATTGCTCTTGGCTAAAAAATGGCGGCGCAGCTGCGCCACAGGCACGCCTTGCGGCA
Source organism: Polaromonas sp. (assembly GCA_043721235.1). Taxonomy (GTDB): domain Bacteria; phylum Pseudomonadota; class Gammaproteobacteria; order Burkholderiales; family Burkholderiaceae_C; genus JAAFIP01. Next base: position 732 of record JAYSRE010000159.1, on the reverse strand, counting down.
CACTTTGGGCAAGTACACCGCGCAGCTTTTCTGCGGTAGCCGCGTCTAGGCGTTTAAAGCCTGCTTCAATCTCATCAAATTGCGCTAGCGCAATGGCACTGGCACTGAGCAGGCACAGTGCTGGCAATAGGACCCGTCTTAAGAAACGGTAGTTAAGTAATCGCAACACCGTAGGCGCTTTCTTTGCTTAGGCATGAGTGCCTCTACTTAAAACGATGTACCGCGCAGAAATTACAATGTGCCCTGTTGATGTGGACTGTGGCTTCACCGTGGTGAACTCCAATTACTATGGATTTAATAGCGACTTGTTTAGCATTTCCTTGGGCGGTAGCGCTGTTTTTCTTAAATAAAAAAACCTGCCGCCCGACAGCTAACAAGCGCTCTTGCTGCGGGTGGTTGCGGTACTGCGGTTCGTACTAAGGTGTTTTTTCCTGCCGGGTAACTATCGGAACATAGCCAAACTCTAAGCCTGCTGGTGGCGTAACAATCAGTTTAGGGTCTAGGCTGGCCAGTTTTCCTGTGGTGGGGCCAGGGAGGTAGTTTTGGTCAATTTTCCAAGACTTGTGCAGCTTTTCCACCCGCAGCTGCATTTGCTCCCGCTCCGCTGGGGTTAAATCTGCATTTAGCAGCGCGGGCTGGTCTGCAAAACGGTACCAGTGGTAGGTTAGCGTGCTGCCGTCCCCCAACTGGGCTTTAAATGGGCCTACGCCTTTGGCTGGGCCAGGAATTTTC
>JAYSRE010000158.1:0-8826 GCA_043721235.1 Polaromonas sp. | reverse complement strand
TTCACGATGGCCAGCTACGCCAGCTTGGGCCGCAACATCAACTTTGACACCAAACGCTGCGAAGGCTACCGCAACTTTTGCAACAAGCTGTGGAACGCTGCCCGCTTTGTGCTGATGCACTGCGAAGGCGCAGACTGCGGGCTTAAAGAGCACACCAAGGCTGAGTGCGTGGCGGGCGGCCCCGCACATGGCTACTTGCAGTTCAGCCAAGCCGACCGCTGGATTGCATCGGCCTTGCAGCAGGTGGAAGCCGATGTAGCCAAAGGCTTTGAAGAGTACCGCCTGGACAACGTGGCCAACAGCATCTACGACTTTGCGTGGAACGAGTTTTGCGACTGGTATGTGGAAATTGCCAAGGTGCAAATTCAAACTGGCAGCGATGCGCAAAAACGCGCCACACGCCGCACGCTGATTCGCACGCTGGAAGTTATTTTGCGCTTGGCCCACCCGATCATTCCCTTTATTACCGAAGCGCTGTGGCAAAAAGTAGCGCCCGTGGCAGGCCGTGCGGGTGCCAGCGTCAGCATTGCTGCGTACCCCGTTAGCCAGCCCGAACGTATTGACTTGCAAGCACAAGCTGATGTGGCCAAGCTTAAAGCCTTGGTCGATGCCTGCCGTAATTTGCGCGGTGAATTGAAAGTGTCGCCCGCAGTTAAATTGCCGCTCTATGTGGTCGGCGACAATGCCTTTGTTACCAGCAATGCGCCGGTGCTGCAGGCGCTGGCCAAGCTCAGCGAGGTGACTTTGTTTGACAACATGGCAGCTTGGCAAGCCGCCGCTGGCGCATCGCCCACCAGCGTGGTGGGCGATGCCAGCCTGTGCCTGTTTATGCAGGTAGATGCTGCGGCAGAAAAACTGCGCATTGGCAAAGAAGTGGCCCGCATAGAGGCTGAAATTACCAAGGCCAACGGCAAACTGGACAACGCAGCTTTCGTGGCCAAAGCGCCCCCTGCGGTTCTGGCGCAAGAGCGCCAACGGGTGGCTGATTTTTCAGCTGCCTTGGCCAAGCTGCGTGAGCAGCTGGCGCGATTAGTCTAGGCAGCTGGTGCGATTGCAGTAAGCAGTTACGCGGGCGGTGCAGAGCCTGCGCCGCGCACTTCAGGGCTAAGGAGGTCAGAGTCGGCCCAGCTGGAACTGCCTGCTTCCCCAGACAATGCCATTGCCCCGGTGTTCCCGCCACTGGTGTTGTCGGGGTCTAGCAGGTCGTGCAGGCGGTGCGCCATGTACCAACTGGCGCGTTGGTGTGACTCGCGGGTAAGCGAGCCTATGCGCTGGGTAGAAAAGTAGTTGGGCAGCGTGCGCAGCAGTGGCAGGGCAGGGCTTGGCTGGTCGTCAGCACTGTCGGTCAGCCAAGCGCTGATGCGGCCGTCTTGCAGGGCCGCTACCATAGCGGCAGAGTCAAATAAAGCGCTGCGCGAGATACTGGCCCACAGCTGGCCACGCTTGCAAGCCGCCAGCACCCGTTCGTTGATAAAACCCCTGAACCGCGAGGCATACAGCATTTGCACCGACACCGCATCGGCCGTGGCCATCATGTCCATCAGGGTGACGGGTTGCACCCGCATTTGCTGCCAAATCGGCGAGCTGTGGTGCAGCGCAGGGTCATAACCAATCAAGCGTGCCCCCATGCTGCTGAGCAAGCCTGCCAGCGCGGTGGCCGCAGGGCCTATGCCGAGCAGACCGATCGTTGAGCCGTTGATTTCGCGGCCCATCGGCGGCAGCAGCCTGTGGCCAGCCTGAGCCCCAGATTGCGCTAGCTGCCGGTTGGCAATGGCGTTGACAATGCCCTGGCGGTACAGCAGCAGCAGCGAGCCCACCAAAAACTCGGCATTGGCCCGCACATTGGCACTGCGGGCTTGCAGCACTTTAATGTCGCGGTCGCGGCAGCTTTCCAAGTCAATATTGTCGGTGCCGATTTGCATGCGGGCGACAATTTCTAACTTCGGCGAAAAATCTAAAAACTCTTGGTTGATGACCACGGAGTTGGGCACCACAATAGCGCGCACTTGCTGGGTAGAATGGCGCAGCGCACGTTCATCCCGGGCCAATTGAGGCCGCAAGGCCATGCTGTGGCGGGCCTCTAGCCATGCCATAGCCTCTGGGATCAACGATTCAAGCAGTAAGATATCCAAAACAGTCCGTCATAATGGGCGTTTACAGCCTTTTAAAATAGTACCTAACAGCATAATACATACAAAGTTACACTTTAAGTCAATTACTCACTTCTGTCTATGCTGATTGCCCACCATTCTCTAGCATGACCCCGTCTATTTCAGCTACTTCAGTTATAACCAAAGCCGTCTTTCCCGTAGCAGGATTGGGAACCCGCTTTTTGCCTGCGACCAAGGCCCAGCCCAAAGAAATGTTGCCCGTGGTAGACAAACCGCTAATTCAGTATGCGGTAGAAGAGGCCTATGCAGCGGGCATTCGGCACATGATTTTTGTGACGGGCCGCAACAAACGCGCGATTGAAGACCACTTTGACACCGCCTACGAGCTAGAAACCGAGCTAGAAGCTGCGGGAAAACATGATTTGCTGAAGTTGGTGCGCACTATGCAGCCCGACGATATGGTCTGCAGCTATGTGCGCCAGCCGCGCTCGCTAGGCTTGGGCCACGCGGTGCTGTGCGCAGAGCATTTGGTGGGCGACAACCCTTTTGCAGTGCTGCTGGCCGATGACTTGATGGTGGGCCAGAGCATGCAGACGGGCGAAACTCAAGGCCCTGGCGTACTGCAACAAATGGTGCAGCAGTTTGCCAACACCCCCCTGGGCGAGCGCGGCAGCATCGTTGCAGTGCAGCAGGTGCCGCCTGAGCATACGCGCCGCTACGGCATGGTCGGCGGCCAGCAGGTGGCCGAGCGCTTGATGCGGCTAGACCGTTTTGTAGAAAAACCAGCGCCAGAGCTGGCCCCTTCAACCTGGGGCGTGGCCGGGCGTTATGTGCTGACACCCCAGGTATTTAGCGCCATTGCCCAGCAGCCACGGGGAGTGGGCGGTGAGATCCAGCTGACCGATGGGATTGCCGCTTTAATGCATACGCAACCTGTATATGCTTACCAGTACAAGGGTGAGCGCTACGATTGTGGTAGCAAAGAGGGCTTTTTGCAAGCCACAGTAGCATTGGCTTTGCAGCACCCTGAGGTGGGTACGCAGTTTCGCGCTTACCTGCAGCAGCTGCAAATATAAACTGCCCAACACAACATGCTGCAGTCCTGCCCTAGCACTTAAATTTGCGCCAAAATTCGCGCCGAAGCTTGCACCAATAGGCAGGCCGAAGTTAGCGGCGGCGCAAAATGTGAATGAATTCAGCGCCTAGGTTGTGCTGCTCCACCAGCTCGTTGCCAGTTTGCTTGGCAAAAGCCTGAAAGTCTCGTACCGAACCCGCGTCAGTGGCAATCACTTTAAGCAGTTGCCCGCTGATCAACTCACCCAGCGCTTTTTTGGCTTTGAGAATAGGCAAGGGGCAGCTCAGGCCGCGGGTGTCAATTTCTTTATTGATGTCCATAGCCAATATTCTAATGTTTTTCAATCCAAAGGCTGTAAAAGCCCCTTGATGTTGCTTTACGGCTTACTTGGCATCCACCGGTTCGGGCAGTTTAGGCGGCTGTGTGAACTGGGGCGGATCTATAAATTGCGGGGTAATACCTTTGCTGCGCAGCCAGTCGGCCAGCGCCGTACCTGTGCCGCCGGGCCAACACTTGGCTTTGGCAAAGTCAAACAAGCGGTATTCGGCCAGTTCAGGCGACAACCGCACATCACCCTGCGCCACCACATGGTAGGCAATGATGACTTGGTTCATGCGCTTAAATTCATACACACCCACCAAATGGACCTCGCTGCAGTCCAGGTTGGTTTCTTCTTTTACCTCGCGCGCAATGCCACCTTGGGGAGTGTCACCGGCTTCCATAAAGCCTGTAATCAGCGCAAACATTTTGCCTGGCCAGGCGGCGTTGCGGGCCACTAGCAGCTGGCCGTTGTATTCCACTATGGCCGCCAGCACGGGGGTGGGGTTGTTCCAGTGGGTCCAGCCGCAACCTGTGCAGCGCAGGCGCTGTACCGCCCCTGCGTCTTCCTGCGCGGTGATCAGTTGCAGGATTTCGGCGCATTGGGTACAAAATTTAGGAGTTTCCATAAAATAGATATGCTATATTTATAGTAGCTAACTATCTAGCATTTCCTTGGGCGATAAGCCTATTTTGTTCATAAATGGTACAAAATCAGGCTGGAAACACACCCGTAGACAAATACCGGTCACCGCGGTCGCACACAATAAACACAATGACCGCATCCCTTGCCTGCGCGGCTACTTGCTGGGCCACCCAGCAGGCACCGGCTGCCGAGATACCGGCAAAAATACCCTCTAGGCTGGCCAGCTCACGGCACATGTTTTCTGCATCGCCCTGGCTCACGTAGACCAGCTCGTCTACATGCCGGGGGTCGTAAATTTTGGGCAAATATTCCTGCGGCCATTTGCGGATGCCCGGAATACGCGAGCCTTCAGACGGCTGTGCGCCCACAATCCGAATGGCAGGGTTTTTTTCTTTCAAATACTTGGACACCCCGGTAATCGTGCCTGTGGTGCCCATGGCGCTGACAAAATGAGTTACCCGGCCCCCGGTTTGCTCCCAAATCTCTGGCCCTGTGGTCTCGTAGTGCACGCGGGGGTTGTCCAGGTTGGCAAACTGGTCTAGCACGCGGCCCTTGCCTTCGGCCTGCATTTTGTCGGCCAGGTCGCGGGCATATTCCATACCGCCGCTTTTAGGGGTGAGCACCAGCTCCGCGCCAAACGCTTTCATGGTTTGCGCCCTTTCAATACTCAGGTCCTCCGGCATGATCAACACCATGCGGTAGCCCTTGATGGCAGCGGCCATGGCCAGCGCGATGCCCGTGTTGCCCGAGGTGGCCTCAATCAGCGTGTCGCCCGGCTTGATGTCGCCACGTTCTTGCGCCCGCTGAACCATAGACAGTGCAGGGCGGTCTTTCACGCTGCCCGCTGGGTTATTGCCCTCTAACTTGCCTAAAACCACGTTGTTTCGCTCTGCATGGGCCGCTGCGCCCAGGCGCTGCAGCCGTGCCATGGGAGTTTTGCCAATCGCATCTTCAATGGTGGGGTAGGTAAAAGCGGTGGGGGGTTTTGAATGCATAGCCCGTAATATGCCATAATCTTAGGCTTAGCACATCGCGTCGATGTCGCAAACTCACAGCAGCCGGAGTGGCGAAATTGGTAGACGCAGCAGACTCAAAATCTGCCGATTGAGAGATCGTGCCGGTTCGATTCCGGCCTCCGGCACCACGAACAAGCCCGCGAAGGTTCACTACCTTTCGGGCTTTTTTTTATGGCATAAAACTATTTCTTCACTAAAGGTACAAACTTTAGATGCAAGTACACCACAACTGCGGATCCCAAGCCATAAAGAAAAAATTTAACCGATGGGCTGGTGATAAAAGTCGCAATTATTAAGGCGGCAAAGAAGGGCGCAAATGCCATGAGTGCCTTTTGATAAGACACGCCGATATTTCCACCGCATTGTGTGCATGTTGTCGGAATTGCGGGGCCTAAATACAATTTTCGCCAAACAGAAATAGCTTTTTGATCGCAATGCGGGCAAGCGTACATAGGTACTGCTAAACGTTTTTGTTATTGTACAAACCCACACTGGCGCCAAGCCTCATACACCGTCACAGCTACCGAGTTAGATAAATTCAAACTGCGTTGGCCTTCGATCATGGGCAACCTTAATCGCTGTGAGACTGCAAAAGTGTCGCGCACGGCTGCGGGCAAGCCTGCGGTTTCTGAGCCAAACACCAGCCAGTCGCCGACTGCAAAAGCCTGCGCAAATGCGCTGTGGCTGCCTTTGGTGGTCATGGCAAACATGCGCTCGGGCAGAGGCGACTGGACAGACAAAAAAGCCTCCCAAGAAGCATGGCGTTTAACGCGGGCGTACTCATGGTAGTCCAGCCCGGCGCGACGCATGTAGCGGTCTTGCATGCTAAAGCCCAGTGGTTCTACCAAGTGCAAAGCGCAGCCGGTGTTGGCGCACAGGCGAATGACATTGCCGGTGTTAGGCGGGATTTCAGGGTGGACTAGGACGACATTGAACATGGCTGTATTGTCTCAGCAAGCTTACCTTGGCAAATTTACCTCAGTAAGTGTGCATGCCCAAGCCCAGTACACTAAAGCACAATTTTCAAGCCCAACTTTCCAGCCTGCCCCCATTTCTTATGAGTCTGATCAAATCTGCCTCCGTGGTCTCGTTGTTTACACTGGCATCACGCCTCACCGGCCTGGTGCGTGAACTGCTGATGGCGGCCATGTTTGGGGCCAGCGCCATGACGGACGCATTCAATGTGGCCTTTCGCATTCCTAACCTGCTGCGCCGTCTGTTTGCCGAGGGCGCTTTTAGCCAAGCTTTTGTACCTGTGCTAGCTGCCAGCAAAGAGAAAAATGGGGCTTTGGCAACCGGCCTGTTGGTCAACCAAGTAGCCACCGTGCTGGCGTGGGCGCTGGTGCTTACCAGCATTGTCGGGATTGCGGCTGCGCCGCTGTTGGTGCTTGCCATGGCCAGCGGGCTGCAGCGCAATCCGCAGGCCTTTGAGGCGGCCAGCTTTATGACACGGCTGATGTTTCCGTACATCGCATGCATGTCGCTGGTGGCGTTGGCAGCGGGTGTGCTAAATACCTGGAAAAAATTTGCTGTGCCCGCTGCCACGCCCGTGCTGCTTAACCTGTGCATGATTGGTGCAGCTTGGCTGCTGGCCCCGTGGTTTAAGACCCAAGGAATTGAGCCAATGTATGCCATGGCGGTGGGTGTCATGGCCGGTGGCCTGCTGCAGTTGGCGGTGCAAATCCCTGCACTGCGTGCTGTAGGCATGCTACCGCGTATTGCACTGCGCTGGCCTGATGTGAAGGCTGCTTGGGGCGACGAAGGCACGCAAAACATTCTGCGCCTGATGCTGCCTGCACTGCTGGGGGTAAGCGTGGCGCAAATATCGCTGCTGATTAACACGCAGATTGCCTCTCACTTGGCCACCGGCTCGGTTAGTTGGCTTACCTATGCCGACCGTTTGATGGAGTTTCCTACTGCCATGCTGGGTGTAGCACTGGGCGTAGTGTTGATGCCGCAGCTGGCCGCGGCCAAAGCTGCCAGCGACGGTCAAAAATACTCTGACATGATTGACTGGGGCCTGCGTTTGGTGCTGCTGCTGGCAGTGCCCAGCGCCGTGGCGCTGCTGACCTTTGCGCAGCCACTGGTGGCCGTGCTGTACCACTACGGCGCGTTCAAAGAGGCTGACGTACCGCAGGTAGCGCGGGCGCTGATGGGCTATGGTCTGGGCTTGATCGGTTTGGTGGCGATTAAGGTGCTAGCCCCGGCGTATTACGCCAAACAGGATATTAAAACGCCCGTAAAAATTGCCATCGTGGTGCTGATATTCACGCAAATTCTGAACTATTTTCTAGTACCCTACCTGCAGCACGCGGCCCTGGCGCTGTCGATTGGCTTGGGCGCACTGCTTAATGCAGCCTGCCTGCTGTGGGGCTTGTTACGCAGCAAAACCTTGGTGCCCAAGCCTGGCTGGGGGCGCTTTGCGCTGCAAGTGGTGGCTGCCAGTGCGCTGCTGGCGGTGTTTTTAATGTGGGCTAGCAGCACGCCAATGCTGCCTTGGCTGGCATTGCAAGGTGCCATTTTTCAGCGGGTGGGGCTGCTGCTGCTGGTTATTATGGCAGGAGCCGCACTTTATTTTGCAGCTTGCTGGGCTGCCGGCCTGAAGGTGCGCGCCTTACTAAAGCCGTAAATCCCTGCGCTTGAATTTAGCGCGTTTTTGTGCCACAGTATGGCCGTGCAACTTCCCTACGATACCCCTACGCCGCTGGAATATTTTTCTGTTCTGGTGGCCAGCGACGAGCAGTTTCCGCTGCTCGAGGCCGCCGCTTCTATTGCCCAAGACGAATACCCCCTGCTGGATGTGCAGCAGGTGCTGGGCGACGTAGACCAGCTGGTGGCCCGGCTGAAGCGGCGTTTGCCCAACGACGCGCCTGCAGTGCAGCGCCTGCGCGCGATCAATCAGTTTTTTTACCGCGACTTGAGCTTTGCAGGCAACGTTAATAACTACTACGACCCCGACAACAGCTACCTAAGTGCGGTGTTGCGCACCCGCAAAGGCATTCCCATCACGTTGGCAGTGCTGTGGATTGAGGTTGCCCAAGCCATTGGGCTAAACGCCCGTGGCGTGGCGTTCCCTGGCCACTTCATGGTCAAAGTTAACCTGCCCAAAGGCCAGGTGGTGATGGACCCGATGAACGGCCAAAGCCTAAGCCGCGACGACCTGAGCGAGCGGCTAGACCCCTACAAACGCCGCAGCGGTTTGGTTGATGACTTTGATGTACCGCTAGGCCTGTATCTGCAGCCTGCCCAGCCGCGCGACATCATTGCCCGCATGCTGCGCAACTTGAAAGAAATCCACAAAACCCAAGAAGACTGGCCGCGTCTGATAGGCGTGCTAGACCGTTTGATTGTGTTGCTGCCCGACGCCTGGAGCGACCACCGCGACCGGGGCCTGGCCAATGCCGAGCTGGGCAATCTGGCGCCTGCAGTAGTGGATTTGGAAATCTATTTGGCCAAAGCCGAAGATGCCCTTGACCTGGACGCGATTGCCGAACGGGTGGCTGAGCTGCGCCGCATGCCGGGCTAGTATGCGCGGGCAGCCTTCAGTGCTCAATAGGCATTTTTTGTAACTACTCAGCTCCCTCTTGCGCGCTACAACAAAAGGAGCAACAATCGAGGCTATGCCAAGCTTACCCGATCTGAGTCAACTCAGTCACGCAC
>JAYSRE010000157.1:0-27261 GCA_043721235.1 Polaromonas sp. | reverse complement strand
GCCAAAGCCGCGCACAAAGCTGACAAGCTGGCGCGCCGCACAGCCAAGCTGGACGCCTTGGTAGTGCCGGGCAGTTTTATCAAAACCCGCAAATCAGGTGTGCACGGCAAAGGCATGTTTGCCGTGGCCTCTGTAGCCGAAGGCCAGCATTTGATCGAATACATTGGCCAGCGCATCGACTGGCTAGAGGCGCTGGCCCGCCATCCGCATGACCCTGACCAGCCCAACCATACCTTTTACTTTTCGCTGGAAGGCGGGGACTGCATCGACGCTAACGTGGGCGGCAACGACAGCCGCTGGATCAATCACAGCTGCGCGCCCAACTGCGAGGCCGACGAGCTGCACGGCCGCGTATTTATCAAGGCGCTGCGCAATATCGACAAAGGCGAGGAGCTGTTTTACAACTACGGTTTGGTGATTGATGAAAAATACACCAAAAAGCTCAAGGCTGACTACGCCTGCTGGTGCGGCGCTAAGCAGTGCCGTGGCACGATGCTGGCCCCTAAAAGCAAAAAGTAAGTTGCGGTAGGGTAGCCCATGCAATCCGCAGACAGCTTGCCTGGTAGCGGTGAGACCATTTGGCAAGCCGTGATGGCCATGGGCTTGCCCAGTTTGGCAGGTTTCAGTGTAGAGGTGCTGCCAGAGATTGACTCTACCAACACCGAGCTGATGCGCCGTGCGCGCAGCGGGCGCTGCGAGCCCACCTTGCTGGTAGCCCAGCAGCAAACTGCAGGCCGGGGCCGCCTGGGCCGCCATTGGGCCAGTGCAGCAGGCGACTCTTTGACCTTTTCTTTAGGTTTGCTGCTGCAACCGCAGGCTTGGGACGCGCTGTCGTTGGCCGTGGGGGTCAGCATTGCCAGCAGCTTGCACCCGCGCGTGCAGCTGAAGTGGCCGAACGATCTGTGGTTAGAGGGTCGCAAGCTGGCAGGTATTCTGATCGAAACGGCCTCGCCCGTGCTTGCACACGAGGCCAGCGTAACAAACGTAACAGCGGGTGTCGGCAACCCACGCTACGCCGTCATTGGGGTGGGCATTAACATTGCGCCCAGGCCCCACACAGGCCTTTCGGTGGCCCCAGCGGCACTTGCTGAGCTGTTGCCGCATGCCAGCCCTGCGCAAGCCTTGGTGGCTGTAGCCGCGCCCTTGCTGCGCGACCTGCTGTTGTTTGAGCGGGAAGGCTTTGCCGCGTTTGCCCGCCGTTTTGCCACCCTGGACGCTTTGCAAGGCCGCACCGTAAGCTTAAGCCTCAGTGCGCATGCCAGCAGCGCAGATGCCGCGCACATCCCGGCCAGCGGTACTGCAGGCGGGGTAGACCCGCGCGGCGCGCTGTTGGTGCATACTGCTTTGGGTGTGCAGCACATTAGCAGCGCCGAAGTGAGCGTGCGGCCCGCAGCACCGGTATAGCGCTGTGCATTTATTTTTAACCTTACGTTGACAGGTTTTGCCTATGCTTCGCTTGTTTGCCCTTCTTTTGCTGTTAGCCAACGGGGTTTACTACGCCTGGGCCGAAGGCCACTTGGCCTTGCTGGGCTGGGTGCCCGCCCCGCAAACCGAGCCTGCGCGCATGGCTGCGCAGATCAAGCCCCAGTCTATGCGCTTGCTCAGCAGCACCGAGGCAGGTCGCCTGGACAGCACGGCCAGCACCCCGTCCGGTTCAGCGGCCAGGCCGGTGGAGTGCCTGCAAAGCCCAGTGCTGGCGCAAGCCGTAGCACAAGCGGTGGACGCTGCTGCGGCTGCCTTGCCCAGCACCAGCTGGAGCCTGGAAGCTGCCGAACTGCCCGGCCGCTGGGTCGTCTACATGGGCAAATACAACGACCCTGCTGTGTTGGCCAAAAAGAAGTCTGAACTGAGCGCTTTGGGCGTAACCACCGAAAGTTTGCAAAACGCCAGTCTGGAGCCTGGCATTTCGCTGGGCGGCTTCGCCAGCCAAAGCCAGGCAAACCAAGAACTCTCTATCCTGAGCGCACGTGGCGTGCACACCGCCAAAGTGGTGCAAGAAACGGCCCCCAGCGCAGGTAAAATACTGCGGTTACCAGCGGTGGACGACGCCTTGCGCGCCCAGCTTGAGCCTGTCAAAGCGGCGATGGGCAGTGCCACATTGCGCACTTGTCCGGCTTGACGCACCGTTTAACTTAAGCACTTGCTTTTTTTTACCAATCCACGTATCTTTCATAGTTATGATTAAAAGTGATGGCCCTGGACCGGGGGGCGGCAAACTTCCCACCCACAACGACCGTGTTATTGCGCCGCGCGCGGCCCAGCCGAGCACCTTTGGCAACAGCACTTTCGGCAACAGTACCTTTGGCAACAGCACCCTTGGAGGCAACAGCGGTTTTGCCAACAGCGGTAACGCCGGCTTTGCCAACAGTGGCTTTGGCCCCAGCGGCATCGTACCCACCAATGCACCCGGCATGCCGCAAACCGTGATCGGTTTACTGCAAGCCTTGCACAGCGCCACCGGTGCAGACACAGTCAAGCTCACACTGGGCGTGGCCCAGTGGCAGGCGCTGGCAGGCTACTTGCAAACCTTCACCATGGAAGAGGGCCAAGCGCTGATAGAGCAGGGCTCCAAAGACACCACGGTGTACTTGGTGGAGGCCGGCTCGCTCAATGTATTCCAAAGCACCGAAACTGGCCAAGCCCATGTGGCCATTGTCACGCCGGGGTCGTGCATTGGTGAGGGGTCATTTTTCTCGCGCATGCCGCGCAATGCCACCGTGCAGGCCGCAACCCGCTGCAAGCTGTGGTCGGTTACGCCCATGCGCTTTACCGAGCTGTCCAACCGCCACCCATCCATCGCGCTGGCCTTGTCGATGGCACTGGGCTCGGTGCTGGCGCGGCGCTTGGGCAATCGGCCCAAGCGGGGCGCAGTGACGTAGCGCTGCGGCTAGGCTGCGGCTGTGGACGAAGCTTGCAGGCGCTAAACCGCTGCTGTTGCAGCTTTGTCAGATCGCTTTAGCCCTGGAATTCGCATTCGCCTGCGCCGCTCACGGTCTTGCGAATCACTTCGGCGCTAAAGCCCCGGCTGGCTAAAAACCGCATTTGCTTGCTGCGTTCGGCGGGGCTTGGGCTGTGGGCAGCACCCGAATCCGCGCGGCCAAATTTTTTGCGCCAAACTTCTACCGCACGTGCATACTCTGTAGCTTTCAGTGCAGCACCTGCCAGCGCTACCACCTCGGGGTCTACGCCTTTGGCCTTGAGTTCCTGTACCACGCGGGCGGCCCCCAGTTTGGCACCGCGCCGGTAGGCCAGCGTCTCGGCCACGCGCTGTTCGTTGATAAAGCCTTTGGCCGCCAGTTCGTCCAAAATCTGTGCCAGCTCACCGGGGGTGGTTTCAAAGCGGGCCAGTTTGCGCTCCAGTTCAGTACGCGAGTGTTCGCGGCCTGCCAGTGCGCGCAGGGCGCGGCCTTTGAGGCTTAAGGCGGAGAGGGTTTGCATACTATGAATTTAATAGCTACTAGTGCAGCATTTCCTTGGGCGATAGGGCTAAAACGCTCCTATTAAGCCGCCTCCACCCCAATCAACGGAATCCCCAGAGACTCCCGCACTTTGTTCTCAATTTCCACCGCCAACGCGGGGTTTTCACGCAAAAACTCACGCGAATTATCACGACCTTGGCCGATTTTTTCGCCCTTGTAGGCATACCAAGCGCCAGATTTTTCGATCACCTTGGCCACCACGCCCATGTCGATAATCTCGCCGTGGCGGCTGATACCCTCGCCAAACAAAATATCAAACTCGGCGGTCTTAAACGGCGGCGCAACCTTGTTCTTCACAATCTTTACCCGGGTTTCGTTGCCAATGGCTTCCTCGCCCTTCTTGATGGTGCCGGTGCGGCGAATGTCCAGTCGAACCGAGGCGTAGAATTTGAGTGCATTGCCGCCGGTGGTGGTCTCTGGGCTGCCAAACATCACGCCAATTTTCATGCGAATTTGGTTGATAAAAATCACCATGCAGTTGGACTTTTTGATGTGCGCAGTCAGCTTGCGCAGGGCCTGGCTCATCAGGCGCGCTTGCAGGCCGGGCAGGCTGTCGCCCATTTCGCCTTCCAGCTCGGCCTTGGGCGTGAGCGCCGCTACCGAGTCCACTACGATCAAATCTACCGCGCCGGAGCGCACCAGGCTGTCCACAATCTCCAGGGCCTGCTCGCCGGTGTCGGGCTGGCTGATCAGCAGGTCTTGCAAATTAACGCCCAGGTTTTGTGCGTACTGGATGTCCAGCGCATGCTCGGCGTCGACAAAGGCGCAGGTGCCCGAGATTTTTTGCATTTCGGCGATCACTTGCAGGGTGAGGGTGGTTTTGCCGGAGCTCTCTGGCCCATAAATTTCAATCACCCTGCCGCGCGGCAGGCCGCCTACGCCCAGCGCCACGTCCAGGCCCAGCGAGCCGGTAGAAACTACCTGAATCTCTTCAATCGCCTCGCCCTCGCCCAAGCGCATGATGGTGCCCTTGCCAAACTGCTTTTCAATTTGTGCCAAGGCCGCTTGCAGGGCTTTGGACTTTTCGGTGTTGGCGGCGCTAGCAGCATCCAGTTTGCTGTTGCCGACGGGGCCAGCAGCGTCTTTTTTAGCGGCTTCGACCTTGCTGCCTTTAACTTGTGCGTCCATGGGGTGTTTCTTTCAATGTTATCAAGGGGTTACAGAATTTTTGCACGCTTGGTAGTAAACACAGGCTGTGCGCTTAACCAGTAATGTAAATGCACTTGATAAGCTCTGCAACAGATTTTTTAGTCAGTTTACTTGACTAAAATAGGCTGGTGTCTTTTGCAAAATCAACCGCCGCCGCCCACACCAGCACCCGCGCGCAGCATGCGCCTGGCACAAGCAAAAATACAAGCACCCAACCTGCAGACAGCTGGCGTCAGTCCCACTTGGGACGCTTGCTGGGCGAGGCTTTGCGCAGATTTGATGCGCGCGTACTGACCTTAATGGCGCATGACATCAACGTACCGCTGGCGTTGGCCAATTTGGCAGCGCGCGGGCAGGTCAGCGCGGCGCATGTCCACATCACGCGGCACGTAGGCCTAGAGGGTTCGCGTTTGACGGACCTGGCCATGCAAGCCGGCATGAGCAAACAGGCCATGGGCGAGCTGGTGACGCAGTGCGAAGCATGGGGCATTGTGCAGCGCCAAAGCGACCCGCGCGATGCCCGGGCACGCTTGGTAGGATTTACGCAAGCGGGCTTTGAATGGTTGGGTGCATTTGAAAAAGCGGTTGCGCAAGCCGAGGCAGAGTTTAGCCAAGAGGTGGGTGAGGATGTAGCGCGTGTAGTGGCCTTTGGCCTAGAGGGCTATTCGCGCAGCTACGCAGAGCCGCGATGAGCTGCATTGGCCATAGCCAGCAGAGCCGGTGGTAAGCTGCCAGCTGTAGCACACAACGGAGCACACATATGGACTTAGGAATTGCAGGTCGCTGGGCCTTGGTGGGCGGGGCCAGCAAAGGGCTGGGCTGGGGCTGCGCACAGGCGCTGGCGCTAGAGGGTGTGAACGTAGTCATGGTGGCGCGTGGGCAGGACGTATTGGCAGCATCTGCTACTAAATTAAGAGCTACTTGTGCAGCATTTCCTTGGGCGAGCGGCCTAAAAGCACCTGAAATTATCACCGTAGCCGCCGACATTACCACCCAGGCAGGCCGCGCCCAGGTATGGGCCGTGCGCACAGACTTTGATATCGTGGTGACCAACGCGGGCGGCCCACCCACCGGCGACTTTCGCCACTGGGACCGCAGCGTGTGGCTGGCCGCGCTAGATGCCAACATGCTCACCCCCATAGAGCTGATCAAAGCCACGGTGGACGGTATGGCCGCGCGGGGTTTTGGCCGTATTGTCAACATCACCAGCAGCGCGGTGAAGTCGCCGATCGATATTTTGGGTTTGTCTAACGGCGCACGCAGCGGGTTGACAGGCTTTGTAGCCGGTGTGGCACGTTCTGGCATAGCGGCACACGGCGTAACCATTAACAACCTGCTGCCCGGTATTTTTGACACCGACCGGATGGTGGGTAACTTTGCGGCGGTAGCCAAAAATACAGGTAAAACAGTGGACGAAGTGCGCGCGGGGCGGATTGCCGCGTTGCCCAATAAACGCCTAGGTACGCCCGAGGAGTTTGGTGCCTACTGCGCCTTTGTGTGCAGCGTGCACGGGGCCTATATCAACGGCCAAAACTTGCTGATGGATGGCGGGAGCTATCCGGGAACGTTTTAAGCCAAAAACACCGCAATAAAAGCAATCAACAACATCGTCACTGCGCCCACCAAAGGCAGCACGATAGGCATCAACGGAACAATAGCTTCTACACCATCGACCTCGCCAGCGCGGGTGTCGGTAGCGTGGTGTGCAGAAGCAGAAGCCGAAGCAGAATCAGGCGTAGGGGCAGACATGGTGAAATCCTCAAACAAATACGTGTGCGCAGTGTTTTACGCATTAGCTTGTATTTTAACGGCTAGCTGTGGCACACATCAAACAGCATGAGGCCCGTACCGTGCCAGTGCTGTTTGAAATTTAAAAGGGCGTTAGGCCAGCGAAAGAACACTTGCGTATTAGCCATCCGTGCACCAAACTACAGAGGAAACTGTATTTACAATTTGTAGCTTCTAAAATAAAATGCTACATAAATACAACAGACACCATGTTCGATACCTTGCAAACGCTTTTAGGGCTGCTCGCACAAATCACGGGCGGCCAAGGCGGCATCCGATTTGGTATCGTTCATTTTGTAGTAGCCGCAGGCTTATTTGGCTTTTTGTTTGCCGCTGCAAGCAAAAAATACCAGTTAACCCACAGCCCGCGTGAACAGCTGCTGGTCTGGGGTTTTGGCCTGGGCTTTGCGCGCGAGATGTTCATGCTGGGACTGGCCACACTTCAAGCCCTGAAATGGGTAGACGCTGGCAGTTTGCACGAGTTTTTCCCGCCGTTAGAGCATGCCGTGCGCACAGTTTCTCTGATTGTTGTGGCAGGCGCTTTCCTGCGCTATTTGCTGGATGACGCGCGATTGTCACGGCGCTATATGCAGGCCGCTATAGTTAGTACCGCAGTGTGCTATTTGGTAACCTTTTGGTGGTGGGCCCAGTTCATCGAAGCCAATCCCACCTCTAAGTTTGGCCAAACTTGGTGCGATTGGGTGTTTCATATCAACTCCAGCGTGTGGTTTTTACTGGCAGCTGCATTGCTGGGCTTGAAAACCAAAGGCTGGTTGCGCAACACCGTAGTCACTGCTTTTGTGTTTTTCTTTATAGCTGACTTTCTCAAACTGCCGGACATGGCCCTGCGCGAGGTGTATGAAACTACATTCACACCCATCAGCCGCCTGTTTTACTTTGCTGCCATTCCCCTGCTGGGCTATGTGTATGTGCGCGAGACCTACATAGAGCTGGAGAACTACACCCAAAAACTGCAAGCCGAGGTCAAAGCCCGCACCATGGCCGAGCAGTTGGCGCAGGCCAAAGGCAATTTTCTGGCCACCATGAGCCATGAGATTCGCACCCCCATGAACGGGGTGATTGGGCTGTCGCAGTTGCTGGCGCAAACGCCATTGAACGAAGAGCAGCGGGACTTTGTGCGCACCATCAACCAGTCGGGCGAGACCACCTTGCAAGTGCTTAACGATATTTTGGACTACACCAAGATAGAGGCTGGTGGCTTGTCGATTGAAAATCTGCCCTTTAAGCCGCAAGGCTTGCTCGACGAATGCCAGGCGTTGTTCTTACACCGCGCGCGCCAGACGGGCGTGGCCTTGGTCGTGGAGCAGGGCCTGTTGCCGCGCACGGTGGTAGGCGATCCGCTGCGTGTGCGCCAGGTGCTGATCAATTTGTTGGGCAATGCCTATAAGTTCACCAGCCAAGGCCAGGTCATCTTGCGCGCGACCTCTACGCCGCAGGGCGCGTACAACACCAGTGTGCGCATTGAAGTAGAAGACACCGGTATTGGCATGACACCCGAGCAGCAAACAAAGCTGTTCCAAGCCTTCTTTCAGGCGGAAGTGTCCACCTCACGGCTGTATGGCGGCACGGGCTTGGGGCTGTCGATCAGCTACCAGCTGGTCAAGCTGATGCAAGGCGAGATAGGCGTGCGCAGCGAGCTTGGTAAAGGCTCGGTCTTTTGGTGCACGCTGCCCATGGGAGTAGTAGCCGAAGAAAGCCGCCCAGAGCAAAACGCTCGCCAAGAGCTTGCAATTAGGCCGCAATTTTCCGAATTGCGGGTGCTGGTGGCAGAGGACAACGCGATCAACCGCATGGTAATAAGTGCGCAGCTCCAGCATTTGGGCATCGTGGCCGTGATGGTCAACGACGGCGAGCAGGCCGTGCAGTGGGTATGCGCCCAGCAGCGCAGCTTTGACTTGGTGTTTATGGACTGCGAAATGCCGTTGATGAACGGCTACACGGCCACCCAGCGCATTCGCCAGTGGGAGCAAAGCCAGCAGCGTGCAGCTTTGTATATTTGCGGTGCCAGCGCCCACGCCATCACCGAGTACCGTGAACGCGGCATTGCCGCAGGCATGAACCAGTACATTACCAAACCGCTGCGGCTAGAAGACCTGCAACGCGTGATCACGGCGGTAGCAGGCAACCCAGCAGCGGTTTGATACAGGGCGCGGCGGACACCCCGCTGCTTTAAAAAGGCGCTTAGTAGCCTTACACCACCTGCGCCTCAAACCCCTGCGCCCTCAAAGCCTCTAAAACTTCGGCCACATGCGTATGCCCGCGGGCTTGTAGCACCAGCTCGATATCTACATTTTGCGCCGCCTGCAGCGTAAAGGCGCGCTGGTGCTTGACCTCGTTGATATTGGCCCCGGCCTGCGACACAATGGATGTGATGCGCGCCAGCGAGCCCGGCACATCGCGTGCGCCCACGCGGATGCGCGCCAGCCGCCCGGCGCGCACCATGCCGCGCTCGATGATAGAAGACAGCAGCAGCGGGTCGATATTGCCGCCGCACAGTACCAAGCCCACCTTGTGGCCTGCAAACAGCTCGGGGTACTTCAGCACGGCGGCCAGCCCGGCTGCGCCTGCGCCTTCGACCAGCGTTTTTTCTATCTCCAGCAGCATGACGATAGCTTGCTCAATGTCACCCTCGTCTACCAGCAGCATGTCGTCTACCAAATTGCGAATAATCTGCTGGGGCAGCGTGCCGGGTGTGCCCACTGCGATGCCCTCGGCAATGGTGCTGGCACCTTGCGGGTGCGCCGTGCCTTTGATGGCATTAAACATAGCCGGAAAGCGCGCGGCCTGTACGCCCACTATGCGGATGCCCGGCTTGATGGCCTTGGCCGCCGTGGCAATACCGCCCATCAGCCCGCCGCCACCCACAGCAACCACCAAGGTGTCCAGCGCGGGCACGGTCTGCAGCATCTCCAGCCCCACGGTGCCTTGGCCCGCGACGATCAATGGGTCGTCATACGGGTGCACCAGGGTCAGCCCCTCGCTGGCGGCCAGCGCCAGCGCATGGCTGCGCGCTTCGTCTAGCGTGTCGCCGTGCAGCACCACCTGCGCGCCCAATCGGCGGGTGTTTTCTATCTTTACACCAGGGGTGAACTGCGGCATCACAATCACTGCGCGCAGGCCCAGGCGCGCTGCGTGGTGGGCTACGCCTTGGGCATGGTTGCCTGCGCTCATGGCCACTACGCCTTGGCAGGTGGCCAGGTCAAGCTGGGAGAGCTTGTTACACGCACCGCGCTCTTTGAAGCTGGAGGTGAACTGCAGGTTTTCAAACTTCAGGTACAGCTGCGCCCCGGTGATCAAAGAGAGGGTTTTGCTCTCCACACACGGCGTGTTCAGCACCAGGCCGTTGATACGCTGGGCGGCGATTTGAATGTCTTGCAATGTAATCATGAAGGCATTGTGCGCACAAATGAGCCGATGACATTGCTAATGTGTGGTGAATTTCACACATACAAGCCGTTCTTATATAACCCCTGTGTCTTCCCAAGCTTGCCAAGCTACGTTATCGTAGTTCTACCACTTAACACGGGGCAACCCGTTGGAGGCCTCCATGGTCAAGCGCCACGCCGCGATTTCTGCAGGTTTTGATGACAAGCTCTTAGCCTCCCCAGGCCTAAAAGACGCGCCCGTACTCGACCTGATGTGCTCGCATTTTGTGCTGGCATTGGCGGCCAAACAAGGTGCCAAGTTCAATGTGCGGCGCGACCTGAACAGCCTGCTGGCACTGGCGGGCCGCCATGTGGTGTGGCCTGTGCACGTGCTGGAGAAAGTGCGCGAGTTTTTAGCCCGCCGCTGCGTGGGCAACGAGTTTTGGAGAGGCCACGAGGCCTTGGGCGCGCAAGAGTTCTTAGAACGCCACGGCGCATGGCGCGGCCCCTATGAAGAAGGCACGCTGTTTTTTTACCTGGACGAATACGCCAAAGACGCACCTAAAGACCTGCTCACCGTGCTGGCCACTACCAGCGAATGGCTGACCCACGCTTTAAAGAAACACTCCACATTGGTAGAGAAAAACATCGACGCACTGGCCGGCCTCCTGCAGTTGAACAAAGCCGAGCGTGCGCTGCTGTTGTACGGCACCCTGGCCCGCTACCAGCGCGACCTGCGCAGCCTGCTGGTGGAGTTTAAAGTTAACAACGCCCCTGAGGCCTACGCCGCACTGGCCGACATTGCCGGTGTGAAAGCCAGCGAGGTGGGCGAGGCCCTGCGTGCAGGCTCGCGCCTGGAGCGCATTGGACTGGTAGAAAACCTGATCTCTGAGCACAACATTACCGACCTGGCCGACCTGATGAAGGTGAGCGAAAAGCTGCCCCCGGTGCTGATGCGCGAGTACCGCGACCAAAGCGAGCTGATGGCCGTGTTTACCCGCCCGGCCAGCAAAACCACGCTGAAAACCGACGACTTTCATTTTGTAAACGACGACGTGCAAGTGCTGGTGAGCCTGATGCGCAACGCCGTAGCGCGCACAGAACTGGGCGTGAACGTGCTGCGGTACGGCCCGCCCGGCACCGGCAAAACTGAGCTGGCCAAAGTAGTAGCCCAGGCCGCAGGCCTGGAACTTTTTGAGGTGGAATACGCGGACCGTGATGGCAATTCCCTGTCGGGCCGCGACCGTTACCGCTCGCTGCAAATAGCCCAGGTGTTTTTAAAAGGCGCGCAGCAAGCATCGCTGCTGTTTGACGAAGTAGAAGACGTGTTCCCGCCGATCAGCGTGGATGCTGCACAACTGATGGCGCGGCAAGACCAGCAGGCCCTGTCGGCCGCGGTGAGCCACAGCGTGAACGGCAAAGCCTGGGTTAACCAGATACTCGAAGCCAACGCCGTGCCCACGCTGTGGGTGACCAACCGCATAGAGCAGATTGACCCGGCCTTTCGCCGCCGCTTTGCCTACCACCTGGAGCTGAAAAGCCCACCTCCCGGTGCGCGTGAGCAACTGGTGCGCAAAACGCTGGACGGCATTGCCGTGAGCGAAGGCTTTGTGGCCAAGCTGACCGAGCGCAAAGGCCTCACGCCTGCGCAAATTCGCACCGCAGTGCGCTTTGCCGACCTGGCCCAAACGGCAGGTAAAGATGTTGCGCCGTCTGAAGAAAACACCAGCCAGTACGAAAAACTGATCGAACGCCAACTGAAAAATTCCGACCAAGCGCTGGGCAACAAAGCGGCCGATACCAAAGGCCGCAAGCAAGTCACCACCTATGACCTGGACATGCTCAACGTAGAAACCCGGTTTGACATTCCCCGCATCGTAGAAGCCTTGAAGGCGCGTGGCCATGGCACGCTGTGCTTTTATGGCGCGCCGGGCACCGGCAAAACCGCGCTGGGCGAGCACATTGCGCGCAGTCTGGGCAAACCGCTCATGGTCAAGCAAGCCAGCGACTTGATCAGCAAGTTTGTCGGTGAGACCGAGCAGAACATGGCCAAAATGTTCAGCGAGGCCGAGAGCGAGAAGGCCGTGCTCCTGCTGGACGAAGCCGACAGCTTCCTGCAAGACCGCCGGGGCGCGCAGCGCAGCTACGAGGTGACCGAAGTCAACGAAATGCTGCAGCAAATGGAGCGCTTTAGCGGCATATTTGTGTGCACCACCAACCTGCTGGAACGGGTAGACCAAGCCGCCCTGCGCCGCTTCACGTTCAAGATCAAATTCAAACCGCTGACCAAAGAACAGCGCGAGAAAATGTTCATCACCGAGGCGCTGGCAGGCGATGCCACCAAGCTGGGCGACGCGCTGCGTGTGCGCTTGGCCAAGCTAGAGCAAATCTGCCCTGGTGACTTTGCCGCCGTCAAGCGCCAGGTAGATATCCTGGCCACCGAGTTCAGCGCCGACGAGTTTATGGAGCAGCTAGAAGCCGAGCACCGCATCAAACCCGAAGTGCGCGAGGCGCGCAGCATGGGTTTTGTACAGTAGGGTGGCGCTTAAGCCTTGTGGCCCAAGGAAATGCTGCACTTGAAGCTATGTATTTCATAGTGACGTGGTTGCTATCAACCGCCCGCTTACCAACCGTATCCGCTGCCATTGCGCTGGGTGTGTACGGCGTAGCGGCATAAAGGAGGAGTCGCCGGCCCTAGGCCGGCACGGGGGACAGCTGCGTAGCCGTACACAGCCAGCGCAATGGCGTACGTAATCCTCAAGAACCCTAGAAACACCAAAAGCACCATGAAAACAGCACTTTGTGCTTAAATCCGTCAAGCAAAATAGCCCTACCGCCCAAGGAAATGCTGCACAAGTAGCTATTAAATCGATAGTGTTGCAGACGCAGAAACTACCGCGTATGGTGCGTTGGTGCCAGCCGGTACACCGGTGTAGACAGCCCGTGCATGCGCGCTTTGAGCTGCAGCGACAAAAACTGCGAGTAATGGCGTGACTGGTGCAAGTTGCCGCCGTGGATCCACAGCTGGGGTACTTGGGTGGGCTTCCACATATTGCGCAGCTCGCCTTCCCAAGGCCCGGGGTCTTTGGGGGTGTCAGAACCTAGGCCCCACACTTTGCCCACTTGGTCGGCCACTGCAGGCGATATCAGGCTGGCCAGCCAGCCGTTCATGGAGCCGTAGCCCGTGGCGTACACAATCAAATCGGCAGGCAACTCGGTGCCGTTGCTCAAGGTGACCGAGCGAGGGTTGACCTGCTGTATCGTAACGCCGCTTTGCAGCTTCACGCTGCCGTTGGCCACCAGCTCAGACGCGCCAACATCAATGTAGTAGCCCGAACCACGGCGTAAATATTTCATGAACAGGCCAGACTCATCGGCACCAAAGTCCAGCATAAAGCCGGCCTTGGTTAAGCGGCCGTACAGGTCGGCTTCGCGCTTTTTCATCTCGTCGTAAATCGGCACCTGCATGGGGGCCATGATTTTGTAGGGAATGGAGGCAAAAATTAAATCGGCTTTGTCGGTGGTTACGCCCGCTTGCACGGCAGACTCGGAGTACAGCCCGCCCAGTGCCAGCTCCATCAACGCATTAGACGGCGCAATATGGGTTGAGCTGCGTTGCACCATGGTGACATCAGCCCCGTTCTCCCACAGTGCAGCGCAAATGTCGTGGGCCGAGTTATTGGAACCCAATACAACGCACTTTTTGCCCTTGTAGGCCTCGGGGCCAGGGTGCTGGCTGGAGTGGTGTTGGTCGCCTGCAAAGCTGTCTGCGCCGGGCAGCGTGGGCACGCTGGGGTAGCCCGACACGCCTAGCGCAATCACCAAATGTTTCGGGCGCAGGGTGATCTCTTTGCCGCCGCGCTGCACCACCACCACCCACTCTTGTTGGGTTTCGTCAAAATGGGCTTTGTGGGCCGTGGTGCCGCCCCAGTAGTTCAGCTCCATCACTTTGGTGTACATCTCCAGCCAGTCGGCCAGCTTGTCTTTGGGCGTAAAAATGGGCCAATCGTCAGGAAACGGCATGTAGGGCAAATGGTCATACCACACGGGGTCGTGCAGGCACAGGCTTTTGTAGCGCTTGCGCCAGCTGTCGCCCGCGCGCTCGTTTTTTTCTACGATGATGGTGGGCACGCCCAGGCGGCGCAGCCGCGCGCCCAGCGCTATGCCGCCTTGTCCGCCGCCCACAATCAGCACGTAGGGCTGCTCTTGTGTGCCCAGCGTGGCGGCTTCGTGCATGCGCTGCTCTAGCCAGGTTGTGCGCCCCTGCGCGGCGCCATGCTGCGCCCCTTGGGCACGGCGCGACCCGGTGGGCGCTTCTAAGCCTTTAAGCTCGGTCATGGTGGTCAGCAGGGTCCAGGCTTTGCCGTTTTGCAGGCGCAGATGCCCACGCCCACGGGCTACGGCAGTTTCAAAAGTAAACCAAGCGCCGATCACGCCGCCTGCTTCGGTGGCCTCGCCTTCCAGGGTAAACGCAGTGGGTTTCACATCGGCCAGCCGCGCGGTGAGCATGGCACGGATCGCCTCGGGGCTTTCTTGCGTGCAAATGTTCCAGGTAAAGCTAACCAGGTCGCGCCAGTAGCTCTCAGGCGCAAACAAAGCCACAGCGGCCTCAATATCGCCGCGTTCCAGCACGGCGGTAAAGTCGCTGAGCCAGGCACTGGCAAGTTGGGTAGGGTGGGTCGAAAGATCGGTCATCTCAGCGCTCCTTGGGTGGGGTCAGCTGGCTTTTAAAGTCAGTTTCCACAGAGTGCATTTTTTAGTTTGTAGGGCTTGGCTGAAATAGGGCAAACCCTTATGATTTGGGGTGGGCTTGGGACGCGCTTGCGCAGGCTACGCCGCGCTGCATAGCACATCCTCTAATAACCAAATTCCAAACCAAATAGGCCTATCGCCCAAGGAAATGCTAGACAATTAGCTATGCTAAATATAGCGTTAAGCGTCTAGCATGGCCTTTAGCACGGCATTCACCTGCGCCGGATTGGCCTTGCCTTTGCTGGCTTTCATCACCATGCCCACGAGTGCGTTAAAGGCTTTGTCTTTACCTGCTTTGTACTGGGCCACACTGTCTGCATGGGCAGACAGCACCTCGCCCACCAAGGCCTCTAGTGCGCCGGTGTCGTTCATCTGTTTCAAACCTTTGGCTTCAATCAGGGCGTCTACATCGGTGCCTTCTAGCGTCCACAGCGCGTCAAACACCTGCTTGGCAGCGTTGTTAGACACGGTGTTATCGGCGATGCGGCCGATCAGCGCACCCAACTGGGTGGGCGACACGGGGCTGTTTGCAATGCCGATCTCTTGCGCATTGACCCTTCGGGCGACTTCACCCATCACCCAGTTGCTGGCCAGTTTGGGCTGCTTGCACACTTGCGCTGTGGCCTCAAAGTAGCTGGCCATGGCTTTGCTTTGGGTCATGGCGGCGGCATCGTATTCGGGCAGGCCGTAGTCGGCCACAAAGCGTGCGGCCATCACGCGCGGTAGCTCGGGCATGGCGGCCCGGGTGCGCTCTACCCAATCGCGGTCAATCACCAGCGGCGGCAAATCGGGGTCTGGAAAGTAGCGGTAGTCAGCGGCATCTTCCTTGGTGCGCATGGCACGGGTTTCGCCGGTGTCGGGGTTAAACAGCACGGTGGCTTGCTCGATGCTGTGGCCGTCTTCAATCTGCTCAATTTGCCAGCGCACTTCGTAGTCAATGGCTTGCTGCATGAACTTAAAACTGTTGAGGTTTTTAATCTCGCGGCGGGTGCCAAACTTGGTGCCGGGTTTGCGCACCGACACGTTGGCATCGCAGCGGAAACTGCCCTCTTGCATGTTGCCATCGCAAATGCCAATCCAGGTGACGATTTTGTGCAGCTCTTTGGCGTACGCCACAGCCTCGGCGCTGCTGCGCATGTCGGGTTCGGTAACGATTTCCAAAAGCGGCGTGCCAGCCCGGTTCAGGTCGATACCCGACTGGGCCCGGCCATCGCCGTGGGAGGCACCTAAAGACTTGTCTTCGTGCAGCGATTTACCAGCATCTTCTTCAAGGTGGGCGCGCACCAGCCGCACTGATTTTTTAACGTCACCCAAGTAAAACTCCACCGAGCCGCCCTGCACCACGGGAATCTCAAACTGGCTGATCTGGTAGCCCTTGGGCAGGTCAGGGTAGAAGTAGTTTTTGCGCGCAAAAATACTTTTTTCAGCGATGTGCGCGCCAATGGCCAAACCAAACTGGATGGCACGCTCTACCGCCCCTTTGTTCATCACCGGGAGGGTGCCGGGCAGGGCCAAATCCACCGCGCAGGCTTGCGTATTGGCCTCTGCCCCAAAAGCGGTAGAGGCACGGCTGAAGATCTTGCTTTGGGTGGACAGCTGGGAATGGGTTTCAAAGCCAATCACCACTTCGTAACCACGCACCAAAAGGGACAGATCGGCCTGGCGGTCGTCTTTGAAGTCGGTCGCAGAAACAGTGGGTGGGGTGGTTGGCCCAGTGGTTTGTACAGAGGCGTTCATGTTAGGTGCCCTCCATGAAAGCGGGAGCTTGGCGTAGATGGAAATCCGTTGCCAGCTGCAAACGGTGCGCCGTGTTGAGCAGCTTGGCTTCTGAAAAGTAGTTGCCAATCAGTTGCAGTCCAACGGGCATGCTCGCTGCGCCAAAACCGGCGGGCAGGCTCATGCACGGCAAACCGGCCAGTGAGGCGGGCAGGGTAAAAATGTCGGCCAAATAGTTGGCCACGGGGTCGCTGGATTTTTCGCCCAGCTTCCAGGCTACCGTAGGCGCGACCGGGCCAGCGATCACGTCGCAATGCTTGAATGCTTGCTGGAAATCGTCGGCAATCATGCGGCGGATTTTTTGCGCTTGCAGGTAATACGCGTCGTAATAGCCGTGCGACAGCACGTACGCGCCTATCATGATGCGGCGCTTGGCCTCGTCGCCAAAGCCTTCGGCGCGGGTTTGTTTGTACATGTCGGTCAAATCGTCAAACTGCGCTGCGCGGTGGCCAAACTTGACACCGTCAAAGCGGCTCAGGTTGGAGCTGGCCTCGGCCGGCGCGATCACGTAGTACACCGGAATCGACAGCTCAGTGCGCGGCAGGCTGATCGGCACCAAAGTGGCACCGAGCTTTTCGTACTCATTGAGCGCTGCATCGACAGCGGTGCGCACATCGGCACTTAAGCCTTCGCCAAAAAACTCTCGGGGAATGCCTATGCGCAAGCCTGCAATGCTTTCGTTCAAAGAGCGTGCATAGTCTTCGGCAGGCATGTCCAGCGAGGTGGAGTCGCGGTCCAGGTCGGGCCCGCACATGGCGCTCAGCAGCAGCGCACAGTCTTCGGCGCTGCGTGCCATCGGCCCGGCTTGGTCTAGGCTAGAGGCAAAGGCCACCATGCCATAGCGCGAGGCGCGGCCATAGGTGGGCTTGATGCCGGTGATGCCGCAAAACGCAGCGGGCTGGCGAATTGAGCCGCCGGTGTCGGTGCCGGTGGCCGCAGCGCACAGGCCAGCGGCCACCGCGGCAGCGCTACCGCCCGAGGAGCCACCCGGAATACGGCGGGTGTCCCACGGGTTGTGCACTTTGCCGTAGGCCGAGTTTTCGTTGCCAGAGCCCATGGCAAACTCGTCGCAGTTGAGCTTTCCAAGCGTAACAGTGCCCTCGCCCAAGCATTTGCTGACGACTGTGCTATCAAAAGGTGACCGGTAGTTTTTCAACATGGCCGAACCCGCCGTGGTGACGAAGTCTTTGGTGACGAAAATATCTTTGTGGGCAATCGGCACGCCCAACAGGGGCGTGGTCTCGCCGGCTGCAATGCGCGCGTCAGCTGCGCGGGCTTGTGCCAGCGTGACAGCCTCATCGGTGGCTAAAAACGCGCCCAGTGAAGCATGCTTTTGCATGCGGGCCAGGTAGTGCTGGGCCAGTTCGACCGATGAGACTTTTTTGGCGGCCAGGTCTTTGGCCAGTTGGGCCACGCCCAGTGTGTGCAGTGTGCGCATGGGCCGCCTTATTCGATCACTTTGGGGACCAAAAACAGCCCGCGCTCTACAGCGGGTGCGCTGCGCTGGTTGGCTTCGCGCTGGTTTGGCTCGCTGGCTATGTCGCTGCGCAGGCGCAGGGCGATCTCTTGGATGGCAGCCACAGGGTGGGCCAGCGGCGCAATGCCCGTAGTGTCCACCGCGCGCATCTGCTCTACGATGTCAAAAAAACCGTTAATTTGCCCCAGCATGCGCTGGGATTCTTCGGGTTTGAGCGCCAGCCGCGCCAAGTGGGCGATGCGGTCTATATCTTGGGATTGAAGGGCCATGGTGGTTTGGGGTGGGCAAAAGGGTGGCGGTACAGGGTCAGCCTGTGCAGCAGACCCGCGCTTAAACGGGGCGCGGTCGGTCGGGCTGCAGGGCTTTGTAAGTCGGTGTTTCACTGTCAAAAATAAGAGCAAAAACACCGCGCACAAGCCAGTTATACACAGGCTATGCGTTATTATCTAACAGTTAGGGCAGACGCTTGTAAAACAAGCCAATTTGCACCCCAAAACAGTTTTTTGCTAATTTTGCGTAGATGTACAGCGATGGTGCCGCCCAGGCGAGCCCCCATGCTGGAGAGGATTTGAAGATGTTTGCAGCTTTCCGTCGGTACTTTTCCACCGATCTGGCGATTGACCTTGGCACCGCCAACACCCTGATTTATGTGCGCGACAAAGGCATCGTGCTCGACGAGCCGTCTGTGGTGGCCATTCGCCATGAAGGCGGCCCCCAAGGCAAAAAAACCATCCAAGCCGTAGGCAAAGAGGCCAAGGCCATGCTGGGCAAAGTGCCCGGCAACATCGAGGCCATCCGCCCCATGAAAGACGGCGTGATCGCCGACTTCACCGTTACCGAGCAGATGCTCAAGCAGTTTATCAAAATGGTGCACCCGCGTTCCATGATGCGGCCCAGCCCGCGCATTATTATCTGCGTGCCCTGCGGCTCCACCCAGGTAGAGCGGCGCGCTATCCGCGAAAGCGCTTTGGGCGCAGGCGCGTCCCAGGTGTACCTGATCGAAGAGCCGATGGCCGCCGCCATTGGCGCGGGCCTGCCGGTCAGCGAGGCCTCGGGCTCGATGGTGGTGGACATTGGCGGCGGTACCACCGAGGTGGGCGTGATCTCACTGGGCGGCATGGTCTATAAAGGCTCGGTGCGCGTGGGGGGCGACAAGTTTGACGAAGCCATCATCAACTACATTCGCCGCAACTACGGCATGCTGATCGGTGAGCCCACCGCCGAGGCCATCAAGAAAAACATCGGTTCTGCCTTTCCGGGCAGCGAAGTCAAAGAGATGGAAGTCAAGGGCCGCAATCTGTCCGAAGGCGTGCCGCGCAGCTTTACGATCTCTAGCAACGAAATTCTCGAAGCACTCACCGACCCGCTCAACAACATTGTCTCAGCGGTAAAAAACGCACTAGAGCAAACCCCGCCCGAGCTGGGGGCTGACATTGCCGAGCGCGGCATGATGCTGACCGGCGGCGGTGCGCTGCTGCGCGACCTGGACCGCCTGCTGGCCGAAGAAACCGGCCTGCCCGTGCTGGTGGCCGAAGACCCGCTAACGTGTGTGGTGCGCGGCTGCGGAATCGCCCTGGAGCGCATGGAGCGGCTAGGCTCGATTTTCACGTCGGAATAAAACAGCGGAATAGCCACCGTGCCACTAGGCACCCTTGACCGTTCACCCCCGCCCTTTTTTAAACAAGGGCCGTCGGCGTTGTCCAAGCTGATGTTTTTCAGCGCGTTGGCTTTGTTTTTGATGGTGGCCGACGCACGCTTCAAGATCACCCAGCCTGCCCGCGCGGCGGTAGCCACAGCCCTGCATCCTGTGCAATGGTTGGCCATGCGCCCCGTACTGATGGCGCAAAGCATCAGCGGTTACTTTGTGTCGCTGCAAGGCGCGCAGCAGTCGGAGGCTGAAACTTACAAAAAACTGGCGCTGCAAGCCCAGCGTGCGGCCCAAGTGGAGCAGTTGTCGTTAGAAAATGCCCGCCTGCGCAAGCTGCTGACCTTGCGCGAACAAATCACCACCCCGTCCCAGGCGGCTGAGGTGCTGTATGACGCAGCTGACCCGTACACGCGCCGCATTGTGATCGACAAGGGGTTGACCCAAGGTGTCAAAGTAGGCTCACCTGTGATTGACGAAGCTGGCGTGCTGGGCCAAGTTACCCGCGTGTACCCGTTGGTCAGCGAGGTCACTTTACTGATTGACCGTGAGCACGCGATTCCTGTGCTCAACACCCGCACAGGCGCACGCAGCGTAGTGTACGGCGACCCGGTGGTGCAGGGCGGCAGCCTGGAGCTGCGCTACATGGGCGGCAACGCCGATGTACTGGAGGGCGATATTTTGGCCACCAGTGGCGTAGACGGTGTCTACCCCGCAGGCTTGTCGGTCGCCCGCATAGACAAAATTGAACGCCGCGCAGACTCAGCCTTTGCGCGCATCTACTGCCAGCCCATGTCGCTGATCCACAGCACCAAGCATGTGATGGTGCTAGACCCCGTAGCGGCGCAAATACCCGACAGACCAGTGGCAGTTGCGCCCGCGATCACAGGCAAAAAAGGGGTCGCCAAATGATCATGCGTTCAGGCCAGCAGCTTTTATTGCCCGCGAACCCCTTGTTTATTTGGATAAGTTTGTTAGGGGCCATGCTGCTAAACTTTTTATTGGCCACTGCGTTTGGCCGCATGCCCTATGTGCCTGATGTGTTGGCGCTGGTGCTGGTTTTTTGGTCGGTGCACCAGCCGCTGCGGGTGGGTATTGGGATTGCCTTTTGTTTTGGTATTGCCTCTGACGTGCAGCAAGCGGCCTTGCTGGGCCAGCATGCGCTGAGCTACTCGGCGCTGAGTTTTGGCGCTATTGCCATTCACCGCCGCTTGCTGTGGTTCAGTGTGCCGTCGCAGTCGCTTCAGGTGCTGCCCTTGTTTTTGGCTGCGCATGCGCTGGAGCTGGCAGTGCGCTTGCTCAGTGGTGGTATTTTCCCTGGCTTCATGACGTTTTTAGCGCCGCTGTTAGAAGCCTTCTTGTGGCCGGTGGTGTCCATCATGCTGCTGGCCCCGCAGCGGCGTGCGCCTGACCCTGACGCGAACCGTCCACTGTAGTATGACCGAGCTGCGTAACGTTGAGGCTGAGCTGGTGCGGTTTCGCCGCCGGGTGATCGTGGCCAGCCTGATGGTGTTGGGCGCATTCAGTTTGCTGGCTGCCCGGCTGGTGTGGTTGCAAGTGGTGCGCTATGAAGACCTAAATGAGCAGGCTGAGAGCAACCGAACCGCAGTGGTGCCCATCACGCCTAATCGGGGGTTAATTTTAGACCGCAATGGCTTGGTACTGGCCACCAACTATTCAGCGTATACGCTGGAGATTACGCCGTCTAAAGTTGCCAATTTAGAGGACACACTAGACCAGCTCAGCGCCTTGCTGGACATTACCGCGCGCGACCGCAAGCGCTTTAAAAAGCTCATGGACGAGTCTAAGAGCTTTGAGTCGCTGCCGATTCGCACCCGCCTGTCGGACGAAGAGGTGGCCAAGTTTGCGGCACAGCGTTTTCGGTTCGCCGGGGTCGACATCAAAGCACGGCTGTTTCGCACCTACCCTTATGGCGAGCTGGCCAGCCATGTAGTGGGCTATATTGGGCGCATCAACCAGCGCGAGAAAGAAGCCATTGAAGACGGCGACGAGGAAGACCAAACCAACTACAAGGGCACCGACTACATTGGCAAGCTAGGCATAGAGCAAAGCTTTGAAAAGCAGCTGCATGGCAACACCGGTGTAGAGGAGATGGAAACCTCAGCCGGGGGCCGCGCGGTGCGCAGGCTGGCCAGCACACCTGCCACGCCTGGCAGCACTATTCAATTGTCGATTGACATCAAACTGCAAAAATTGATTGAAGACATGTTTGGCCAACGCCGCGGGGCCTTGGTAGCCATAGACCCGCGCAACGGCGAAATACTGGCCTTTGTCAGCAAGCCTACCTTTGACCCGAATTTGTTTGTAGAAGGTATCGACGTAGAGAATTGGGCGCTGCTGAGCGAGTCGATTGAAAAGCCGTTGCTTAACCGAGCCCTGCGCGGCACCTACCCGCCGGGCTCCACCTACAAACCTTTCATGGCCATGGCGGCACTGGAAAGCGGTAAGCGCGGACCGGGCACCATCATCAACGACGCAGGTTCGTGGACTTTTGGTGGGCATACTTTTCGCAGCCACGGGGACGGTGGGCTGGGCGCGGTGGACATGTACCGCAGTATCGTCAAGTCCAGCAACGTGTACTACTACTCGCTGGCGAACGAGCTGGGTGTAGATGCGATGTATGACTTTATGAAGCCCTTGGGTTTTGGCCAGTACACCGGTATCGACATTAACGGGGAAGTGCGCGGTGTGCTGCCCAGCACAGAGTGGAAACGCAGCGCCTACAAAAAACCAGAACAAAAGAAATGGTACGCAGGTGAAACCATTTCTCTGGGCATTGGCCAAGGCTACAACACATTTACCATGCTGCAACTGGCCCAAGCCACCGCTGTGCTGGCCAACGCGGGCATCAAACACAAGCCGCATCTGGTGATGGCAACGCAAGACTCAGTCACGCGCCAGCGCCTACCGGCAGTGGCCGAACCACCGGAGAACTTAGGCTATAAACCCGAGCACGTGGCGGTAGTGCACCGCGCGTTGGTCGGCGTAACCACTGAGGGAACTTCGGCGCGTGTATTTGCAGGGGCGGGTTATGCCAGCGCAGGTAAAACAGGCACGGCCCAAGCGGTGGGCATTGGCCAAAAAGACAAATACGATGCGCGCAAAATGGAAGAGCATGAACGCGACCATGCGCTGTACATGGCATTCGCACCTGCGCAGTCGCCTCAAATTGCGATTGCTGTGATTGTGGAAAACGCAGGTTTTGGTGCAGAGCACGCCGCACCGATTGCCCGGCGCGCGTTCGACTACTGGCTGCTGGGCCAGTACCCTAGCGAGCCAGACATGGCAGCAGTGCAAAAAGGCCAAGCAGCCGCCCCATTAGGCAAGCCGCGCAACGCCACCGATGTGCCTTGGCCTCCCGCAGGCGCGGGTGCAAGTGCAGGCGCGGGTGCAAGTGTGGGCGCAGGTGCGGCAGCGGTGGCGGCGGGCGCAACCACTACTGCGTCAGTCACCCCAACGGGGGCTACCAAAACTACCAAGGCGGCAATTACGGCAACCGCCCGCCCTAAAACCGATCCTTAAGTGCTATTGCGGCCATCAACCCCCCTAATGAATGGCATTAAACTAAGGCATGGTACTTTTTGATACAAACTTATGAGTGCAGCTGAAATTGCGGTGTGGAGCGGTTGCGTCGGCGTGTTTGCCGTGTCCTGGGCTATTGCGGTGGTGAACTCGGCAGTGACCCGCTCGGTGGCTGGGGCGCAGGCAGCGGGCTTTATTTTGATGGCGGGCTTATTTGTTTGGTGTAGCAGTGGATTGCTAGAAACGTTTGCGCTGGGTCTGTCTGGCCCAACCACAGCGGCATTGAAACTACTGTCTGGGCCTGCAGCCGCTACGGTGGCTACGCTTGGCTTGATTGTTTTTTTGCGCACCCACCAGCGCGATGCGGTGGTGCAGTACGGCTTGAGGGTGGTGTGCGGCTTGGCAGCGCTTGGGCTGCTTGGCTTTTTGTGGCCTAACCCCAAGGAGGCTTTAGAAGGTGTGGCGCTGCTCATCATTGCCTGCGCTGTGCTGAGCTTTTGGTTGGTGTTGCGCGCAGCGCTGCTGGGCGACCGGTTTGCCTGGCCCATGGTGGCCGCAGCCTTGGCCATGCTGGTCGCGGTGCTGGTGTTGTACGCTGCGGCTTTGGGTATTGTGAGGGGTAACTTGCCCATCCAAATGGTGGGCTCGGCAGCAGCAGCCAGCTACATCATTGGCAGCGCCGTGGCTTTGTGGCGGCGCAACACTGAATACCTGCGCATGCGCCGGGCCTTGTCCTTACACCGCGAAAAAGACCTGCTCACCCAACTGTGGACCGGTGTGGCACTGGCCCAGCGTGTAGACCAAACCATAGCGCGTGCACGCCGCAACCGCAAAGAAACCGCCATTATTTGCATAGAAATTTTTAATGTCGCGCAATTGCGCCAAGAACTGGGCCACAACGCTATCGAGCAGGTCATCTACAGCATTGCTGCACGGGTACGCCAATGCGCGGGTGCGTCTACTGAGGTGGGCCGTTACGACGACACCAGTTTTGTAGTGATTGTTGATGGTGTCAAGCACCCTAGCATGCTGCGTACACTGGGCTTGCGTTTGGCCGTGATGGTGCGCAAGCCCTATATGCTGAACCCGCAAAGTACATCGCCCAGAGAGTTTCGCGCCGACATGGGTGTGGGTATTGCCCGGTTGCCTGCCAGCAGGGATGTGAAAACGGGCCGGCGCGGCCAAAGCAAAGGGGCAGATACGACCTTGCACTTTGACAGCATGAGCATGGCCCAAGAGGCAATGCATGAGGCGTCTGTATTGTCTAAAACATCCCGCAAGTTTGCTTCACGCACCGCCATCATTGATGCGTATTCACGCAAAACCGTGCCCGTGGACGAGGCAGATCTGCGCTAGCCGCGTTAAAAACACAAAAGGCCAACCGGCTAGGTTGGCCTTTAGGCAACACCGGGTCGCTAACAAAAAGCGCCCTGTGGTCTATTGTCTCCTCAAGCCCTCAGGTTCGGCGTACCGAACAGAAGAATATGTAATGTAGTTGGCCCCGCTTGGGTTGGGCATCGGGATTTTCCCGTTTGGGGAGAACCCTGTGCAGCCCCCACACGCACAGACATACTTTCATCCGACTAGGCGCCTTGCATAATCCAGCGCGCGGCTTTTTCGGCCAGCATCAGGGTAGGGCTGTTGGTGTTGCCACTGGTAATGGTGGGCATCACGCTGGCATCCACCACGCGCAGGCCGCGCACCAGGCCGCCTTGGCCAGCGCGCACGCGCAGGTGTGCATCCACCACAGCCATTGGGTCGCTGGCCAAGCCCATTTTGGCGGTGCCCACGGGGTGAAAAATGGTGGTGGCAATATCGCCTGCCAGCTGGGCCAGTTCGGTATCGGTTTGGTACTGCACGCCAGGCTTGTACTCTTGCGGTTGGTACTTGGCCAGTGCGCTTTGGCCCACGATGCGCCGCGTCACGCGCAGGCTGTCGGCGGCCACTTTCCGGTCTGCAGCAGTGCTCAGGTAGTTGGGTGCAATCGCGGGTGCATCTTCAAACTTGTTGGATGTGATGTGCACGCTGCCCCGGCTGGTGGGGTTTAAGTTGCACACACTGGCCGTGAACGCGTCAAAGGTGTGCAGCGGCTGGCCAAAAGCGTCCAGGCTCAAGGGTTGCACGTGGTACTGAATGTTGGGGTAAGGCTGGCTAGGGTCGCTGCGGGTAAAGGCCCCCAACTGGCTGGGGGCCATGCTCATGGGCCCGGTGCGTTTGAGTGCGTATTCAAGGCCAATTTTGGCTTTGCCCCAAACCGAGTTGGCCATGGTGTTGAGGGTGGTGGTGCCCTGCACTTTAAATACTGCGCGAATTTGCAAATGGTCTTGTAAGTTAGCCCCCACCCCCGGCGCATCTACCACTAAGGGCACATTACGCTCGTGCAGGACGGCGGCCGGGCCCATACCCGAGAGCTGCAAAATTTGCGGGCTGCCAATGCTGCCTGCGCACAAAATAACCTCGCCCGTTGCCTGTACTGTCACCATCTCCGCCCCGCTAAACACCTGCACGCCCTTGCATTGCTGGCCACCATCGGCGGTTTTTTCTAGCACCAGGCGGGCCACTTGGGTGCCGGTCCACATTTCAAAGTTAGGCCGGCCATAGCACTGGGGGCGTAAAAACGCCTTGGCTGCATTCCAGCGAAAACCACTTTTTTGGTTCACTTCAAAGTAACCCACGCCCTCGTTGTCACCCCGGTTAAAGTCGGCTCTGGCGGGTACACCCGCTTGCTGCGCGGCCTGGGCAAAAGCGTCCAAAATGTCCCAGCGCAGGCGCTGTTTTTCGACCCGCCACTCACCGCCCAAGCCGCGGTCTACCAAGCCTTTGGCTTTGGCCTGCTGGTTGCGGGTGTTTTTGGCATGGAAGCGGTCAAAGTCGGCATCCTCTATGCCACTGCCTGCCAGGTAGTGGTCTTCATGCGCCATAAAGTCAGGCAGGCAATGGTCCCAGTTCCATGCATCGTCACCGGTGAGCTGGGCCCACTGGTCGTAGTCGCGCGCTTGGCCGCGCATGTAAATCATGCCGTTAATGCTGCTGCTGCCGCCCAACACTTTGCCGCGCGGGTAGCCCAGTTGGCGGCCGTTGAGTCCTTTGTCGGCTTCGGTTTTGTACATCCAGTCGGTGCGCGGGTTGCCTATGCAGTACAGATAGCCTACCGGAATGTGAATCCAGTGGTAGTCGTCCCTGCGCCCGGCTTCAATCAGCAGTACGCGTTTGTCTTTGTTGGCCGACAGCCGGTTGGCCAACAGGCAACCGGCCGTACCTGCGCCGATGATGATGTAGTCGAAAGTAGGGGTGGACATGGTGAAAGGTTCAATAGGCTGCGAACTGCAGACTGGGTAATGGGCTAGTAGGCGCCGTGCAAGTTGCGCCGCGCGCCGGGCTCTAGCTGCGCAGCCAATGCACTGTGAAAATAAAGTTGAGGGCGCTGTGCCATGTGCTGCAAAAACTCGGCGCGCTTGATGGCATATACGTCGGGTTCGACAAAGCTGTATTCATGGCGCACTTGCGCACTGTACTGAGCAAAACGCACAGGTGTTGAGGCGAGGATAGCCAAGTCAATGTCCAGCAGCGCTTGGCCGTCGCTATCATGGGGCATCGGCGCGTGATGCTGGGTTGCCGCAATACGCTGGCGCAGCAAGTCGCGGCGTGGCAACGGCAGCTCAGCAAACCATTGCAAGGCCCACTGCGCGCTTTGTGCCTCGTTGTCTTTAGCCTGCGGGTCGTACACCACATCGTGCATCCAGATTGCCAGCTCCACGTCATCGGGGCTTTGCAACTGGGATGCCACGCGGTCCAACAGGTGGAGACACTCGTCAATATGCTGCGCCGTGTGATAGGCCCGTGCAGGCTCGGCGTAGGCCAGGGTAAGCTGGTCAAACATGCCCGTAGCAGCAACGCAAGCCAAGCGCGTACACAATGCGCGCCAACGCTCGCGGGTGAACTGTGTTTGTGCCATTTATATTGCTTGCGGGGTCTGACCGCAGCGCTGTTTGCAGCCCTGGCGCTTGGCGTGAACAGCTACGCGGCTGTCCCCCGGCCTTCGGCCTCCTCCTTGATGCCGCTGCGCTGTGCACGCCAAGCCCCAGAGCTGCGTACGAGATTGGTTGGGACGGTAACGGTAGCACGCCAACCGAATCACCAAAGTAGATTCGCTGTCGATATCGACCAGTGGTGCGCCCACCACTTTCACAAGAGCGGGTCGATGGTGTACTCAGTGTAGCGGCATAAAGGGGGAGAAGGCCGCCCTAGGCGGCGACGGAGGACAGC
>JAYSRE010000156.1:0-8860 GCA_043721235.1 Polaromonas sp. | reverse complement strand
AGCTGCTGGGTCTTTTTAACGATGCGGCCAAAGCCGTCGCGCTGGTAGGTGGTTTTGTCGGTGGTGTCGGTGATCTGGCTTAAATAGCCTTTGCTGGCATTGGGGCTGCCTGCGGCGTTGTACTGGGTGCCGGCCAGGTCGTAGGCTAGCAGGGTGCTGCGGCCGTCTTGCTGGGTGATTTGGGTGGGGCGGCCTAGCGCGTCGCGGGTGATGCTGGTGGCTTGGCCTAGGGCGTCGACCATGCGTTGGGGCAGGCCCAGGGCGTCGTATTGGGCCTGCTGGCTGCCTGCGTCGTTGCTGGCGGTGCTGGTGGCGTTGCCTAGCGCGTCGCGGGCGGTGGCGGTGGCTACGCTTTTAAAGTCGCTGGCGGTGGTGACGGCATCTAGGGCGTTGTAGGCCAGGTTGGCGGTGGCGCCAGCAGCGTTGGTAACCTGGGTGACCCTGCGCAGGCCGTCCAGGCCGTAGCGGGTGGACTGGTCTAGGCCGTTGGTCTCGGTAACCAAGCTGCCGTTGGCGTTGTAGCCGTAGCTTTGCAACTGGTTGCTGTTGACGGTGCCCGCGGCGGCACCCACCGTTTCGCTGGCCACGCGGTTTAAGCTGTTGATGCTGCGGGCCAGCTGCCAGACCACTTGGCCCGCTGGGTTTTTAATTTGCTCTAGGGTGCGGTTGCCCATGGCATCTAGCGTGTAGGCCCCACGGGCCCCGCGGTTGTCTTGCCAG
This sequence comes from Polaromonas sp., assembly GCA_043721235.1. GTDB lineage: Bacteria > Pseudomonadota > Gammaproteobacteria > Burkholderiales > Burkholderiaceae_C > JAAFIP01. The sequence continues at coordinate 8,140 of JAYSRE010000156.1, read as the reverse complement.
CCTACCAGGCGCTGGGCCGCGTCGTAGCTGTAGGTGATGGCATGGCCGCTGGGCAGGCTGGCGCTGGCCAGCTGGCCACTGGGTGTGTAGGTGTACAGCGTGGCCAGCGTGCTGGTGCCTGCGGCTTGCACGCTAGACAGCACGCGGCCGCGCGGGTCGTAGGTGTAGCTGGTCAGCAGGCCGGTGGGCGCGGCCACGCTGGTCACGCGGCCTGCCAAACCGTCGGGCCCTGCATAAGCCATGGTGGTGGTATGGCCCAGGGCGTTGCGGCTGGTCAGCACGTTGCCTGCGCTGTTGTAGGTGTAGCTGGTAACGCCGCCGTTGGGGGCGGTCTCGGTGGCGACCAAGCCTTGGGCGTTGTAGGTCCAGGCGCTGGTGCGGATGGCATGCGGGGTGCTGGCGGGTACAGACGTGTCGGTAATGGTCTCGGTTAGCTTGTTGCCCAGGGTGTCGTAGGTCATGGCCGTGGTTCTGCCAGCCTCGGTCACCAGGGTGGGCAGGCGCAGCGTGGGGTGCCACTGGGTTTGCACGGTTTGCGCCACTGGTGTGCCGCTGGCGCGCACTACCTGGATGGGCAGGCGGCGGGCGGTGTCCCACGCGGTAGTGGTGATGAAGCCTGCGAAGTCGGTTTGGCTGGCTAGCAGGCTCTCTGCGTTAAAGCTTTGTGCAGCAATGCTGTTGCCATCTGCGCCTAGGCTGCTGGCTTGGGTGCTACGGTAGCCACTGGCCGCGCCAGACAAGGCTTGGTATTGGTAGCTGCGGCTGGTGTTTAACGCATCCGTCACAGCCGATGCATTACTGCTGTAGGCCACGGTGGTGCGGTCTACGCCGCCGCTAAGCTCGCTTTGCACTGCACGCCCTTGCGCGTCGTAGTTATAGGTGCTGTAGCGGGTGCCGTGCTCGTCGGTCACGCCAGTGATGGCTTGTGGAAAGCTGGTGTTTTCGTAATGGTAGGTTTTGGCTTTGGCGTCTGAGTAGGTCACGCTGAATAGCCGCGCAGTTGCATCGTATGCAAAGTTAATTACTTTGGCATCAGGCTGGGTTACGCTAGCTAACTGGCCAAGGGTGTTGTAGCTAAACTGCAAACTGCGTCCAAAGGCGTTGGTCACTTGGCTGAGCTGGCCTGCCCCCGGGCCACTGGTATGGTAGTTATAAGTGGTAGTCCAGCCATTGCGCTGTTTTGCGGTCAGCACTTTACCTGTGGTTTTATCAAACAGCCATTCGCCGTTATCACTGCTGCGGCGCAACGCGATGCCCGCGAAGGTGTCGGTCAGGGTATCTAGGCTGCCGCTGGCTTGCCAAACTGGCGGGTACACGGCGGGGTTAATCGTTGGCGCTGCAGGCGTGCAAAAGGTGTTGGGCGTGCAGTTCCATATGCCGCCGTCATTGGGGTTAAATGTGACTTGGGCCGCTGTGTTGATGAAACGGCTGACGCTGCCATCACCCCATACGATGGTGCGGTTTTTAGCGGTTGGGTCCAAGCCTACTGCGCGGTGGGCGTGGTTGTGGCTCCACGTACTGCCCAAGCCCGCTGCTGCGGCCTCGCTCCATTGGCTTGAGTAGTAACGGGTTAAATTTAAGGGGTGCGCGGCATTATCTTGCCAGTCGCTGTGCGTCAATATTTTAGTGCCCGTGGCTGGAAGGATCGGGTTTTTGGTTTGGGCACCGGGGTCATTGCATACTTCAGGCGGCGGTGGCGTGGGCGTGCCCTCTACCAGCACCGCAGCGTTGACTGAGTTACTGCAGCCTGTACAGTCAGCGCGTAGCTTGTCTGTTTTGCTAGGGCCAATCAGGGTGGCGGGCGGCGTGTAGTCAATTTGTACTTGGCCTGCGGCATCTGTGGTGCCCGACAGTAAAGCCGCCGAGCCTCCAGCCTCGGGCTGTACCGAAATAGACACCCCAATGCCGGGAGCAGGACTGCCGTTTTGGGTGACCGTGCCGACTAGGCGTTTGGTGCTGCCGCCTGCGTTGAGGGGTTTAGTGGTTGTGGAACCAGAGAGAGTGATAGTCGAGGGCGCAGCAACACAACTAGCAGTCTCTTTTACCCAAAAAGGCCTAGACGGATCCGGACAAACGCACTTTCCGTTCCCAATATACCAGAGCCCCCCGCCGCAAAAAGCCTCTACGCTGACTGGATTCTGAGTCTCTATACAGTCGAGAGGTCCAACGTTGTGCATAGCGTCGAAAAACAAAGCGAAAGAAATGTTAAAGAAGCCCGCAACCTTCCCATATCCAATGGGAAATTGTGTGGGTGAAGGATAGGGTGTGTGATTGGTAGGCCCACATAAACGTGGAGCATAAGCAGCCACCCACGAATTGAAATGAATGTCGCACGCTTCCGAAACGGTGTCATATTTCGCCGACGACCATGGGCTACATCGGAATTTGTCTAACGGATATTCAGGTTGTGTCTGCGCTTGTGCGGCACCCAAAGTTCCTGCCAAAAGGGCAAATGCAATTAAGACTTGAATAAATGGAATAAATAGGGTCAGATTGCATTTATCCATCACCGATTGAACCCGCAACCTTACCCTGCTCACCACCCCATTTTTATCAAACATCGCTTTTCCTCCGTTATTTACTTAGTGTCCAAGATAACCGCAAAATGTGTCAAGCCGTAGTCAATGTAAAAGCGACTGGCATCGCAGTAAATGAAGGTAACGGTCGGACAATGGGCTGAGATTTCTTGTCGCATTATTAACAAAGCCTAAAAGCACGGCCTAGACCGCACAGCCTTGGCTGCGCTGGCAGCAGGCTCGCAGGCTAGCAGGCTAGCAGGCTAGCAGGCCTAAAATAACGCTTCTAATGCACTTTTACCTATCAAATATGGGTATCGCCCAAGAAAATGCTAGATAGTTAGCTATAAAATACATAGTACATGTTAACCTCCCATTAGCCTATGCCGCGTTTCTACACCCCGCAAACCCTCAGCCCTGGCACCGAACTGGCGCTGGACACTGCCAGCGCGCGCCATGTGCAGGTGCTGCGCATGCAGCCTGGCGGGCTGCTGACTTTGTTTAACGGTCAGGGCGGCGAATATGCAGCGGCGGTGACCCACATGGGCCGCAGCGAGGTGCGGGTGCGGGTAGGCGTGCACGACGCTTTAGAGCGCGAAGCGGGCCGGGCGGTGCACATTGCCATCGGCATGCCCGCCAACGAGCGCATGGAGTGGCTGGTAGAAAAAGCCACCGAACTGGGGGCGGCCAGCATCCAGCCCTTGATGACCGAGCGCACCGTGCTGCGCCTATCGGGCGAGCGGGCCGATAAAAAGCAAGCCCACTGGCAAGCCATCGCGGTGGCCGCGTGCGAGCAGTCGGGCCGCAACCGGGTGCCGCTGGTGCACCCGGTCGTGAGTCTGACCGCTTGGCTTGGCCAGGCGCAGCGCCCAGCGGCAGGCACGCTGCGCTGCGTGTTCTCGGTGCACAGTTCCAGCGTGTCGGCCAGCGCTTTTGCCGCAGACTCGGGCGCCGCTATTGAATGCCTGTGCGGCCCTGAGGGCGGCTTAAGCCCCGCCGAGGAAGCTGCTGCCTTGGCCCAAGGCTATACTCCCGTAGGCCTGGGGCCGCGCGTGCTACGCTCAGAGACTGCGCCGCTGGCGGCGCTAAGTGTGTGGACGTCTGTATGAACCGCAATCTCTGGCTGATGGTCTTTGCGCAAGGCCTGTTTCTTACCAACAACGTGGTGTTTATCGCCATCAACGGCCTGGTGGGCTTGGCCCTGGCCCCGCTGGGCTGGATGGCCACACTGCCGGTGATGGGCTATGTGCTGGGCGGGGCGCTGACCACCGGGCTGGCCGCGCGCATGCAGGCGCAGTGGGGCCGCCAGCGCTCGTTCCAAACCGGTTTGCTGGTGGCCCTGTTGTCTGCCTTGGTGTGTTTTTATGCCGCCATCACGCGCAACTTCTATGTGCTGTGTTTGGCCACGGTGGTGGCGGGCTACTACAACGCCAATGCCCAGCTGTACCGCTTTGCCGCGGCCGAGCTGGTGTCGCCCGAGGCGCAAAAAACCGGCGGCAAAGAAAAAGCCGTGTCTTGGGTGCTGGCGGGTGGCTTGATAGGTGCCATTGCGGGGCCTAACTTGGCCGCCGCCGCCCGCAGCCTGATGGACGTGCCTTTTGCCGCGGCCTACCTGGCGCTGGCGGGTGTGGCACTGGTGGGTTGGGTGGTGATGGCTTTTGTACAGTTTCCGCCTGTGCCGCTCAAAACCTCGGCAGGCACCGGCCGGCCGCTGGCGGTCATCATGCGCCAGCCCGTGTTTATTGTGGCCGCTGCTGCAGGCGCGCTGTGCTACGGGGTCATGAACCTGCTGATGGCCGCCACCCCCATTGCCATGCAGCAGTGCGGCCTGCCTTTTAGCGATGCGGCTTTTGTGCTGCAGTGGCACGTGATTGGCATGTTTGCACCGGGCTTTTTTACCGGCCACCTGATTAAGCGCTTTGGCGCGCTACCGGTGATGGGGGTGGGGGTGGGGCTGATGCTGCTGTGCGTGGTGATTGCCCTGTCGGGCATAGAACTGCACCAGTTTTTAGTGGCGCTGTTTTTGCTGGGGCTGGGCTGGAACTTTCTGTTCACCGGCTCTACCACCTTGGCACTGGAGGCCTTTGAGCCCGCCGAAAAAGACAAGGCCCAAGGTGCGCTGAACTTTTTTGTGTTTGCCACGCTGGCGCTGTCGTCGTTTGCCTCGGGCGCACTGGTAACCACCAAGGGCTGGGACTTGCTGAACTACGGCAGTTTGCTGCCGATTGCAGCCACTGGCGCAGCGCTGTGGTGGCTTGCGCAGCAGCGCAAGGCAGCGCAGAATGCGTAAAGGGGGAAAGTGGCTGACACGCCTGCCTGCTTTTGTCTTATTTTTAACGTACAGTTAACTTGCTTAATTTTATTGTTTTAATTTTTGGAGAACACCATGGGTTTACTAGATTCAGTTTTGGGTGCGGCCATGGGCGGTGCCCAGCAGCAAGGCGGCGGTTTGGGTAACATTTTGGGCAGCCTGCTGGGCGGTGGCCAGCAAGGCGGTGGCGGCCTCAACTCACAGCTGGTCAACGCGGCCATTGGCATGCTGGGCAACGACGGTCAACAGGGCGGCTTAGGTGGCTTGGTGGCCAAGTTTCAACAAGCGGGCATGGGCGATGCCATGAGCTCTTGGGTGGGCAGCGGCGAAAACCATGCCATTGACGGCGCCCAAATGACCAGCGCGCTAGGCCAAGACACCATCAACGACCTGGCATCCAAGCTGGACATGAGCCAAGGCGACGCAGCAGGCCAGCTTAGCCAAATTTTGCCCGGCTTGATTAACCACCTGACCCCCGGTGGCCAAGCCCCCGAGGGCGGCCTGGGCAATGGCGGAGACCTGATGGGCATGCTGGGCAAGTTACTGCAAAAATAATAGCGAACTATCTAGCATTTCCTTGGGCGATAGGGCTAAAAGGCTCCTAAAACTGGCCCAAGGACAGCGCAGTGGCTTTGTGGCTTAGTAACTAGCTGCGCCTTTTACGCCGAGAACGACGAGCCGCAGCCGCAGGTGCTGGTGGCGTTGGGGTTTTTAATCACAAACTGCGCGCCTTGCAGGTCTTCTTTGTAATCGATTTCTGCGCCCAGCAGGTACTGGTAGCTCATCGCGTCGATCAGCAAAGAGACCCCATTTTTGGTCATGGTGGTGTCGTCTTCGTTGGTAATTTCGTCAAAGGTAAAGCCGTACTGAAAGCCTGAGCAGCCGCCGCCTTGCACAAATACGCGCAGTTTAAGGTCGGGGTTGCCTTCTTCGGCAATCAAATCAGCCACCTTGGAGGCTGCACTGTCGGTAAAGACAATCGGCACGGGCATCTCAAGTTCAGTGGTGTCGGCTTGTACGGCTAAGGCGCTCATGGCACTCTCCTAGGGAAATTTAAAAATTCAATTTAATAGTACAGCAAATTGCTCGGGATTGCTGCCTAGGCGTTGTTTGCCGCCAGTTTGAGTGCGGGCTTTTCGTCCAGCACGCCATGCAGCATGGGCCGCAGCTGGCCTGCGATGGTGGCACCTTGGTGCATTTCCAGGGCTTTGTAGCTCACGTCGCCCTCAATGCGGGCCTTGGGCTGCAGCTCTAGCAGCTCGTGGGCAAACACGGGGCCTTGCACATGGCCGTTGATGATGACGTGGTCGGCATGGATCTCGCCCGTGACATGGGCTGATTCGCTGATCACCAGTATGCTGCGTTTTTCGTCGTTAGCGCGCAGGTCGCCCACTACCGAGCCGTCAATGCGCAGGCCGTCGGTAAAGGTCATATTGCCGCGAATTTCGCTGCCGGGGGCCACCAAGCTGCGGATAGGGGGCTGGGATTTTTTTCCAAACATGGGTTTACTCCTAACGACGTATTATTTTGTAGCAGGTGCTAACTTATACCAAAAGCCAGCACCGCAGCTTACCAAGCTAAAGCTTGATGCTTTGCACCGCTTTAACATTCATGCCTTCCAGCACTTTGGCAGACAAGGTTTTTACCACGACTTGGGGGGGTAGGTCTAGCACCCCTTCGATGCGGCGGTATTGGCGAAACTGCAAGGCCTGCAGGCCACCGGGCATGGGCATGGGCATGGCCCACGGCTTACCGGCTTGGGTGCCGCCCAGGCTGAGCTCTATTTTGCCGTTAAAGTCGGGGGCGTTTTTGGTGGGCTGAATCACCAGCACCTGCCATTTAAGCTGGGCACCGCCTGCCAGCACCTCGGCTTGCAGCGCGCGAATGGCCACGCCGTCAGCGCCGCTGGCGGGCATGAGTTTCTCAAAAAATCCCAAATCGTCGCGCAGCGCGCGGTTGTCGTTTTCCAGCTGCTTGACTTGCAAGCTGAGCTTTTCTTGCGCGGCTTTTTCCGCAGCAACCAAGCTGCCCGAGGTGTTGGAGATAGACAGCGCTTTCTCGCGCTCGTCACGCAGCTTGACCACCTCTTCTTTCAACTGCGCCAGCTCTTGTTTGGCGTGCCGGTCTAGCCCTGCAATGCTGCGGCCAAACTCAAACGCCCACAGCGCAATAGCCGCACTAAAGCCCAGCATCAACGCCACCATAGCCCAGCGCAGTGGCCACGGCGTATGGCTGCGAATCGCCATAGAAGGCGCGCTGATGGTCAAACGGCGGCGAAGAAGGCGAAAACGCATAAAGAAATAGATTGTGCGCTAAAAAAAAATACCGCCAGGTTTGCACCAAGCGGTATTGAATAAATTGTGATTTAAGTGGTCGAGCGAGAGGCTCTTAGGCAAGGCGCAAGGCGCAAACCACAGACAGGCTACACGCCTGGCGAGGATTTGCAACGCCGCATAAGAAACCCCTACACGTAACAGCAGCCGACCAATTAACGTTTGGAGAACTGTTTGCGGCGGCGGGCACCGTGTAGTCCCACCTTTTTACGCTCAACTTCACGTGCATCACGTGTCACAAAGCCTGCAGCGCTGAGCGCTGGCTTTAAGACTGCATCGTAGTCGATCAAAGCGCGGGTGATACCGTGGCGCACTGCACCTGCTTGGCCTGACTCGCCACCACCGGCGACGGTGATTTTGAGGTCAAATGCTTCGACATTGTTGGTCAAAAACAGGGGCTGCTTGGCGATCATGATCGAGGTTTGACGGCCGAAGTATTCGACGATGTCTTTACCGTTGACAGTGATTTTGCCAGTGCCTTTTTTCATGAACACGCGGGCGACGCTTGATTTGCGGCGGCCGGTGCCGTTGTTCCATTCACCGATCATTTTGACTCCTTACGGACGGCATCGCGAGAGATACCGGCAATGTCCAACACTTTAGGCTGCTGCGCGGTGTGTGGGTGCTCAGAGCCGCCATACACTTTGAGCTTTTTGATCATGGCGTAGCCCAATGGGCCTTTAGGCAACATGCCTTTGACCGCTTTTTCCAGCGCACGGCCAGGAAACTTGGCTTGCATGTCGCGGAAGTTGGTCTCAGAAATACCGCCCGGGTAGCCTGAGTGGCTGTAGTATTTTTTGTCCAATAACTTGGCACCTGTGACGCGCAGCTGGGCTGCGTTGATCACGATGATGTAGTCACCGGTGTCGATGTGAGGCGTGTAAATGGCCTTGTGTTTGCCGCGTAAACGGAGGGCTGCTTCGCTGGCAATCCGTCCGAGCACCTTATCGGTGGCGTCAATCACAAACCACTCGTGCGTC
>JAYSRE010000155.1:0-3402 GCA_043721235.1 Polaromonas sp. | reverse complement strand
GAAGGTGCAAGCCGAGTTCAAGCTCGTGTGCATGGCGCTCAATCTGCGCAGAATGGGAGCAATGCAGATGGCTTGAGGGAAAAAGTGCGGGTCAAGTGTCCATTTGATGCACTGGGCGAGTGCTCAGTGCCTGCCGCCTTACCACGCAGGTAGGCGTTGATGTTGGCATTGAGCATCACCGAGACGGCTTGGAAGTGTTTAGAGGAGTTGAAATTCTTCTGCCGCCCAGACTCCTAGTGTGGAACCTGCGTCTACCGTCCAATTTACCGTTGCGCAGCCAAGTGCGCATGATCGATACAAATTCCAATAACAACAAGGCTGGCTATGAACTCTCTACCTCCCCCAGACACTAACAATCCCGCTGAGCTGTGGCCTGCCAACGAGCCAGCCTCGACTAAAACTGTATTGCCGTTTTCCAGGTGTTATCCGCTAGGCGCAGGCGTACTAGCGGGCCTGTGTTTGCGCTTTTTATTCTCTGGCGAGCCAGGCGGGTCGTGGTCAGCCATGGCAGGTTCATTTATTTATTTCAGCCCCATCATCGTAGGCGCTGTCACGGTGTATACAGCTGAGAAAATCCAGCGCCGCAGCTGGCACTATTATCTATGGGCACCCTTCTTGGCCAATGTAGCCTACGTAGCTGGCACTTTGCTGGTCATGATTGAAGGATTGATTTGCGCTATTGTGATTATTCCGCTGTTTGCTTTGCTAGGCGCACTAGGCGGCCTGGCCATGGGCGCAGTGTGCCGCATGACCAACTGGCCCAAGCAAGCCATTTACAGCTTGGCCGTGCTGCCGATAGCGCTAGGCTTAGGTGGCGATTATTTGCCTACACCTACGGTGCTGAGTGCGGTGCAGCGCAGCGTGGTGGTGCAGGCCACGCCAGCGCAGGTGTGGCAACAACTGAACTATGCCGCCAACATTCAGCCCGAAGAATTTGGCGCTACATGGGCTGCGCGCATCGGCGTGCCCATGCCACTGTCGGGCATGACCGAGATGACGGATGCAGGCCGTGTACGCAAATCGTTATGGGGCAAACAAGTGCATTTTGACGAACCCATTACCGACTGGCAGCCCGAGCGCTATATGCGCTGGACGTACAGGTTTGACACCACCTCGTTCCCGCCTCATGCACTGGACGACCACGTGATGATTGGTGGCCACTACTTTGACCTGCACGACACCAGCTTTACCCTCACCCCCATAGCTGGCGGCACGCGGCTAGACCTACAGGCGCATTACCGCGTGAGCACACAGTTTAATTTTTATGCCGATGCGGTAGCGCAGTTGCTACTGAGCAATATGCTAGAGACCGGTTTAACGTTTTATAAAAACCGCAGTGAATTAGCGCAAAAGGCGCTTTAAATACGGCTTGGGTGTCACAGGCAAAGAAATTTGAGTCTTTTATGCTGTTAACCCAAGTAAAACCTGCTCAAGCAGCTATAGAATCAAGAGCACATCTTAACCATAACTAGCTCTTGAAAACACTCACCCCACAAAGCATTGCCATCGTTGGCGCAGGTTTCGCAGGCTTAGCGTCAGCCACATTGCTGGCACGCGCAGGCCACCGCGTGACGGTGTTTGAAAAATTTGCCGTCCCACAGGCTGTGGGCGCAGGTATTTTGATCCAGCCCACAGGCTTAGCCGCCATGCGCGCACTGGGCATAGCCGACAAAGTGCTAGCCCATGGCGCTAAAGTTAACTGGCTGTATGGCGTTAACCCACGGGGGCGGCGCGTGATTGACATTCGCTACAGCCGCTGGCAAGCGGGCAGCTATGGCGTGGGCCTGCACCGAGGCGTGCTGTTTAACGCGCTGTGGCAAGCCGCTAGCAACGCTGGCGTGCAGATGGTGACAGGCCATGAAGTAACGCAGCTTGATGCACTACAAGATTTTGACCTGCGCGTGATTGCCGACGGTGCCCGTTCGCAACTTCGCAGCCAAACTGGGTTAAAGGTTAAAAGCACGCTTTACCCTTGGGGCGCTGTGTGGGCCGTGCTGCCTGATGCACAGCAGCACTACGGCAGCACGCTGTGGCAGTGGTACCGCCAAGCAGGCCAAATGCTGGGCATCATGCCCACAGGCTTGGCACCTGGCAGTAACACGCCTGTGGTCAGCCTGTTTTGGAGCCTGCGTGCAGACCGCTATGCCGCGCTGCAAGCTGCTGGCCTGCCCGCCTGGAAAGACACCGTGCTAGCGCTCAACCCCGCTTGCGCCGACCTGCTGGCGCACATCACGTCGATGGACCAGCTAACCTGGGCGCGCTACCACGACATTGTCATGCCGCGCTACCACAACCACAGCACAGTAGTGATAGGCGACGCCGCCCACGCCACTAGCCCGCAGCTAGGCCAAGGCACTAACTTAGCGCTGCTAGACGCCGTAGCGCTAGCGCACAGCTTGGCCCACGCTAGTGACCTGCCCAGCGCCCTGGCCGCCTACACCCGCGCGCGCAAAACGCATTTGCACTTCTACAGCCAAGCCAGCCGCTTGCTAACACCACTGTTCCAAAGCGATTTAACGTTGCTACCGTGGCTGCGCGATATATTTTTAGCCCACAGCGCCAGTTGGCCGGTGCTACAAGGCGTTAATTTGCAAACCTTGGTGGGTGTGCGCAAGGGTTGGCTGGGCGGGCAGCTAGAGTTATAGTTTGGGTAATCCAGATTTAACAGCCTAGCCATCCGGCTAGTCTGTGCACATTCTGCTTGTGCTTTGATTAGAATTCAACTTCCTATGCCCATCGTCACCGTCACGGTTCGCCAACCCAAAACTAGCGCTTTTAAGCAAGGCGTGCTCCAGTCAGTGCATGCCGCGCTGGTAGCGGCGGGCGTCAACCCTCAAGACAAGTTTCACCGCGTCTTCGAACTACCTGCTGAAGACTTTCAGTTCGACGCGTCGTTCCCCGATCTGTCCACGCCCAGAACTGATGACTTCGTTTTAATTGAAATTCTGCTGGGCGTAGGCCGCAGCGTCAAAGTCAAAAAGCAAATCTTGCACGACATGATGCAAGGCTTGTCCGCCCAGGGCCTAAATCTCGAAAACGTGATGGTGTGCTTTCAAGACGTGCCGTGGGAAAACTGGTCTGCAGGCGGCGGGCGCATATTGCATGCTTAAACGCAGCTGAGCGACATTAAGACCTGCACCGTATTGACACTTAGTCTGTGTTCCTATGAATTTAAGTTTACCTTCTACAACAAGGAACTTTTATGCAAGCGCAACCATTGATTGCCGTTAAAGACGTTCAAGCCAGCAGCTTGTGGTACCAAAGAATATGTGGGCTTCAAAGTGGACATGGCGGGCCTGACTATGAGCAACTGACATTCAATGGCTCTATGGTGCTGCAGTTGCACCACTGGGATGTGCATGACCATCCGCATCTTGGCAATCCTCAATCCAAACCCTATGG
>JAYSRE010000154.1:0-8900 GCA_043721235.1 Polaromonas sp. | reverse complement strand
TGGCCCTGGTCTTCTTTCAAGATGTCGGCCTGCACGGTGCCGCGCACGTTTTCTTGCACCCATTCTTTGATTTTGGCGGCCTCGGTGTCGGTGGGTTCGCGTTTATTGTCTAGCTTGAACTTGTCCAGGTTTTGGTCGATGGCGGTGTTCATGAACATGGCCAAAATCGTTGGCGCGGGGCCGTTGATGGTCATGCTCACACTGGTGGACGGGTTGGTCAAATCAAAGCCGCTGTACAGCACCTTCATGTCTTCCAGCGTGGCAATGCTCACGCCACTGTTGCCTACTTTGCCGTAGATGTCGGGGCGGGTGGCGGGGTCAGCGCCATACAGCGTGACGGAATCAAACGCGGTGCTCAGGCGCTTGGCGGGCAGGCCTTCGCTCACCATTTTGAAACGGCGGTTGGTGCGAAAGGCATCGCCCTCACCGGCAAACATGCGCGTGGGGTCTTCGCCCTCGCGTTTGAAGGCGAAGGTGCCAGCGGTGTAGGGGAAGCTGCCAGGCACGTTGTCCAGCATCAGCCATTTCAAAATTTCGCCATGGTCTTCAAACTGCGGTAAGGCAACTTTTCTGATCTTCGTGCCGGATAAAGATGTTGTGGTGAGCGCCGTGCGGATTTCTTTGTCACGAATTTTCACTACATATTCGTCGCCTGCATACGCTGTTTGCATGTCGGGCCATTGCTGCAATAGCTTGCGTGCGCCGGGGTCTTGCGCGGCTTTGCGGTGGGCGGCCAAGTCTAGGGCTGCCTCGGCGGCGGGGGCGCGGTCGGGTTTGCCGATTTTCAGCATGCGCGCTGCCGCTTGCAGTTGCTGGATCTCTCGCGCCAGCGTAGCCTGTTCGCGCGCCTTGCGCTTGTAGGCGCGCACGGTGTCGGCAATCTCGCTCAGGTAGCGGGTGCGGGCAGCGGGGATGATGGGGGTTTGGTTGGTGCTGTGGCGTGTGTTCACTTCGGGCAGCGTGCCGCGTTGCATTTTCAGGCCCAGCGCGGCCAGGCGCGGCTTCATCGCTTGGTACAGCGCCGTCACGCCGTCGTCGTTAAATCGCGCGGCCATGGTGCCAAACACGGGCATGTCTTCCATGCGTTTTGTCCACGCCTCTTGGTTGCGCTGCACCTGCTTGGCCACGTCGCGCAGTGCGTCGTGCGAGCCTTTGCGGTCAAACTTGTTGATGGCCACAAACTCAGCAAAGTCCAGCATGTCGATTTTTTCCAGCTGGCTGGCCGCGCCAAACTCGGGCGTCATCACATACATGGGCAGGTTTACATGCGGCACGATGGCCGCGTCGCCCTGGCCAATGCCGCTGGTCTCGACGATGATGAGGTCAAAGCCTGCGCACTTGCAGGCGGCTATCACGTCGGGCAGGGCTTGTGATATTTCAGAGCCAAACTCACGCGTGGCCAAGCTGCGCATAAACACTTTAGCGCCGCCAGCCCAAGGCGAAATCGCGTTCATGCGAATACGGTCTCCCAGCAACGCACCGCCCGATTTACGGCGCGATGGGTCGATGGAAATGAGCGCCACGCGCAGGCTGTCAGCTTGGTCTAGACGCAGGCGACGGATCAGCTCATCGGTCAGCGACGACTTACCCGCGCCGCCTGTGCCCGTAATGCCAATGACCGGTATTGCTGCATTTTTAATAGCTGCATGTTCAGCAATTGCTTGGGCAAGAGCCAAATTTTGCTGATTATTTTCTATGCTGGTAATGAGCTGCGCCAAGCTGCGCCAAGCCTTGTCGCTATGGCCTTGAATGGCTTTGATGTCGGTGGGGGCATGCACCGACAGGTCGCTGTCGCAGGCCATCACCATCTCGCCAATCATGCCCGCCAGGCCCATGCGCTGGCCGTCTTCGGGGCTGAAAATGCGCACGCTGTGTGCAGCCAGGTCCCGAATTTCATCGGGCACGATCACGCCGCCGCCGCCGCCAAACACCTTAATGTGCGCGCCACCACGCTCTTTAAGCAGCGCCGTCATGTACTTAAAGTACTCCACATGCCCGCCTTGGTAGCTGCTAACGGCGATGCCCTGCACGTCCTCGTTCAGCGCAGCGGTTACCACGTCGTCCACGCTGCGGTTATGCCCCAGGTGCACCACTTCTACGCCCATGCCCATTAAAATGCGCCGCATGATGTTGATGGACGCATCGTGCCCGTCAAACAGCGATGCGGCCGTGACAAAGCGCACCTTGTGCTTGGGGCGGTAGTTGGCCAGGGCTTGGTAGTCGTTAGACAGGTCGGTCATGGGTGTCTCCAAATGCCGCCTAAGCGCTGTAGCGGCTAGTTGACGTTTACGTAAACGTCAACTAACGTATTTTCCACTATTTTGGGGTTTTTCCTGTCGCAGGGCTTACTTGGCAGCGCTACGCTGCCACCCACACACCAGCCCCTGCGGCTGTCAGCGCCAAAACCAGCAGCATGCCTGACCAGCGAATGCAGCGCAGGGCCAGCGCGATATCGGCTACCAGCGAACCAGCGTCTAACGGGTTGTGCGCCTTGGCTGCGCTGCTAGTGCCAGAACCAGTCTCAATGTCAGAGCCAGTGGGGGAAGTCAGGCGCAGATCAAATCCTGCTGCAGACAACGTCCACAGCGCGCGCAGAGAAAACATAGCGCTCACCACCAGCAAAGTGGCCGCGCTGGCGCTGCTCCAGCGCGGGTGCAAATGCGCAGTGGCCAGCACGCCCATCAGGCCCACCAACGCAGCTGAGGCCAGCACACTGGCTGCCATGATGGCGTTGCGCAGCGTTTGCACTGCCAAAATATCGCCGCCGGGGCGGTGGTGCAGGCTGGCAAACCAGTCGAAGAGGGGCTGTTGCATAGGCGGGTCTTGTGTATTTCGCTGGGTGTTTTCAACTTACTTTAGGCCGCAAAGCGCCGCGCCGCCCACATACCTACAGCAAGTGCGGTTACAAAAGTAAGGGCATCCAACCCGCCCGACAGCAGCGATGCCAGCGCAGGCCCAGGGCAATAGCCCACCAAACCCCAGCCTATGCCAAACAAGGCAGCGCCCAGCACCAGCTTGCCATCAATGTCTTTGCGGGTGGGCAGGTCAAAACTGGCCGCTGCCCAGGGACGCTGGCCTGTACGCGGCGTGATGGCGAAAGCCAGCAAGGTCACGCACAGCGCCGCGCCCATCACAAACGCCAGTGACGCGTCCCACGCACCAAAACGCGCAGGCGCAAAGATACCGCCCACATTCAAAAAGCCCAACACCTTGGACGGCTGCGTCATGCCTGAGACCACCAAGCCGATGGCAAACACAGCACCGCAAAGCAATGCAAACAGTAATTTTTTCATCATTTCACCCTCTCGCCCAAAAAAATGCTAGATAGTTTGCTATAAATACAGTAGCTATGCCAGAACCCATAAACACCAGTGTGGCCACCAGCGAGCGGCCTGAGCGCCGCCCCAGCCCACACACCCCGTGCCCACTGGTGCAGCCCGACCCCCACACCGTGCCAAAGCCTACCAGCAGCCCCGCTACGGCCAGCAAAGGCAGCGGCCGCTGTGGCACGCTAGGTATGCCCAGCAGCGCAGCTGCGGCCGTCCCTGCCAATACCAGGCCTGCAACAAAAGCCCAGCGCCATGCGCGCTCGCCCAGCGCTGCACCCTGCGCAGGCACGATAGCCCCGGCCGCTATGCCGCTGATGCCCGCCACGCGGCCCAAAGATGCCAGCAAAAGCCAACTGGCCAGTCCAATCAGCAGGCCACCCACGCCTGCTTGTAAAAATGGATGGGGTAACCAAGTGTTGATCTGCATAGCGGTGTTTAAAGTAAGTAGGGTTGTTGGGCTTGTTAAAAAGGGCGGGTAAAGAGGGCGGGTGTTAAAACGAGCAAGTTGTCAAAAGATAACTGTTTAAGTATACTCCATGGGGTATATTAAATTCAAGTCTATCATGTCCCAACTCACCGACAGCGTTAAGAAAAAATCCATGTGCGCCCGTTTGGCCCGTGTTGAAGGGCAGCTGCGCGGCCTACAGCGCCAAATCAATGAAGAGGCTGATTGCGAGCGCATAGCCCAGCAGCTATCAGCTGCGCGCAAGGCACTGGACAAAGCTTTTTTCACCATGGTGGCCTGCATGCTGGAGCAGGGCGATTTACCAGCTGGCCATGTAGCCGACATGCTGGCCAAATACGCATAACAGCTAGCAAAATCTGCACAATGCCATGTAAAAAAGTGCAATAAAAACCATGTATAAATATGTAACTGCAATGCAAACCCTCCAGCTTTTTGACCCCGGCTCCAGCACCTACACCTACCTGTTGTGGTGCACCACCAGCTTGGACGCCATCCTCATTGACCCGGTAGACACGCACATGGCGCGCGACTTGGCTGCCCTGCAACAGCGCGGCTTGCGCTTGCGCTACGTAGTGGAAACCCACGCCCATGCAGACCACATTACCAGCGCGGGCAGCTTGGTAAAGCGCACTGGCGCACAAGCCGCCACACCGGCAGGCTGCGGCATTCACCCCGCTGCGCTGCAGCTGCAAGACGGTGACGTGCTGCAGTTTGGCAACCAACAGCTCAAGGCAATCCACACGCCGGGCCACACCGCAGGCAGCATGAGCTTTGTATGGGCCGGCCCCGCGCATGCGGGCTCTTTGCTTGGCAGCCAGGTTTTTACCGGCGACACACTGCTGATTGGCGGGTGTGGCCGCACTGATTTTCAGTCGGGCTGCCCGCAGGCTTTGTACCGCAGCATCACGCAGATTTTGTTTGCCCTGCCCGATGCCACCGTTGTGTGGCCAGGGCACGACTACCAAGGCCGCACCAGCAGCACCATTGGCCACGAGAAGCAGCATAATTTGCGTACCAACGCGCCAGAGCTAGGCCGCTGGCGCACCGCAGAGGAATTTACCGCCCTTATGAACAACCTTAATCTGCCCAAACCCGCCCGCATCGACGAGGCTGTGCCCGCCAACCTCGCGCTAGGCCAGCGCCACGACGCTGGAGCGCAGCCTGAAGATAAAGCGCCCCGCTCCGTCAGTGCCAGCGCAGGCTACAGCGGTGACATACCGCCCCTGCTAGCCCACCGATGGTGGCGCGAAGGCACGGCGCACTTGGTAGACATTCGCACCCATGCCGAGCGCGCATGGGTGGGCTTTATTCCCGACGTGCCCGCGGTGGAATTTAAAATCTGGCCCGGCATGGCCCTAAACCCAGAGTTTGACGCGCAGCTGCAGGCCGCCGTGCCAGCAGGGGCCAAAGTCCTGCTGCTGTGCCGCTCAGGCATTCGCTCCATCCCCGCTGCCCAGCGCGCTCAGGCCCTGGGCTTTGAGGCCTACAACATTTTGGAAGGCTTTGAAGGCGACCCCGACAGGCAAGCCCACCGCAGCACACTGGGCGGCTGGCGCAAGCTGGGTTTGCCTTGGTCGCAAAACTAACCCTAGACATCGGTTAATTTCAACAGGCTAGTATTTAGAAATTTGTTACAAAAAATAGGTGCTGCACGGCGCAAAAATGAAGCTTTAAATCCAGATACTTGTGCCTCAAGAATTAGGCCAAAAAAAGCAAGGGTAAGGATAAAAATGAACAGCAGTAAAGTTTCAAACAGCCTGGTAGCGCTCAGGCTAAAGCCATGGGCAGTGGCATGACACATACCGAACCGCTAAATGTTCCGCTGCAAGAACCATTGCAAGAGCCAAAGCCTGCGCAAAAAGGCCGCAAGCTACCCAGCCCCCAGCTGCAGCAGCTAGATAACCTCACCAGGCTGCCGCACTTTCAGTTCATGGACATGGGCCTTGGCCGCGTGTTTTATGACGTTGTAGTGGTTAAAGCCAGTTTTGACCTTAAAGACGGTACCGCAGTCCTGTCCCGCAACCAGGCTGGCCCTAGTTTGGTTGATGTTTACTGGAACCAAGACAACCCTGAATTCTCAAGCCTTAAACAAGCGGGGGACGCGGTGCTGTACAAACCGTTTGCCGACATTTTTGTTACCGGCAAGGTCAGTACTTTTCAAAGCAAACCGCAAACCAGCTGGCACGGATTGCTGCGGGTGCGCCGCGACAAAGTGCAGCTAATTAACAAAGCCCTGCGGTTTAGCGGGCCACGCCAGTGGACACACAAAAGCAAAGACGTTTGGCGCTTAGGCAAGCCTGCCCCTACCACCCAGGTGCAGCTGCAGTACGAGCTAGCCTATGGCGGCCATTACGTCGACCCTGCGCAACTTAAAAAGCAGCACGGCCCCGATGCCGACAAAGACACCAGCCAAGCTACCGAAATATGCGCAGCCAACCCCTCTGGCACAGGCCTGTTTGGCCCTGTAGATGGCTTTTTTGGGGGCAAAGGCAGCCCCAGCCACAACCCTGCCCTGCAATACCCTGGGCCGCAAATCGAATGGGAAGACGATGCCATCACAGACAGCAGCGCCATCAACTTTAAAAAATACCAGCCTGCAGGCTGGGGCCCCATAGCCCGCTGGTGGAGCCCACGCGTGCGCCGCCAAGGCACCTACGACGATGCTTGGCTTAAAGACTTTTATGCCACCGACATTGCCGACTACCCCAAAGACTTTAAAAACTCCTACTTTAACTGCGCCCCCGCCGACCAAATGATAAAAGGCGCGCTGCAAGGTGATGAATTTGTAGAAATGGTGGGCGTGTTTGCCGACAGGCAAACCCTGAGCATGCAACTGCCCGGGTGGACCCTGCTAGCCCATAGCACCGACGCACAAGGCCACATAATGCAAGGCCAGTTGCGCCTAGACACCCTGCACATCGACCTGGACACCCAGCAGCTGCATGCCACATGGCGCCTAAGCCTAGGCCACGACCAACGCATACAGTCCTGCGCCATTGAACTGATTAAAGCCCCCCAAACACCCGCAACACCCCATCCTGTATGAGCACCATTCCCCATATAGCCGACGCAGCAGACGAGTTTTTTGTCCTAGCCGTTACCCCCGACATGTGCCGCGTAGGCAAAGAAATTGTCGCCTTCAAACCCATGCAAACCTTATCACCCGAAGAAGGCCGCTACAGCCAGCGCACCTACTCACGCGACCAAAAAATACTGTTGGTGCAAAGCATCATCAAAGGCGTAACAGGCAACGCAGGCAGCGGCCTCAAATCGGGTGTGTCGGCCGGCAGCGGCAACGTAGAAGTGACTGAAGGCTGCAGCAACGTAGAGATAGAAGGCCGCAAAGTGGCCCGCGACGGCGACGAAGTTGACATGAACGTGGCCGTGTAAAGCCATGGCAGACACCCCTAAAAGCGGCAACACCACCAAAAGCAACGGCTGCTGCGGCCTGCTGCACACCGCCAAAAAAGACCTCAGCAGCGCACCCACAGACGACTTTGCGGCCTGGCAAAGCCAAAAGCGCAGCCAAGCCGACATCGACACCCAAAGCGCCCAACAGCTGCAGCACCTGCAAACCGCCATCGCCCAGCGCGATGTACCCGGCGCAGCCCAGGCCAAAGACCGCCTAGCCCAGCTAAGCCAAGAGCAAAACGCCCTGGGCGCAGCCAACGCCAGCCCAGCCCTTGGCAGCTACAACCTGGGCGAGTTGGGTAAAAACTTTGGCGCAGTACTGTCCGCCATGCAAGGCGGGGGCAAGGCACCGGCGCCAGGCAGGGCTGGTGCAGGTGGTGCAGGTAGTGCAAGCGCTGTAGGGCCCAAAGTGGCACCTGCGCAAGCTGGCGGCGCAGGCAATGCAGGCCGCGCAGGCGGGCTGTACATTAGCTCAGGCAGAACCAGGCAAATCGATGTAGGCTGCTTTACGGCCGGTAAAAAGACCAAAAACAAACACGTCGAATACGACCGCCAGCTAGACGGGCAGCAAAAGGGCCTCAACGACATGACGGTCAAGGAGTATCTGGAGGGGCGTGAGCGCTATGCGGAGATTGGCAGGCAGGGGACGGGGGCTGCGCAAATTAAGGCGCGATCGAAGTTTGAAAGTGATTTGACTGAGCAGTTTAAAGATCAACTTAAAACTCGAGGTGTTCGCGGCGCAGAAGCTGCAAGGCAAGCCTCCGGCATGGCCACAGACCGCATGAAAACCCTGGCCGCCCTGCACAACCCCGACATGTTCGCAGGAGGCAAAGACGCGATCGGCGGCATGGGCGACAAAGGCGTGAACTCCTCCATTGGTGCGCAGTGGAAAGACCGTGTGGCCCAGCTAGACAAAGAGGCAAAGAGCATTCCTACTTCAGAGCGGGGCAGCACCAAGATGAACTCCAAGCTTAAGCGCTGTAAAGACGGTGAAAAACCTGACTTAGGCTAAGAAAACTTGCACACAAACTAAAGGGTATTGTTATGGACGAATTTATGGAAGATTTCTTAGGCTACGAGGGCTTTGGCCCTCCTTTCGCCAAACGCGAAGTACCACCAGAAAAAATAGAACGCTTTCGCGGCAAGCTGCCCGACCAGCTGCTGAAATACTGGCAAGAGTACGGCTGGTGCGGCTACGCCAAGGGTTTGTTCTGGACAGTTGACCCAGACGAATGGGAAGATGAGCTGGAGGCTTGGATTGGTGACACGCCGTTCATGGAGCAGGACACGTATTACGTGATTGCACGGACAGCTTTTGGTGAACTGTTGCTTTGGGGAGAAAAATCAGGAAACAGTCTGAAAGTATTAACACCTTATGGAATGATTTTTCCTAGTGATAGGGCGCAAGGTGTTTTGGAGCGAGGTACTAATCGTCAAATTCAACTTTTCTTTTCCTCAAGTTCTAAGAAAGCTTATGAATTTGAAGACGAATCCGGCGCACCCCTCTTTGACCGCGCTCTAGCCGCCCTAGGCCCGCTAGACCACGACACCCTGTACGGCTTTGTACCCGCACTGGCCCTAGGCGGCAAAGCAGAGCTAAAAAACCTGCAAAAGCTCGATGCCCATGTGCACCTGGACATCCTGTCGCAAATGACCGAGCGGCAAATCATGCGCGATATTGGCAAAGATGCCAG
>JAYSRE010000153.1:0-27411 GCA_043721235.1 Polaromonas sp. | reverse complement strand
GCGCGCATCGCCAGTGGTGGCCACCCTGGCGCCGGGGGTGTGCACGGTGATGTCGCATTGCATGGCGGTGTTCAGCGTCAGCACGCGGGCGGTGGTGGTAGCGCCCTGCACGCTAACCAAGCCGCGTTCTATGGCAAAGGGCAGCACAGCGGCCAGCATGTTGCCGCAGTTGGGCGCAGTGTCTACGGTGTCATTACAGGGCTGGAGCTGGGCGAACAAAAAATCTACCGCCACGCCTGGCGTGCTGCTTTTGCGCACGATGCCTACTTTAGACGTGAGCGGGTGCGCGCCACCCAGGCCGTCGATTTGCCTGGCATCGGGAGAGCCCATCACCGCCAGCAACACGCGGTTGCGGGTGGCGGGGTCGCTAGGGAGGTCGCTTTCCAGAAAAAACGGGCCTTTGGATGTGCCACCACGCATAAAGTAGCAGGGAATTGCGGTTTGCATGGGTGGATTTAGTACTTTTAACAGATGATGATTGTTCTTTAACTTGGGTTGAACTGCAACCTAGCCGCTTCCCTACCTGCTAGAACAAATACTTATAGCAATACACAAGCTATACCCATAAAATTAGTTAATGGATCTCAGGCAAATTGAGTATTTTGTACGCGTAGCCGAGCTGGGCAGCTTCACCCGTGCCTCGGTGTTGCTCAATATTGCCCAGCCTGCGCTAAGCCGCCAGGTGCGGCTCTTAGAGGTAGAGTTGCGGCAAAACCTGCTGGTGCGCAACGGCCGGGGTGCCACTACTACCGAGGCTGGTAAAGTCATGCTTGAGCATGGCCGGGGTATATTGCACCAAGTAGAGCGGGCACGCGAAGAGCTGGGCCGGGTGCGCGGCAGCTTGGCAGGCCGCGTGGCCGTCGGCATGCCCACCAGCGTGGCCAAAGTGCTCACTGTGCCGCTGATTCGCGCTTTTAAAGAGCGCATGCCCGAGGCTGTGCTGTCGATCAGCGAAGGCCTGTCGGTTGCCCTGCACGAGGGACTGACCGTGGGCCGCCTGGACATTGTGCTGCTATACAACCCTATTCCCGCCACCGATATGGAACTGACCGAGCTGGTAGAGGAAGACTTGGTACTGGTGCAGCACAGCGCCCACCGCAGCAAAGAGGGCATCAGCATCAGCGTGCGCGAGCTGGCCAGCATACCGCTGGTGATAGCCACCCGCCCCAACGCCTTGCGCGCCTTGGTAGAAACTGAGATGGGCGCGGTAGGTAAACGTCTGACCATTGCCCTGGAAGTTGACGGGGTAGCAGCTACGCTCGATTTGGTAGCCGACAACGCAGGTGCCGCTGTATTGCCCGCCAACGCAGTGCGCACCGCAGCCCACCCCGAGCTGTACAGCATGCGCCCCGTCAGCGGCCTGCGCAGCCGCTTAAGCCTGGCCACCAGCGCCCAGCGCCCTGCCACATTGACCCAGCGCGCCATGCAGGAGCTGCTGTCGGAGCTGATTCGCAAGCATTTTTAATGCACTGTGCGTAGCGCTACCCATCGCCACTAATTGCCACTAATTGCTACTAAATACATAGCTAACTATTTAGCATTTCCTTGGGCGACAGGGCTAAAATTCTTAAAATGCAGTTTACCAACGCAGCGTACGGGCTACATCTTAAGAGAGAACTCCAGCGTGCTGCCTGCAAGTTCCAGTACGTCGTAGTCAGCCAAGCGCACCGGTGTGTCGGTAATCGGCTGGCCGTTTAAGGTGGGCGTTTGGGTTGCCTCGATGCAGGAGATGAAATAGCCTTGGCGGCGGTGGGCAATGGCGACCATGGCCACACCGCGCTTGCCAAAGGTAGACACCGCTTTGACCACTGGCAGCTCCAGGCCCGCCGACGAGCCGGTCAGCACCTTCAAGCGGGCCTGCAGCGCCCCCGAAGATGAGGGGAAAGAAGAAGAAGAAAAAGAACCGGTCTGGCCATAGTCAAGCGGCATTTGCGCGGTGGTCATTTCGTGGTTAATTTCATCGGTCAGCGCGCTGGCGCTGAGGTACAAAATCTTAAACTTGCCAATGGCAATCACGTCGTGGTCTTTCAGCAAGTGCATGCGCACCATAGCCCCGTTAATGTAGGTGCCGTTGGTGCTGCCAGCATCTACCACCACCACATCTGCCAGTCCCGTCAGCTCAAATGCGCAGTGCTCTCCACTGATGGCCAAGTCGGTCAGCACAATATGGTTATGCGGCTTGCGGCCCAGTGTGGTGCGCTCGCGTGTAAGGTACTGGCGGTGAATTTCTACGCCGTCTACCGAAGTAATAAGCTGTGGCATGCAAGTTCCCACTGAGTTAAATCAACGTATTGCCCACATGAACAACACAAATCACTACTTTGACCGTTTAGCGCCACCATGGCAACGACTATTACGAATACTTAATGCTATTTAAAATATAGCTGCTTATCCAGCATTTCCTTGGGCGATAGGCCTTTTTCTTGGTGGATTCAAGCACCTAGCGCAGGCTGCGCACCAGCGCACCGCTGACTTTGCGCAGCAGCCATTTGGGGGTAGCGCGACTTGCGATGATGCTGGCTTGGTTGACGGCACCAGGCACTTTGATGGCATCGCCGCGCATGCAGGCATCAAAGCCTTGCTGCGCCACCACTTTGGCATCGCCGATCAAAAATTGGGGCAAGTTGGCCAGCTGTGTGCTTTCGGCCTTGGCACCGCTGAACATGTTGGTGGCCGTGATGCCGGGGCACAGGGCAGTGATGCTCACCCCTGTACCTTTAAATTCCTCAGACAGTGACTCGGTGAGCGACAGCACATAGGCCTTGGTGGCCGCGTAGGTGGCCAACGAGGGAACCGGCTGGAACGCAGCAATCGAGGCTACGTTCAAAATACGTCCGTCGCCGCGCGCCACCATGCTGGGCGCAAAGTGCGCAATCATGCTGGTCAGGCCTGTGATGTTCAGGTCGATCATGGCGTTGTGGTACTGGGCAGGCATGTCTACGAAGGTGCCGTGGTTCAAAATACCAGCGTTGTTAACCAGCACGTCGATGGGCCGCTTGGCGCGCTGCATGGCGCTAGCCAGTGTGCGCGCAGCATCGGGCAATGACAAATCAGCCGGTGCTACCCAAGCTTTTACAGCGTAGTCGCCAGCCAATTGCTTGCCCAGCGCTTTGAGCTTGGCGGTACTGCGCGCGACCAGTACCAAGTTGTAGCCTGCTTTGGCAAAACAGGCGGCCAGTGCCTCGCCGATACCCGAAGACGCACCCGTAATGAGTGCCGTGGGGTTGTGCGTTGTCATACCGTGCTCCTTTATTTTCTCTCTGGCTGGGGCAAATATGCCGGAGTTAGGCCGCGCGGGCCAGTTTAGCTTTATTTGCAAGTTGGCCTGCCAGCTTGCCAGCAGGCTTGGCTTTGAGTTTGGGCCTAATGTCTGTTACGCGCTTTTTAGCGGCCAGGGTGGCCAGCACGGGTGGGGCGGCTGGTATGGCACGCGCCAGGGTGCGCAGTACCTCCAGCGCTTTGTGCAGTTGCAAGGCCAGCTGGTCTACATCGCGCATGGCACGCCTGCAGGCTATCAAACCAAAATCAAGCTGCCCCATGTAGCTTTGCACCGTGATGTTCAGTGCGATGCCGTGCACCACAATCGACAGCGGATAGTTGCCCACCATTTTGGCACCCGCCAAATACAGCGGCACTTGCGGGCCAGGCACGTTAGAAATTACCACGTTGGCAATGCGCAGTTTGTCAGCGATGCGCGAGCGCCCGTACAGCGATGCCAAGCCACTGAGCAGCCAAGGCGAGCCCAGCGAGGGGAAGTCGGTCGGAATCAAACTGCCAAAAGCGCCCATTTGTTGCTTCATCGCCTTGGTGCCTGCCATGATCATGCGCAGCCGTTCGACAGGGTCTTTTACCTGTGTGGCCAGGTCAATCACAGTAACCGAGACTTGGTTGTTGCTGCTGGTGTCGCCCTCTGCGCGCAAAGAAATGGGCACGCCAGCAACCAAAGATTTACCAGGCAGCTCGCGCGACTCCGCCAAATATTCACGCAGCGCCGTGCTGCACAGCCAGAGCACCATGTCGTTGATCGACGCGCCCAGCAGTTTGCCCATCTGCTTGACCTCGCCCAAGGGCAACGATACCCCGGCAAAAGCGCGCTGGTTGGTGATGGAGGTGTTAAAGGGCGTGGCAGGTGCCAGCTTGAACTTGCTGGCTGCTTTGGCGCTGCTGTCGGCTGGTTTTTCTCGCCTTTTTGCCAGCGCGTCTTGGGCCGCTTGCAAGGCAGCAGCGCCCAGCGGCGGCACCAGCTTGGCAAATTGCACGGCCTGTTGAACTTGGTTAGACAGCGCAGCGCCCAGCAGTTCGGCTACGCCCAGCTGGTAGCGGTTGCTGCGTGCTGGTCTGGGCGGCTTGACGCGGCGCGGCTCGGGCGCAATGTCAAACACGCTGTTGGCCATGGCCACTGCGGCTTGGCCGTCTACCGCAGCATGGTGCACTTTAGAGTAAAAACCCACCCGCCCATCGGCCAGCCCTTCTATTACATAAAACTCCCACAGCGGGCGGCTGCGGTCCAGCAGGCTGGAATGCAAACGCGCCGCCAGTGCCTCTAGCTGCACCGTGGTGCCGGGTTTGTTCAGCACCAGGTAGCGAACATGGTAGTCAATGTCAATATCGTCGTCGTGAATCCACACTGGGTTGGCCAGGTCAAACGGCATCAGGGCCAGCTTGCGGGTGAACACGGGTGCCAAGTGCATGCGGCCCATCACATGCGTTTTAAGCGCGTCATACCAAGAGTTTTGCGGGTTAACAGGGGGTTCAAACAAAGCCAAGCTACCTACGTGCATTGGCATTTCTGGGCTTTCCAGGTGCAAAAAGGCACCGTCTACGACGCTTAAATGGCGCATGTCTTTCATGGTGTGTTTCCTTGGCTGGCGACTACACCACCCGATTTGCCAGTATAGGCCCGAAGACTGAGAATAGGCAGCGCGGGGCGCTGGGCACTGTCTTGCAGATTACAGCAAATAAGTATTTTTTTGTTTGAAAATTAGGTTAAGTTTACTATATAATTAATAGCTAACTGTCCAGCATTTCCTTGGGCGATAGGCCTAAAACGCTCTAAAAATACGTTTTTAGCATGCCGCTGGCTGTAGTGCACGACCAAAGCCAGAGGCGCTCTACAAAGAGCTTACGTAGCCGATCAACTCTTTGCGGTTGCTGCAACCGGTTTTGCCCAGGGCTTGGCCTGGGCAGCGGTATAGACATTGGCATCTTGCGCGGGCAAGTTGTGCTGCGCACGATGGACGAGGCTGTGGCCCTAGTGGGCAAAGGTAAGCGGATGAGAAAGTAGACACTACGCCGTGCGCCCCACATTGCTGGTAACTATGCAGCCTGCAATCCGCCAGCCTTTGGTTTTGTCTTTGGCATCGGCATTGGCTTTTGGGCGTTGCAGCGCATACACCGCCAGCCATTGTGTATCTTTGGCATCCAGCATTTGCACTTTCATGATGATCGAAGCGCCGTCGGTTTCAGGCTTGTAGTAGGTTACGCTGGCGGGGCGGTACACCACGGGGTAGTGGGCTTGCACCATGGCCATAAAGTTGGCCGGGGTTTTGAACATTTTTTGAATATTAGGCGCGGCTACCGAGAAAGCTTTGGGCGCATCGTCTGCCGCAAAAGCGGCAAGCTGGGCGGCCACCACCTCGCGTACCGCCTTTTCGTCGCTGGCACTCAAGCTGGTGACTGTGCCAGTGGCTTTACCTGTGGCTGTGTTTACGGTTGTGTTTGCGGTTGTATTTGCGGCTGTGCTAACAACTGCTAATGGCGCAGCGTAGGCGGGCACAGGCACACTAAGCACGGCCCCCAGCACAAGTGCCGCAAGCCCAAACCGCCCGCTGTGCATACTAGAAAACATGAATGCACGGTATGAGGCGGGCAGCATAAAGGTCATGGCAATGTCTCCAGGTGGTTAGGCAAAACAGTGTAAATATCATGCGCTTTGGCCAGTAACACTGTAGTTACGTAGGACATAGGCTTTTAGATGTGGTCAGCACCCTGTAGGGTTTTATGTGCTTTTGTCCAGCGCAGCGCAGCCTGCACAGGGCGATAATCAGCGCATGAGAACTGTCGACCAGATTGCCGCCGAGCTGCAAGGCTATGACCCCAACGCCCTGCCCGCAGGCGTGGTGAATGAATTTTTAGCGCAGCTGGTAGTGCCCATCACTGCTACTGAGCAGGTAGATTTGTTTGCCGCGTTAGGCCGCGTGCTGGCAAACGACGTCGTCTCGCCCATCAGCGTGCCGCCGCATGACAACTCAGCAATGGACGGCTTTGCGTTTGACGGTGCAAACCTCAAGGCAGACGGCCCATCCCGTTTTAAAGTGGTGGGCACGGCGCTGGCAGGCAAGGCATGGCAAGGCAGCGTGCAGACCGGTGAATGCGTGAAAATAATGACCGGTGCCGTTCTGCCGGAGGGCTTGGACACCGTGGTGCCCCAAGAGCTGTGCACCAGCAACCAGCGCCCAGCATTGCCGCTATTGGCAAGCCCGCTGCAAGCCGGCACAGCCGCGCCCGAAGCCGCGACCACACAGGAAGCGTGGACCATCGAGGTCAAAGCTGGCGTGTTGTGCACCGGCGATAACCGGCGTTTTGCCGGTGAAGACCTTATGCAAGGCGCGCCCGCTTTGCACCAAGGCGACCTGCTCTCGCCCGCAGCACTGGGGCTTTTGGCCAGCTTGAACATAGGCCACATAGAGGTGGTGCGCAAGCTGAAAGTGGCCTATTTTTCGACCGGCGACGAAGTACTCAGCCTGGGTGAGGCACCACGAGAAGGCGCTATTTACGACAGCAACCGCTACACCGTGCACGGCATGCTCACACGCTTAGGGGTAGAGGTGGTAGACATGGGTGTGGTGGGCGACAACCCTGCCCTGCTGGAAGCTGCCTTTCGCAGCGCCGCTGCGCAAGCCGATGCCATCATCACCAGCGGTGGGGTCAGCGTGGGCGAAGCTGACCATACCAAGGCCATGATGGCGCAACTGGGCAGCGAGGTACCAGGCGGTGGTGTGGCATTTTGGAAGATCGCCATGCGCCCCGGTAGGCCCATGGCGGTGGGGCGTATTGCCCAAACCACTTGTAAGCCCAGTTTAGAAGACAAATCACCCTCTGGCCCAAGGAAATGCTACACAAGCAGCTATGAAAATAATAGTACTTTACTGTTTGGCCTGCCCGGTAACCCGGTGGCCGTGATGGTCACCATGCTGGCTTTTGTGCGCCCTGCGCTGCTGCGCATGATGGGTGCCAACCCCGCCAAATACTGCAGCGCTCCGCTGTACTTGCCAGCCCACAGCACCGAGCCCCTGCGCAAAAAGCCCGGCCGCACCGAATACCAGCGCGGCTGCGTTACCCGCGCCGCCGACGGCACAATGCAAGTTAAAACCACGGGCAACCAAGGCAGTGGCGTATTGTCAAGCATGGTGCAAGCCAACGGGCTGATCGTGCTGCACCATAACCAAGGCAATGTGGCGGTAGGCGATGTGGTCGATGTACTGATGCTGGAGGTTTAATCTATGAACTTATTGAGAGCTTTCTACCTTACTGCCCTGCTTACCACCACCCTGGCAGCGCACGCAGCCAACCTGTGCGCAGGGGCAGCCAGCTACACTGTGCAACCACTTATCGGCGGCAAACCGTTTAACCTGTGCAATGCCTCGGCCAAAGCGGTGCTGCTGGTCAACACGGCCAGCCAGTGCGGCTTTACACCGCAGTACGAAGGGCTGGAGAAGTTACACCAGCAGTACAAAAGCAAGGGCCTGATGGTGCTGGCTTTGCCTGCCAACGATTTTGGGCAACAAGAATCAGGCGGCAACCAGCAAATCGCCGACTTTTGTAAAATTAACTACGGCGTGACTTTTACTGTAGGCGAAAAACTCAGCACCCCAATTGGCAAAGACCCCTTGTACCAAAAGCTCATCAGCACCTCCGGTAAAGCACCCGGCTGGAATTTTCATAAATACCTGATCACCCCAGACGGCAAGGTGCAAAGCTTTGCCTCCGAAGTAGCACCACAAAGCGCAGCGCTGGTTAAAGCCATTGGTGCTGCACTGGCCAAGTAGCCAGGCTTAACATTGCACAAGCCTTAGGCATATGCACCCTGCGCTGACAGCGCCCGAGACAAAGACCCGCGATAATCTTCTTATGCCAAACACTGTGATCCCCATCATTGACCAACGTAATCTAGGGTTCACTGCCTCGCAAGAGGTTACTTCATTGCAGCGTGCTCCCTTACTGAGCGCCCATGTGCACACGCAGCAGATAGTGGCCAACGGCCTGCTGAGCGACGCGCTAGGCCGCCCACTGCGCGACCTGCGCATCAGCGTTACGGACCGCTGCAACTTTCGCTGCAGCTACTGCATGCCCAAAGAAGTGTTTGATAAAAACTACCAGTACCTGCCGCACAACGCGCTGCTTAGCTTTGAAGAAATCACCCGCGCAGCGCGCATCTTTGTGTCCCACGGCGTGCAAAAACTGCGCCTGACAGGCGGCGAGCCTTTGCTGCGTAAAAACCTCGAAGTGCTGATTGCCCAGCTTGCGGCGCTCAGAACCACCCAAGGCCTGCCGCTGGACATCACACTGACCACCAATGGCTCGCTCTTGCGGCGCAAGGCACAGGCCTTGAAAGATGCGGGCTTGCAGCGCGTAACTGTCAGCCTAGACGGCTTAAACGATGCCACCTTTCGGGCCATGAACGATGTGGACTTTCCGGTGGCCGACGTACTGGACGGCATAGCTGCAGCGCAAGAAGCAGGGCTTGTCAATATAAAAGTGAACATGGTGGTCAAGCGCGGCACCAATGCGAATGAGATTTTGCCCATGGCACGCCACTTTCAAGCCACCGGCATCATCCTGCGTTTTATTGAGTACATGGACGTAGGTGCCACCAACGGCTGGCGCATGCACGACGTAATGCCCTCTGCACAAGTGGTGCAGCATGTTCACCAGCATATGCCTTTGGTGCAGCTGGGCCACAGCGCGCCAGGCGAAACCGCCCAACGCTGGGGCTACGCGGGCGCAGATGGCAAACACGACCCGCGCTTGGGCGAAATTGGCGTAATCAGCAGCGTTACCCAGGCTTTTTGCGGCGACTGCAACCGCGCCCGCCTGTCTACCGAAGGCAAGCTGTACACCTGCCTGTTTGCCACCCAAGGCCATGACCTGCGCACGCTGCTGCGCTCGGGGGCCAGCGACGCAGACTTTGCCAGCGCAATAGGCCATATCTGGCAGGGCCGCAGCGACCGCTACTCCCAACTGCGCAGTGCGCTGGCCCTTGACACCAGCGCCCCCGCCGACACGGGCACACGCCGCGTGGAGATGAGCTACATCGGCGGCTAAGCTGCTGGCTAGTTTTGACCCGCATGCCCATGCTCCACACAGCCCCTTTGTCCACCACAGCGTTGATCCTGGCCGGCGGCCGTGGTGCACGCATGGGCGGCGTAGACAAAGGCCTGCAGCCTTTTAACGGTATGGCACTGGCACAGCACACCTTGCACCGCTTGCAAGCCCAGCGCGGGGCAGCGCCAACCCAAGTTGTAGTTAACGCCAACCGCAACGCAAGCAGTTACGAAGGTTTGCAAATTCCGGTATGGCCTGATGCCGTCCCAGGCGCTTTTGAAGGCCCCTTGGCAGGCTTTTTAACCGGCTTACAACGTTCAAACACCCCTTACTTGCTCACGGTTCCCTGCGACACACCACTGTTCCCACTGGACTTGTTGCCACGCTTGCTGCACGCTTTGCAAGCGGAGCATGCCGACATCGCCGTTGCCAGCGCACCCGAAGTTGACAACACCGCAGAGCTGCGCATTCGCCCGCAGCCCGTGTTTTGCCTACTGCGCCTGGATGCAGCTGCGCATTTGGCCACCAGCCTAGAAATATTTATGCAAAACGGTGGCCGCAAAATTGACGCATGGACGGCCCAGCACCGCACAGTGCATGTAGCCTTCAATCTGCCTGGTGACGATCCGCGCGCTTTTTCTAACGCCAACACGCTGGCTGAACTGCAACTGCTAGAAACCCAGGCCACAAAAATACCTCAACGTCGCAACTAAAATCCTGCGCAAAGCTATCAAATAAATAGCTGCTTGTGCTATATTTAACGGGTCAATCAGGGCAAACTATATTAAATCGAGGGTTGGAAGACCGGCTACCTTATGGGACTTAAGTTATTTCGCAGTACAGGCCATAGCAGCCTGCTTGATGCGCGCGCCGCAGTTGCTTGGCAGCATAAAAAGTCACCCGCTGGCTATAACCCACTGGTTATGTTGGCCATGGTGTGCGCTTGGTTGGCCACAGTTGGCAACTGGGCATTGTGGCGGGAACTAAACCGCTTAGGCCAAATGAACACGCTGGCAGACTACGCTTTTGCGGCCGGGTTTGCCGTCATTATTTTTGGTGGCTTGGGCGCCCTGTGCACGCTGTTTGCGTGGCGGCGCAGTGTCAAACCTGTAGCTACCATGCTGCTTGTAGCTGCAGCTTTAGGCATGCATTTTATGCTCACCTACGGCATCGTGATCGACACCACCATGATCGTCAACGTGCTGCAAACCAACCCACGCGAGTCGCGCGACCTGCTCAACTTGCGCATGCTGGTCACACTGGTGCTGGTAGCTGGCTTTCCCAGCGTTTGGCTGTGGCGCCAGACTGTACAGCGCCTTGCTTGGGGGAGCCAAGGATTGCGCAACCTCGCAGGTTTGCTGGGCTGCGTAGTGCTAACCCTTGGTGCACTGGCCGCATCGTTTGCGCCCTTTGCCTCTACCATGCGCAACCACACGCAGGTGCGCTACTTAATCAACCCGCTCAACAGCATTTACGCCTTAGGCTACCTCGCTAGCAGCCCCTTGCACAAAGGTGTCAGACCATTTAAGCCCTTAGGCCAAGATGCGAAACTGCCCTTGAAGCTAGCCAGTGATAGCAAGCCGCCCTTGTTAGTTTTAGTCGTCGGTGAGACCGCACGCAGCGGTAACTTTGGCATTAACGGCTACCCACGCCCCACCACCCCCGAGCTTGCAGCGCTGATGGCGACAGAACGGATGGCCAGCCTGCGCAATGTCACCAGCTGCGGCACCAGCACAGCAGCATCGTTGCCCTGTATGTTCAGCCACTTGGGCCGTGCAGGCTACGATAACCGCGACGCCAACTACGAAAGCTTGGTCGATGTTTTGCAGCATGCGGGCTTGGCCGTGCTGTGGCTTAACAACCAGTCAGGCTGCAAAGGCATTTGCGACCGCGTCGCCTACGCTGACACAACAGCCGAAAAAGTGCCAGAATTTTGCAGTACCGGAGAATGTTTTGATGGCATCATGCTGCACAACCTAAGCAATCGCATTGCCGCATTGCCAGCAGAACGTCGCGCTAAGGGTGTCGTGGTGCTGATGCACCAAATGGGCAGCCACGGGCCTGCTTATTACAAGCGTGCGCCTGCTGCGTTTAAAAAGTTCACCCCCGAATGCACCAGCAACGCATTGCAAGACTGCAGCCAAGCCCAACTAACCAACAGCTACGACAATACTATTGCGTATACCGACCACCTCTTAGGTTCAACCATAAGATGGCTCAAAGCCCAAGAAAATAGTGCACAAACAGCTATGGTATATGTAGCAGACCACGGGGAATCGCTGGGTGAAAACAATATTTACCTGCACGGCCTACCCTACGCCATAGCCCCCGACGTGCAAAAAATGGTGCCTTGGATTACCTGGCTGTCCAGCAGCTTTGCGGCCCGCAGCAAGGTGGACACTGCATGCCTGCAGCAACGTACAGCGCAGCGCGTATCGCATGATAACTACTTCCATTCTGTGCTGGGCCTTTTGGGCATTCAAACCAGCGCCTACCAACCTGCGCTGAACTTGTACGCAGCTTGCACTAAATAGCCATGCTGCCAGGCAGCAAGTGCCAGAGTAAAAAGTACGCCCCTACTTGGGACTTCTACCTGGTGCCATCTATCGGGTTTATCAAAAGGACGTTACTGCACCCAAGGCAATAACAGTTCAAACTGCGCGCCTTCACCCTCCACGCTGTGCACACCCACTTGCCCGCCGTGCGCCTGCACAGCGCGGTCCACAATAGCCAAGCCCAAACCGGTGCCGGGTATATTCACAGCGTTGGACGCACGGTGAAAGCTGGCAAATAAAAATGGCACATCGCTAGGTGGAATACCCATGCCGCGGTCGGCCACTACGATGCGCAGTTGCCATGGCGCAAAGTGTGGGCCAACCAAAGGCTGCAGGCAGGGCACCCGGTCAATTAACACATCAATGCGTTCACTAAATGCACTGTATTTGCAAGCATTGCTCAGCAAATTGTCCAGCATCTGGCGCAGCAGCATCTCGTCAAGCTGCAGCAGGGTTGTGTCGTTCATGGGCGCTTGGGCGTAAACCTCGATGGCATGTTGGTGGCTGTCAGCCACCAATGCGTCGTACACCATGCCGCGCACCGTCTGTAATACGGGCAAAGGCACAGGGTTGCAGTTCATTGCACCCGACGACAAGCGGCCAAAAGCCAAAAAATTCTCCATCATCGCCTGCATGCGCTGCACCGAGCGTTGAATGTCGACAATAGCTTCTGTTTTTTCGACAGCGCTTAAGCGGTCACTGTAATGCTCTAACAACTCTGAGCTGGTTTGTATAGTGGCCAACGGTGTCCGAAACTCATGCGATGCCATGGACACAAAACGTGTCTTTAAATCACCCAAATCTTTTTCGCGGGTTAATGCACTGCGCATCTGTTCCTGGGCCTCGTGCTGCGCGGTCAGGTCGGTCATGAAAATCAACGTTGCCGCCCGCGACTCCCATTCCACCAGGGAACCATAGAACCTTACCCACGACACCCTGCTGGTGGGCAGTACATGCTCGCTAGGGGGCGAGAGTGTGCGCAGCATGATGCTGTGGTCCGCATCACCGGCAATCATTTGTTTGCGCCGCGTCAGTGCCAGCGTACGATCATCAGGGTGAATCAAAAAAACTGATTCGGTGTCTAAGATGTCTGCTGCCTTGAGCTTAAAAAACCGCGTTGCAGCAGGGTTGGCGTAGGCCACCTTGCGGTCTTGCACAAACAAAATAACCTGGTCAGCATTCTCTACAAGTGTGCGGTAGCGCGCCTGTGACCGTAGCAAAGATTCGGTCACATAAACCACGGTAGAGGTATCGCGCACAGCGGCAACCCAACACGGCTGCCCTTTAAAAGTACTGGTGCGCCCCGTTACCTCTACGTCTACATAGCCGCCACTAGGTAACGGCAGCTTAGCGTTGATGGGCATGCCGCGGCCCAGATAGATATGCCGCAATGCGCTTTCGTGGTCGCTTGGCGCAAATAAACTCAACACCTGTTGGCCCACCAGATCGCTATGGCTGCGGCCTACCAACAACGCAAACGCCTCGTTGCAGTCTAAGATAAGGTCTTGGGTGTAAAAAATAATCCCTTCGCTGGCAGCTTGCATAAAAGCCAGCGCACGCTGTACAGAGGTAACCAGCGTTACGCTATCGTCGGTAGTGTTGTTACCTGTATAGTTACCATGGGGCTGGGGTAAAGACATAAATCCAGTTTACCATTGCGGCACACTTTGGTAACCCTCGATGCCTCGCATACTAGTTGTTGACGACGAAGAAGCTATTCGTAAAAATTTAGAACGACTGCTCAGCCTTGAAGGCTTTGAAGTGGCCACGGCGCCTAACGGCCAACATGGCTTGGTGGTGGCACGCTCGATGTTGCCCGATGTGCTGATTACCGACGTGAATATGCCCGTAATGGACGGGTTTGCACTGCTCGATGCTGTACGCGCGCACCCTGATCTTGAGCGCACTGTGGTCATCATGCTGACTGCAGCAGGCGACCGCACCCACATGCGCAAAGGTATGCGCTTAGGCGCAGACGACTACATTACCAAACCTTTTAAGCGCGAAGAGTTGCTAGATTCTATTCAGGCA
The DNA here is from genome assembly GCA_043721235.1 of Polaromonas sp. Classification (GTDB taxonomy): domain Bacteria; phylum Pseudomonadota; class Gammaproteobacteria; order Burkholderiales; family Burkholderiaceae_C; genus JAAFIP01. Next base: position 13,501 of record JAYSRE010000153.1, on the reverse strand, counting down.
CAGTTGCAAAAAATGCGCCGTTTTGAACGCAACAAGAACCAGGCCGTATCCCTGGCGGTAGCGCAAAACGAAGAGCAAGCCCTGGCACAGTTTCGCCAACGCTACGGCGCACCCGACAGCGCCTTAGAGGCCAGTGCTAGTTTTGCAGACATCTCTGAGCCCAGTCAATTGGTTGCTGCGACCCACACAGCAGTTGCGGGACAGTCATTGCAAGCCACGGTCATGTTTGCAGACATACGCAACTTCACCACCATGGCAGAACGCCTCACAGCAGCCGAGCTGGCCACTTTGCTGGGGCGCTACTTTGAACTTGCATGCCGCCCTGTGGTGGCTTATGGCGGCACACACCTGAAAATGCTGGGGGACGGCTTGCTGGCTTTGTTTGAAGACGGCGCTGACGGTACTACGGGTCAGCCCAGCTCCCACGCCAGCCGCGCCTTATCGGCTGCCATGGGCTTAAGCGCAGCTGCTACAGAATTCCGCCTGTGGGTAGCGCAAGCCTATGGCGCGCGCGGTTTGCCTGAATTTAACGTAGGCGTGGGTCTGCACAGTGGCGAGGTTACCTTGGGTCAGTTAGGCAGCCATGAGTCGCGCGAGGTCACGCCCTTGGGCGACACGGTCAATATTGCCTCGCGCCTGCAGGCAGCAGGCAAAGACCTGGGCTGGCAAGTGGTGGCCAGCACCAGCACGGCTGCGCAAGTGGGCAGCGATTTAAACATGGGCCGAACCCAAATGGTGCACATTCGCGGCAGAGCGCAGTCGGTCAGCGCCTGCGAAGTGCTGGGCTACCAAGCCAGCGTAGACCTGCAGTTAGGCGCAGACAGTGCAGCACAAGCGTTTGAGAGCGCCGCTATTACGACTATTGCGCTGCAAAACTCACACATCACTGCGCGTGCGGCCAAAGGTGCACTTAAGCAATCGCTGTGGAGCTTGCAGTCCGGTGCTTACACCGCCCAAGCACAGCGTTTTAAAGGCTACCAAGTCATTCGCAAGTTGGGTGAGGGTGGCACCAGCGACGTATTTTTAGCTTACTCCGCAGCCCGTAAAGCCGAGGTGGTGCTCAAGGTGCTGCGCACCAACGTGCAAAGCGACCCCGAGATGCTGCAGCGCTTTATCCAAGAATATGCCATCTTGGCAAATATTGAGCACCACCATATTGCCAAAATCTACGACCAAGGCTTTACTGACGAGTACGCTTATATTGCGATGGAATACTTAAGCGGCGGTGACTTTAAAACTGAAATTGCCAAACGTCCTAACGCCACCCGTATTGTTGACCTGCTGCGCCAAATTGTCAGCGCACTGTCCACCATTCACCAGTTGGGTATTGTGTACCGCGACCTCAAACCCGAGAACTTGATGTTCCGTGCCAACGGAGCTTTGGTATTGGTCGACTTTGGCATTGTCAAAAATATCCGCGAGAACGCCGATGCACTGGTGCGCACACAGTACGGCCAGATCATTGGCACCCCATATTACGTGAGCCCAGAGCAGGCCCAGGGTAGTGAAGTTACCCACCGCAGCGATTTTTACAGTTTGGGAGTAATCATGTACGAATTGCTCACCGGGTCGCGCCCTTTTCGAGGCGATTCTTTAGGGGAATTACTGCACGCCCACGTTCACAGCCCTACGCCGCAGTTACCCGACTTGAACGCCAAATTTCAGCCGTTTTTAGACCGCATGATGGCCAAAATTCCTGAAGAACGCCCGTCAGATTGCACAGCGGTATGGCGTAATTTAGAAATGCTGGCCCTGCACAGCTAGCCCCACCCTGTTAAATGCGCCACATACAGGCACAATAGCAACTATGAACATAGTGATTTTGGACGACTACCAAGACGCGGTACGCAAACTCGACTGCGCCTCTAAATTGGAAGATTACCCTGCTAAGGTATTTACCAATACGGTCAAAGGCATTGGCCAGCTGAGCATTCGGCTCAAAGATGCCGATGTGATTGTGCTGGTGCGTGAGCGTACCCACATGACCCGCCAGCTGGTAGAAAAACTACCACGCCTTAAACTGATTGTGCAAACCGGCAAGGTAGGCGCGCACATTGACGTGGCCGCCTGCACCGAGCGAGGTATTGCAGTGGCAGAGGGTGCGGGCTCGCCAATTGCCCCTGCAGAACTGACCTGGGCCTTGATCATGGCAGCGCAGCGCAGATTGCCGCAGTATGTTGCCCACCTTAAACACGGTGCATGGCAACAGTCTGGCCTGAAAGCGGCTTCAATGCCCGCTAATTTTGGGATTGGCACGGTGCTGCGCGGTAAAACACTGGGCCTGTGGGGTTACGGCAAAATTGGCCAGATTGTGGCTGGCTACGGCCGCGCTTTTGGCATGCAAGTGGTAGTGTGGGGCAGAGACACCACCGTGGAAAAAGCCCAAGCTGACGGTTATGCCATAGCCTCCAGCCAAGAGCAGTTGTTTGCCGATTCTGATGTACTCAGCCTGCACCTGCGGCTGACCGAAGAAACCCGCAATACAGTAACCCTGAATTCGCTATCGCTCATGAAGCCTACCGCCTTGCTGGTGAACACCTCGCGCGCTGAGCTGATCGTGCAAGATGCGTTAATTGCGGCCCTCAACCGTGGTCGCCCTGGCTTGGCTGCTATTGATGTATTTGAATCTGAGCCTATTTTGCAAGGCCACGCATTGCTGCGCCTGGAAAACTGTATTTGCACCCCGCATATAGGCTATGTGGAGCAAAACAGCTATGAGCTTTACTTTAGCGCAGCGTTTGACAACGTGGTGAATTTTATTCGCGGTACGCCCACCAATATCGTCAACCCTGGTGCACTGCAGGTGCGCAGGTAAACAACTTGGCAAAATAAAATGCTATTTTTTGCACAGCTACCTGCGCACTATTTACTTTGACAGAGCCCATTTATTTACCTAGTGCAGTGCGCAAGCAGGTGCTGTGGGCGCTGCTGTGCGGTAACTTTGTGATAGGCACAGGTGTGATGCTGGTGCCGGGCAGCTTGGGCAATATCAGCAGCAGCTTGAATGTGGGTATTGCCAGCGCGGGGCAGCTTATAACCGCCGGTGCTGTGCTGATTTGCCTGGGTGCACCACTGCTAGCGGCCTTGGTAGGTAGCTGGGACCGCCGCAAGCTGCTTGCAGGTTCCATGCTTTGGTATGGCCTGCTGCATGCGGCCTGCGCGCTAGCGCCCAACTACCCTAGCCTGATGGTGCTGCGCGTACTGGCCATGCTGGCACCCGCACTCTTTACACCCCAAGCTGCTGTAGTGGCCGGCCTGCTGGTGCCCCCTGCAGAGCGTGGCAAGGCCATTACGATGGTATTTTTAGGCTGGTCGCTTGCCTCGGTATTGGGCATGCCTTTAGGGGCTTACATTGGCGGCACTTTGGGCTGGCGTGTAGGGTTTGCTTTGCTCTCAGTTTTGGCCTTGTCCAGCGCACTATGGGTATGGCGCGTGCTGCCCGCTGGCGTGCGCCCAGCGGCTATTAGCACGCAGCTGTGGCGCGATACGCTGGTGTCTAAAGTGCTGCTGTCTGCAGTGGCCGTCACGGCGGTCTCATCAGCTGGGCAATTTGTGCTGTTCGCCTACCAAGCCCCATTTTTGGTTACTAGATTGCAGGCTACGCCGGGCATGGTAGCGCTGTATTTTGCATTTTTTGGGGCTTTTGGCTTTATCGGCAACTTGCTGATGTCCCGCTATATCGACACACTAGGGCCAGCGCGTGGCGTATTGATAGCCCTGGGCGGCATGGCATTGAGTTTGCTACTTTGGCCGCTGGGCAACAGCTTGGTGCTGGTGTGTTTGGTGGCCATTCCGTGGGCTTTGGGCTGTTTTGCAAGCAATTCTGCACAGCAGGCGCGCTTAGTGGCTATTGCGCCTGCTGTATCCAGCGTGAGCATTGCGCTGAACACCTCGGCCATGTATATGGGCCAAGGCATAGGCGCGGCATTGGGTGGCTGGATGGTGGCCCACAACCGCTATGGCACGCTGCATTGGCTAGGCCTGGCAGGCATGCTGTGCGCTATGGCCTTGAGCATATGGGCCGCTAAGCTACACCGCAATGCTACCGCTTAGCGTTTTTAGAGCTTGCAAAGTCAGCACGCTCAATTTTCTCAAAGTTAATAGTGTTGGCCATCGGGTCGGTAGCAGGCGCTATGGGCAATTTGCCAATAGGCTGGGTGGCATCTGGGGAAAAACCTAGGTCAATGTCCAGGTCTAAGTCCAGCTCTGGCGCGCTCACGGCAGCATCCCAAAAGTCCTCCGCTATTGGGTTTTCAAGCGCGTAATCAAAATCCAATGGCTCATGCGCTACAGCAGGCCTGAAAGCGCCCGTCAATGGCACAACAGCCGTGGGCGAAAACTTGGTCTGCAAGGGTTCGGGGGCCACACCGGTGGGCGGGGCAGAGAGTCCAGAAAAGTCTTCCTGCAAGCCCAAGTCTGGCGCTATGTCTAAGTCTATGTGTAGTTCTGCATTTACGCTGTCATGCGAGCTCAGTTCTTTAGCTACAGCGTACAGCAGCATCAACTCCCGGTAGGCCTCTAGGTCAAAGGGCTGGGCATCCAGCTCAGGCATGCGGAAGATAGACTCTTCAATCACCGCCAGCACTTTAGGGTTAGGCCAAAGTGCCTGAATACGCTGCAAAGCAGGCTCGTAGTCTTCAAGCCCCCGGCTGCTTGAGCCGTAGTTCTCAAATTCTGGCACTTGGGCGTTAAACACACGGTTAAATTCGTTGCGCAAGGCATCAAAGTCTTCACGCTGGTCTATCTTGTGGTAAATGTCGAACAAATCGAGGTAGGCGAGCGCGCTGGTGCCCACGTTGTCACTGATATGGTTTTGCAGAATGTCAATAGCCTGCGAGTGCTGGCCCAGTGACATAAAAAAATCTGCCTGCTGCTGTATGTCAAACAGCTCTTCGGCGTTGACGGGCCGTTGGTTACCAGGTGTTGTAGTTCCAAAATCTGGCGCGTAGGCGGGTTGCACAGAGTTGCTGGCACCGGGAATCAGTTCGGATGTGCGGTGCGCCGACGATTCGCCAAAATAGCTGTTGGACTTTTGTTTAGCACTGCGACTAGAAACAAAAGGTGCTGGCGGTGCAGCGTAGCTTTGGTTCTGCGGCATAGGAGCAACAGAACGGGCAAAATCCAATGAATCTAAAGAGCTTTTAAAGTCAACTTCTTCGCCTACCAAAGAGCGATCTTGGGCCACCGCGCTGCGTGCACGCCTGCGGGCCAGGGAGACCTGGGCATCATCATCTTGGCGGCTGACGCTACCCCACCATGGCGCGCGTTGGCCGCTCACACTACGCCTGCGCCACAGCAACAGGGCAATGCCCATAGAGGCTAGGCTTAAAAAGCCCAGCGCATAAACCACAGGGTTGGCATAACGGTCGGTTTGGGCTTGGCGCAGATCGGTGCGCAAAGTGGTCAGCTCTTTGCTTTGCTGGCGGGTCAGCTCAGACATTGCGCGCACATCGGTTTCAATAGCTTTCAGGCTGTCGCCATCGCGCAACAAATCTTCGGGCGAACTGTTAATAGTGCGCCACATGGCAGCAGCTTGGGCGCGGGCAATGGGGTCAGTGGTTGGCTGGCTCAGTAGTTCGCTGCTGGCGCGCAAACGCGGCTCAGCAGCAGCCGTAAAGTCTAGCAAATCAACTTTTAAACGTGGCCTGCTGGCCAAGGCTGGCGCAGCCAAAGGGCTGGTCAAGGCCTTACTTTTACGCTCCTGCACGGCGGTGCGGGTTTGCGCACTGGCTTGGATTTTGGCCTGGGCTTTTGCAAGCCGCGCGGCTGCGCGTTGTTCTTGGTCTAGTGCAGCCGCCGCCGCATTGGCTGGCGGGGCAGCACCTGCACTGGCACGCAATGCAGCACGGCGCTCAAGCTGGGCTTTGCGTTTGGCCGCTACGTCAGCGCCAAAGCTTGGCGCAGCAGCACCATTAGCCAAACTGGATGGCGCGGCTACAGCAGCAGAATTTGCCGTGTCCGGTGCCATCGGGGCTTGCAGTGTTTCGCTGGGTGAATCAGCCAGCAGCACGTATTTTCTGGCAACACCTTGGCCGCAGGCAGCGCGCAAATAGACTGTCACAAAAGGTTCATCAATTAGATTGCTGGCGCGCACACGCAAAGCCAACTCAGTAGGGCTGCTGCGAGCGGTTGTGATGCTGACGTTTTGCTCGCTTATGCGCGTATCGCCGTAAAAGACTTCTGCACTGAAACAAGTGGCCGCTGGGGTTTCTTCTTTGGTCTCCAAGCTGGCCAGTACCGACATGTCTAAAGAGCGACCCAACAGCGCTGCGCCCCGGCTGCGACCCAGCGACAATGCTTCTGCGGGCTGAGGCCAAGACACTATTAACATGCTGGCAGCGGCAGCTACACCAATACTGGCTTTGTGTAAACTACCTTTGAACAGTAATAGAGATGGCGGCTGGTTTAGCATGCAGAAATATTAGAGCGTCATGATTAGAGTCTCTATTTTGACACAGTAACAACTTGGTAACATGTTATGCAATTTGCTTTTGTAACTTTGGCTGTAGTGGGTGCGGGCGCTATGGGACGCGGCATAGCCCAGATAGCAGCCCAAGCGGGCACCAAAGTGTATCTTTTTGACAACCAGAGCGAGGCGACAAGCAAGGCCATCAGCGCCATAACCGCAGCATGGGACAAGCAGGTTGCCAAAGGCAAACTTACCCCCGACCAAGCGGCAGCATTTAAAACCAATTTGCTGCCCTGCACGGCTCTGGTAAACCTGGCCACTTGCGACCTTGTGATCGAGGCCATCGTTGAGCGGCTTGACATTAAACAAAGTCTGTTTGCCCAGTTAGAGTCTATTGTGCTCCCCAGCTGCGTGCTGGCCAGCAACACATCGTCTTTGTCAATTACCGCCATTGCCGCAGGGCTGCAGCACCCTGGGCGCTTTGCGGGTTACCACTTTTTTAACCCCGTGCCACTGATGAAAGTGGTAGAAGTTATAGCAGGCCTCAAAACAGAGCCCGCTGTGTGCGACCGGCTATCCCAGTATGCCAAGCACATGGGCCACACCCCGGTGCGGGCATCAGACACGCCTGGTTTTATTGTTAACCATGCGGGCCGCGCCTACGGCACCGAAGCGCTGCGCATTGTGAGCGAAGGCATCGCCGACTTTGCAACGATTGATGCCATCTTAAAAGACCAAGCAGGCTTTAAGCTAGGCCCTTTTGAGCTGATGGACTTGACCGCGCTGGATGTGTCGCACCCGGTGATGGAATCAGTCTACCGCCAGTACTACGACGAGCCGCGCTACCGCCCCAGCGTGATTACCGCGCAGCGGCTGGCAGGCGGTGTGCTAGGTAAAAAAACAGGTGCCGGTTTTTACCAATATCCAGATGGAGCCCAAGTAAAACCTCAACCTATTGCTATACCTATAATAGCAAGCATGCCGCCTGTTTGGGTCTCACCCCGTGCTACGCGGCGCTCTGAACTGCTGCAGTTATTGAAAGACCTGGATGCCACCATAGAGACCGGCCAGTCGCCCTCTATGCAGGCCCTTACTTTGGTGGCACCGCTGGGTTTTGACGCAACCACCGTGGCCGTGGTGGAGCGCTACGACCCGGCCCGCACTGTGGGTATTGACATGCTGATTGACGACAAATCCACCCAGCGCCGCGTACTGATGACCAACCCTGCCACCCGCACCGACATGCGGGACGCTGCCCACGCCCTTTTTGCACGCGACGGCAAAGCCGTCAGCGTGATACGCGACAGCGGCGGCTTTGTGACCCAGCGCGTAGTGGCCTGCATTGTCAACATTGCCGCCGACATGTGCCAACAGCAAATTTGCTCCCCGGCGGACCTGGAAACCGCCGTGACCCTGGGCCTGGGCTACCCGCACGGCCCGCTGGCACTGGGTGACCTGCTGGGCCCCACCAATGTGCTGGAAGTGCTGTTTAACATGCAAACCGTCTACGGCGACCCGCGCTACCGCCCTAGCCCGTGGCTGCGCAGGCGCGGTGCAATTGGCCTGAGCCTCAAGCACATCGAAGCGTAAGTAGTTAATTGCCGTTTTCAGCCTGCATACTCCGCTTAAAGCCCATGCCATGACCCCATCTGAACAAACCGCTCCAAGCGGCGAGCTAAAAAACACCACTGCAGGTGCGCTAGGCCGCACCATGGTGCTCACTATCTCCAACCCTAGGCTGCGCAACGCATTGGGCCCTGCTATGTACGCTGCAGGGGTAGAGGCGCTGAACATTGCTGACAGCAGCAACGACATACGCAGCGTGGTAATTACCGGGGAAGGCGCGCAGTTTTGCGCAGGTGGCAACCTGCAGCGCCTGCTGCACAACCGCAGCCTGGCACCCGCTGTGCAAGCTGAAAGTATCGACGGCCTGCACGCGTGGATTGAGGCCCTGCGCAGCTGCCGCAAACCCGTGATTGCCGCTGTAGAAGGCCCGGCAGCAGGGGCAGGCTTTGCGCTGTGCTTGGCCTGCGATATGGTGGTGGCTGCGCGCGACGCTGTGTTTGTGATGTCCTACAGCAGCGTGGCCCTGTCGCCCGACGGCGGGGCCAGCTGGCACCTGGCCCGCGCATTGCCACGCCAAATCGCCAGCGAACTGCTGCTGGGCGGCGAGCGCATCAGCGCCCAGCGCCTGCATGGCCTGGGCGTGGTCAACCAACTGGCCGAACCTGGCTGCGCGCTGCAAACTGCCTTGGCCTTGGCCGACAAGCTGAACCTTCGCGCGCCCAACGCACTGGCCAGCATCAAAGAGCTGCTGGGCGATGCAGCCCAGCACAGCCTGCCCGTGCACCTGTCGGCAGAGCGCGACGCGTTTGTAGCCACCCTGCACCATCCCAACGGCGGCGAAGGCATTGCCGCATTTCTGGCCAAGCGGCCAGCGGTCTACCGCTGATTGCGCCCTAACCACCGATGCTGAAAAAACTGGGCACCCTGCTACGCTGGCTGGTCATGCCTATTGTGGCGCTGCTTTTAATCTTTGAAGAATGGGGCTGGGAACCCCTGGCCGCCCTCATGCGCCGCCTGTCCCGCCTGCCCTTTTGGGCTTGGCTTGAACGCAAAATTGCCGCGCTACCCCGTTGGCAAGCCCTCCCCGTGCTGCTGGTACCTGCCGCACTGTTGTTCCCCATCAAACTGCTGGCGCTGGCTTTTTTGCACAAAGGCCAGGTGGCGGTCGGCATGGGTATCTTGGTTGCCGCCAAACTGGCAGGCACTGCCCTGGTAGCCCGCCTATTTCAGCTGACCGAACCCGCGCTGATGCAGTTTGCATGGTTCGCCACTTGGTACCCCCGCTGGAAAGCCTGGAAAGACCAGCTCATGCACCGCTTGCGCAGTTCGGCAGTGTGGCAAGCAGGCAAGCGCATCAAAATTAGCCTGCGGCGCAATGTGCAGCGGCTTTGGCGGCGCTTGACAGGTAGATAAGCTGGGCCAGTTCTTAAGGCAGTGGGCAAGTTAAGCAGCAAGGCATGGTTAGCTTGATTCCAGTTTGCTATTTATTTAATAGCTACTTATTTAGTATTTCCTTGGGCGGTAGGGCTAAAAGGCTTAAAAATGGTAACTACCCAGGTCACCCCGCAAATAAGGGCCGAACTGGCTGCCCCTGAAAGACACGGGCCAGACAGGCGTGCAAGTTGGCCTTTTATTTGCCCATGGTAGCCAAGTAGGAGCGGATGGCAAAAAAGTATCTGCCCCGTGCGCAGTTTTCTGCTAGGCCCGCCCTGCTTACCGATTGGACCGTGCTCGCTCAAGTTGCGCCTATCAAGACCGTCCGGATGTCCAAAACCTGGGCCATACTGGCTTTCATGTGGTTGAATTTCCTATCCGTTGCAACATCTACAAGCCTGATTTGCAAAAGACATCACGCTCAGATAGAATTAATGCGCATAAACGCTTATACACTTATGTTCTCGACACAATCTTCTATCTCTAACGCCATTCCTGCTCGCTGGAGCCTGTCTGTAAGCGCCGAGACGGATGCGCACTTGCGCGAGTATCTGGGCGCACAAGGCATGAAAAAAGGCGATCTCTCGCGCTTTGTGGAGGAAGCTGTGCGCTGGCGCATGCTGGACAACACGACCGAGCAAATCCGTTTGCGCAATGCCGATCAGAGCGATGCGCAGATGCAAGCCCTGATCGATCAAGCCTTGGATGCTGTGCGTTCTCGCTGATTTCTAAAAGCATGCGCGTAGTCTTAGATACCAACATTTTGGTGTCAGCCCTCATCAGCAAATCTGCTGCGCCCTATGCAATTTACCAAGCTTGGCGTGACAAAAAGCTGGAGCTGCTGACCTGTGAAGCGCAACTCAATGAAGTGCGCGAAGTCACACGCCGTATCGCAATAGCCACTCGCATCAAGCCTTCAGAAGCAAGCCTGCTGATGAACAGCTTGCGGAATTTGGCAACGGTGCAAACTGATTTACCAGACGTGCAGCGCTCCAGCGATCCAAACGATGATTTTCTTCTTGCACTGGCGCAGGCCGGGCAAGCTCAGTATTTGGTCACAGGTGATAAAAGTGACTTGCTGGTATTGCGAGAGCATGTGGGTACGACGATCGTGAAGGCAAGTTGGTTTATTGGGCGGATTTTGAGCTAAAAATAGGTTATCTCCGGCCACTAGTGTCCGGTTAAAAGTCGAACAAAATCAACTGCTTAGCGGCGGGAGGCGCGCTAGTTTTGATGACGTTGGGCTGCAAGGCGCATGATAGCTAGGTTTTCTCAAAAACCGACACCGACAAAATCTGTAGACAAGTGTAGAGCGAAACGTGCAAATGCAGCTCTTTCTTTACAATCGCAATCAAAAGGTAGGTGCACACGGCACACCAAATCTGTGTCTTGACTGCATTCTCGCTGGTGCCCAAAAAGCGTTTGATGCGCAGATGCTGCTTGATCCATTTGAAGAACAACTCTACCTGCCAGCGACTTTTGTATAGGGCTACGATGCTCAAAGCAGGCAAAGTCATGTTGTTGGTCAAAAATACAAGTGTCTTACCGGTCTCGGGGTCTTTAAAGCGGATCCGGCGCAGATGCTCGGGATAGTCCTTGCTAACGTAATGGCCGTTCAGCGCAATGCGTTGATCGCAGATGATGCCGCTGGTGCGATCAACTGGGGCCGAATACACACGCCGGGCATTCATGCCGCGTTTGGCGCGGGTGACAAAGAATGCGCCCGTTTGGTGCAGCTTGTACAGGCGCGCAAAGTCCAGTGTGACATTTCTATTTGGGGCTCACACTTCGCATCATCTATCGCACTAAGTGTTATAATTTGATGTTTTTTAAACAAACTAAAAACATACCGCATGCAGATCTTCCAAACAAAATGGTTTGCACATTGGGCTGATAAAGAGAGGTTGTCGTCGCAGGTACTTTGTGCTGCGGTGACAGAGATTAGTCAGGGCTTGGTAGATGCCAATTTAGGTGGGTATGTGGTGAAAAAGCGCGTTGCGTTGGGTGGGCGCGGTAAAAGCGGTGGCGTGAGAACTTTGCTAGCGTTCAAACTGAACGACAAAGCGTTCTTATGTACGGCTTTGCCAAAAACCAGCAAAGCAACATTACCGATAAAGAGCTGAAAGCTTTGAAATTGTTAGCGGCCAAGCTGCTGGCTTACGACAGCCGCCAACTATCCATCGCCGTAGCGGCGCAACAACTGTACGAAGTACGAGAGAATGATGATGAAGCATGACAAACTGCTAAATGTTTTGCACGGCACTGCCGCTGGCCTGCACCAAGCTGGCTTGATGGATTTAACCACCATGCGCGAGTTTGACGCGCTGTGCTTACCACCCGTGCAAGACTACAACGCTGCGCAAATCAAGGGGATTCGGTTACGCTTTAAAGCCAGCCAGGCCGTGTTTGCCGCCTATTTAAACACCAGCCCCTCCACCATCCAGCAATGGGAACGTGGCCTAAAACACCCAAATGGTATGGCCTTAAAGCTGCTGAGTTTGGTGGATAGCAAGGGCTTGCAGGCGCTTGCGTAGCCTATTTTTTGCTGTTGATTTTTATTCGACCCAGCAAAAGATGCAACCCATGTCACCAGCATTCAAAAGCATCAAGCAAGGCCTGCGGCAAGCCATTGCCCATGCCAAAGCCAACGGCACCAACAAACCAACGGGTATGAAGGTTTATCTACTTATTAGGCCATCAGCCGATAGAATATAGCGTAAGCAGCTACTGAATACGTAGCAATTGGTTTGTGAAATGGGTGGAATGCAATGCCACCGAAACCCATTCAAACCAAGCTAAGCAAAGCCTGCGGTGTTTGCACCGCCACGCGCAGCAGCGTCTGCGCCGCGCCCGTCGGCTTTTTGCGGCCCTGCTCCCACTCCTGCAAGGTGCTCACCGACACACCCAGCAGCTTGGCAAACTGCGACTGTGACAAATCCATCTTGGCGCGTGTCTGCAAGGCCTCTGTCGCGCGCTCCTGTGTGCTGCGTGCAAAAGTGCCTGCCTTCATCTCGCGCACAGACTGCAACAGGTCAGCCTGAAACTGCGCCATTTCTAAATCCACTTTTGGTCTACGCACCGTCAAACTCCTGCTTCCAAGTCAACAAGCAACCCATCGGTAAGTTAACAAACTTGGCCTTGACCTTGGCTTTGATTTAGGCAGGTCATAAATTAAGCTGAATGCAATTCTTGCTTAATCGTCTCACGCACCACATCAGCCAGTCTGCGCCCTTGTGCAAACTCTGCCAGGGCCTCATTCATCAACGTTTGGTAGCTGCCGCCCGTCATCTCGGCTTGCACTTTAAAAACGGCCAGCGTGGCATTGTCCACCCGCATGGTGATGCGAGATTTGCCACCTTGCGCAGCTTATAGCTTCGCCAACGCGGGAATAGCTTGGACAGGTTTAGCCGTACTGAAATCCGTATCGGCGTATTGATTAAAAACCAGATCAGAATTCTTGCTCACGCGTTCTCCCCGGCTGCTCTAGGCTGAGACAGAAGTCTTCGTTGTAAGTTCAAGACCCAAGGCCTTCATCACAACCAAAGTTGTCTTCAAAGTCGGGTTCCCGTTCTCACTGAATGAACGGTACAGCTGCTCTCTTGACAACCCGGTTTGCGCTGCAATTTGCGACATACCCTTAGCACGGGCAATAATCCCCAAGGCATTGGCTATATACCCCGCATCGCCTGTTTCAAGCGCATCAGCCATAAAAAAGGCGGCTTCCTCGTCGTTCACGAGCGCGGCAGCGGGATCGTAAATTGTTAGCTTGTCAGTCATGATTTTCGCTCCATTGTTTCGCCAGTTTTTTTGCGGTAGCAATATCACGCGCCTGTGAACCTTTGTCCCCACCACAAAGGAGTACCACCAGCACAGTACCGCGCTTTTGAAAATACACCCTATATCCAGGGCCGTAATGAATCCTGAGTTCACTCACGCCTTCGCCAACGGGCGATACATCACCCTCTAAACCTGCCGCCATTCGCGCAAGCCGCGCTGCAATCATGGTTCTAGCCCGGCGATCTTTCAAGCGAACTTCCCAAAGCCTAAAGGTTTCAGTTTGCTTTATTTCTATCATCAATTTTGATTGTAGTT
>JAYSRE010000152.1:0-8936 GCA_043721235.1 Polaromonas sp. | reverse complement strand
CAATTACTTCGTCAATAACGACCAGCGTAACGCCGCTTTCAGCGCCATCGGGCCTTACGAGTTCGTTAATAACCTCGTCTACAACTGGGGTAGCTTTGGCACGTCGATGAGCGCGCGCAGCGGAGATTTCAAAATTAACCTTATCGGCAACATCTACCGCGAAGGCCCCGCCATCAAGACAGCGGGGCGCTACCCCATGGCAATGGACAGTTCGCCCATGCCAGATGAGCGGCTGTATGTGAAAGACAACCTAGACAGCCGCTACCGTAAAAACACAACCCAGCCCGAGTGGGCCATCATGGGCACCGGCCTGGTGAGCAACCCTCAGCAAAACTTCTGGCGCGAAAACGCCCCCACACGCCACCAGCGCACCATCCCTTGGCCCGCCGCAACGACTCCCGTGCTGGCCAAGCCTTCAGGTGAAGTGGTAGAAAGCGTGTTGGCAGGCGCAGGTGCTACACGCCCCATGAGAGACGCGCAAGATGCTAAGCTGGTGGCCGATTACCGCAATTTCACAGGCAGCATTCGCCGAGCCTCCAGCCAAAAAGCCACCGACTGGCCTGTGCTGAGCAGCGCGCCGACCGCAACAGACACCGATGGCGATGGCATGCCCGACGATTGGGAGCGCCAACACGGCCTCAACCCGCAAGACCCAGCAGACAGCGCACGCGATGCCGATGGTGACGGCTACACCAACCTAGAGGAGTTTTTGAACCAAACGAGCCCGAAATTGCGGGACCGTTGAGTGCAACAAGGAAGTTAATTTTTGAAGCGTCTTAGCCCTATCGCCCAAGGAAATGCTGGATAAGTAGCTATTATTTAAATAGCACACTACAATTCCAGAAACACGCTATTTCAACGCATCCAAGGCACTGCCAAACTCCTCCACAGTAAAAATACGCCGCATGGGTGGCAAGGCATTGAGCAGCCGCTTGCCGTAGCCCATTTGCACCAAACGGGTGTCGCACACCACCAACATGCCGCAGTCTGTCTCACGCCGAATCAAGCGGCCTGCGCCTTGTTTGAGCGAGACAGCAGCCTCGGGTACAAAATAATCGTTGAACGGGCTACGGCCTTCAGATTCAAGCTTTTGCGCCCTCGCCTCTACCAATGGGTCGCCTGGCGGGGGAAAGGGCAGCTTGTCGATGATGACCATTTGTAGCGCATTGCCGGGCACGTCTATGCCCTCCCAAAAGCTGGCAGACGCTACTAGTACGCAACCTGGTTTGCTGCCTGCTTGGTTGCCTTTACTTTCACCATGACCACTGCCCTCGGCCCCCTGGTTTCTAAAGCGCTCCACCAGCTCACGCTTAGGCGCACTGCCTTGCACCAGCACCACAATGCCGCTGCCGTCCAGGCTTTCTGTCAGGTCGTCGCCAATGGTTTTAAGCGCACGCAGCGTGGTGGTCAGCACCAGGGTGCGCCCGCCCAGGCGGCGCACGGCGTGCGATGCCAGGTCGGCGACGGCCAGCGTGTGGCCTGCGTCTTTGGGCTGCGGCAGGTGGCGCGGCACGTACACGCTGGCTTGCAGGGCGTAGTCAAACGGGCTGCTGGCCTGCAGTACCTTGGCCGACTCTAGGCCGCAGGGCTGGGTAAACCAGCTTAGTCCAGCGTCATCGCCCAGTGTGGCTGAGGTGAAAATATAGGCGCGCTGGCGGCGTTCTAGCGCGGCGGCCTCGTTCATGTCGGCGGGGTTGGCTGGCAATGCGCCGCCATCTTTGTCCAGCCCTAGCAGGCGTTCGCGCACAGTGGGGGCAATGTCTAGGGGCGACTCTACCAAGCGCAGTTGCACGCCTACATCAAGCCAGCGCACCCCACCCGCTGCACAGGGTTTTGTAAACGCCAAAGACTGCTCGGCCAGCATGCTGGCGCGCTCGTGCAGGCGCACAAAGTCAGGGGCCAGCTCGCTCACCGTAGCCAGGCCTTCGCTGGCCAGGCCCAGTGCTGCGTCCAGGTCTAGCAGGGCCTGGGTCCAGGCGGCCTCTTCCAGGCCTTCGGGCATAGGGCCTTTCCAGCGCACGCGGGCGTTGGCAGGCTGCTTGCCCACTACCAGTCGCAGCTCGCGGGTGGCGCGCTCTACCCCGCCCACCAAGCTTTGCCAGTCGGCCAAGCCGCGTGCCAGCGTCAGGCCAGCGGCCAGCATATCGCGGGCAAAGTCCAGCAGCTGGCCGGTGCTGAGGTTGTTGCCTAAAAACTGTACCCCGGTTTCGTTAAGCTGGTGCGCCTCGTCAAACACCACCACCCGCACGCTGGGCAGCAGCTCGGCCATGCCCGACTCGCGCACCGCCAGGTCGGCAAAGAACAAATGGTGGTTTACCACCACCACATCAGCGGCCAGCGCCTCGCGCCGGGCCAGGTTGACATGGCAGGCCTTGAACTTGGGGCATTGGCTGCCCAGGCAGTTGTCCCGCGTAGAGGTGACCAACGGGATGATGGGCGAGCGTTCGTCCAAGCCCGGCACTTCGGCAAGGTCGCCAGTAAAAGTGGCTTGCGCCCATTCTTCTACCCTGGCCAGCGCGCGCAGGGCAAAGCGGTCTTGTCCGGCCTCGTGCCGCGCCAGGGCCAGGCGGTGCAGGCACAGGTAGCTGCCGCGCCCTTTGAGCAATGCTATGCGCACCGGCAGGCCCAGCGCTTGCACCAGCCGGGGTACGTCGCGGGCAAACAGCTGGTCTTGCAAAGCCTTGGTGGCGGTAGACACCATGACGCGCGCACCCGACAGTAGCGCAGGCACAAGGTAAGCAAATGTTTTACCAATACCGGTGCCCGCCTCTACCACCAGCGCACCGCCGTCTTCAATAGTTTGGGCCACGGCCATGGCCATGTCGCGCTGGCCAGCGCGGGGGGCAAAGTGCTCGGTAGCGCGTTCTAGCACGCCGCCTGCGGTAAAGGCAGCACGCACCTGGTCTTGCAACGACATTAGGCGGGTTCTTTCCCGTCCAGCTCGCTGCGCAGCTGGGCAATTTGGTCGCGCAGAGCCAAACGGCGCTTTTTAAGGCGGCGAATTTGCAGCTCGTCATTCTGCTGGCCCGGTGGCAGTTCGGCAGCCGGCAGGCACAGTGCATCTATGCTGGCGTTAAGCTCAGTATGTTCCATTTGCAGCTCTATCAAGCGGCGGGCGGGGGAGTGTAGGTTAGAGTCCAAAATACGTACAAACGTGAAGGTAGCGTGGACAAGTTGAAAGCACAAGTCCAAGCTACGATAATAATTGCAATACACTGTCAGTGGGCATCGGATTGTTGCCTTAATTTTCACAAGACATTACAAAGCGTACATTCATCATGTCTAAGGGCTACCGCATCACAGCATCTACCGGCATCCACAAGGGTGACCGCGAATACCAGCAAGACCAGGTCGTGCTGCTGGACCACCCGCGCATGATCGGCTGTATGCTGGGCGTGGTGGCCGACGGCATGGGCGGGCGCAGCGGCGGGCGCAAAGCCTCTGACCAGGTCATGATGACGGCGCGCCAGCTGTTTGAGCGCTATTCACCTGAGGTGGACGATGCCCCGTCGGTGCTAAAGCAGCTGGTGCAAGAAGCGCACATTGTGATCAAGCTCACGGCTATTTCGTCAGAGCAAGAGCCGCACAGCACCGTGGTGGCTTTTTTAATCAACCCCGCAGGCGATTGCCACTGGGCCCATGCAGGTGACAGCCGTATTTACCACTACCACGGTAACAAGCTGGTCAAACGCACGCTGGACCATTCGTATGTGCAAACGCTGGTAGACAAAGGCGAGATCACCGAAGAAGAGGCCAACATACATCCCCAGTCGAACATACTGATGGGCTGCCTGGGTACCGAAGAAGACCCGCTGGTTGACGTGCACTACATTCCCTCATTGCGCCCTGGCGACACGCTGATGGCCTGCAGCGACGGTGTGTGGCACTACTTTAGCAGCACCGAGCTGGGCTCGGTGTTGTCTGCGCTAAGCCCCCGGGAAGCCACCGAATTTTTAATCGACAAAGCCCGCTCGCGCGCGCACGGCACTGGGGATAACCTGTCGCTGGTGGTGGTCAAGCTTGAGCCGCTGGGGCCTGAAGAAGCCCGGCCTATCAGCATCCCGTCAATTAACAGTTTGCGCTAAAACTCAAGCTATTTGGGGGCTGATGAAGGCACCTCTAGGGGTGCGGGTAACGGTAACGGTAACGGGGCTACATCTTTTTTAGCTTTTTGCTGGCGCTGCAGTGCCTCTGCACTGCGTACTTGTGCCAGTTTAACCCGCGCTTCAAAACGCGCTTTAGATCCGGCGGCCTCTGCCAGCCTGGCTGCGCGTACGTTGGCTTTTGCGGCCGCTTTGCTGGCCGCTGCAGCTTTGGCATTTGCCTGGGTTTGTCGTGATTTGGCGGCTTGTGCTGCAGACTGTGCCTGCGCTTGAAGGGGATTGGCGCTTGCAGTTGGTGCTAAATTGGGTACCTCAGCTGGGCTTAGCCTACCATTTGGTAGGGCATTGGGCTGGGCATTTGGCGGGATCTGGCCCGTGGCGCTGTTTGATGGGGCTTGCGCAATAGCATCTGCTGCCTGCGGGGCTGGTGGAGTTGGTGGAGTTGGTGGAGTTGGTAGGTTTTGTGGGTTTTGGCTGGCCTTTTTGTCTGCTAAACGCTCTAGTTTTTCAGCCCCCGCGCGCTGGCGCTGGGCGTCGTTGAGTGCCACCTCCTGGCGGTTAAGCTCCCAGAGCGCTGCGCTGCGGCGGCTGCGCGCATCAACCAAACAGCTATTGACCTGGAACTTTTGGTAGCAAGCCACCTCGTCAGCAGCAAAGCTGGCCAGTGCGCTCTTGCGCTCTTGCGCAATGCGCGTCCGGGCCAGCGCTTGGGTGCGCTGCAGTGCGCCCAGGTCGCTGGTTTCTATGGCTTCTTCAGGCAGGTTTTTATTGTCGTTTTGGGCTATCGCCCAAGGAAATGCTAGATAAGCAGCTATTAAAATAATAGTAGCCTTGGTGTTTAAAGCAAAAGCCCCGTTGATGCAGTGGCGTATAAAACGCTGCACATTCAAGCGATGCAAAGTCATGGCGCGTGGTACATGCAAGCGGCTGCGTTGTTGCGGCATTACGTTAACCCTGTATCTACTGTGCGCCGCTCCAAGGCTAAAAACTCAGCTGATTGCATTTCATTTAAGCGCGATGCTGTGCGCGGAAACTCGTGCGCCAGTGGCCCTTCGGTGTACAGCGCCTCGGGTACCACGGCCGCAGACATTATCAGTTTTACCCTGCGGTCGTACAGCACATCTACCAGCCAGGTAAAGCGCCGCGCCTCTGAGGCATGGCGCACAAACATTTGCGGCACGTTACTGAGTAATACAGTGTGAAACTGGGTGGCCAGCTCGAGGTAGTCATTTTGGCTGCGCGGGCCGCCGCACAGGGTTTTAAAGTCAAACCACACAATGCCGCCGGCCTTGCGTTTGGCCTGAATCTGCCGAGCCTCAATCTGCAGCACCGGGTCTTCGTCACGGCTCTCGGCCAGCTCGCTGAAAGCCAGTGCCATTGCAGCCTCAGCCTCAGGGCCTAAAGGCGTGTGGTACAGCTGCACCCGCTGCATGGTGCGGCGGCGGTAGTCGGTGCCGTTGTCTACGCTGATCACCTGCATGTGCGCCTTAAGCAGCGCAATAGCAGGCATTAGGCGTGGGCGGTGCAGGCCGTTGGGGTACAGGTCGTCGGGTTTGAAGTTACTGGTGGTCACCATGCCAATACCATTTTTAAACATCGCATCCAACAGGCGGTGCAAAATCATTGCGTCGGTAATATCGGCCACATGAAACTCGTCAAAGCAGACCAGCCTGAAGCGCTTGGCCATGCGTTTTCCCAGCTCGTCCAGCGGGTTCACGGTGCCCTGCAAATCGGCCAGCTCACGGTGCACCTCGCGCATAAATTCATGAAAGTGCAAGCGCGTCTTGCGCACAATCGGCACCGCGTTGTAGAAGCAGTCCATCAAAAAGCTCTTGCCGCGTCCTACCCCACCGTGCATGTACACGCCTTGGGGAATGTCAGGGCGATTGATGAGTTTTTTCAGCACGTTGGAGCGCTGGTCTTTGTAGTCCGCCCACTCCTCAGCGCACACTTCCAGCGCCTCCACCGCCTTGAGTTGCGCAGGGTCGCTTGTGTAGCCGCGCTGGGCTAGCTCCTGTTGGTAGTGGGTGGTGACGCTCATTGCGTTTTAATTCGGACTTCTGGACGCGAAGAACGCTAAGGTTGCGCGACGGACGCGAAAGAAAACCAAAGAAGATTTAAAAAATAAAGATCAAAACTGAATTACAAATCTCTATTAAATTATTCTTATTCTGTCTTAATTTTTGTCTTCTTTCGCGTCCTTCGCGCAACCTTAGCGCCCTTCGCGTCCGTGAATTTGGAAGTTCGGTATCAAGGCCTTAGAAGTTCAGAGTCCGCTTATCCACTGCCAAAGCCGCCTCTTTAGTGGCCTCCGACAGCGAAGGATGCGCGTGGCAGATACGGGCGATGTCCTCACTAGATGCGCGAAACTCCATCGCAACTACAGACTCAGCGATCAGCTCGCTGGCATACGGCCCCACAATGTGCACGCCCAAGATTTCATCGGTCTTGGCATCAGAGATCATTTTGACCATGCCGGTGGTGTCGCCCATTGCGCGCGCGCGCCCGTTGGCCATGAAAGGGAAGCTGCCGGTTTTGTACGCACGGCCTTCAGCTTTGAGCAGCTGTTCTGTTTGCCCCACCCAGGCAATCTCGGGCGAGGTGTAGATCACCCAAGGCACGGTGTTGAAGTTGACATGCCCGTGCTGGCCTGCAATGCGCTCGGCCACGGCGACGCCTTCTTCTTCGGCCTTGTGCGCCAACATCGGGCCACGCACCACGTCGCCCACCGCCCACACATTGGGCAAGTTGGTTTTGCAATGGTCATCCACCACTACCATGCCGCGCTCATCGAGTTTCAGGCCCATCGTTTCTGCCCCCAAACCAATGGTGTTGGCCGTGCGGCCAATCGAAATGATCAGCTTGTCCACATCCAAGCTCACCGCTTCGCCTTTGGCATTGGTGTAGGCAATCGATACACCTTGCTTGGTATTTTTAATCTCGCCAACTTTGACACCCAGCTCAATCTTCAAACCCTGCTTATCAAACGCCTTCTTGGCTTCTTTGGCAATCTGCTCGTCCACAGCGCCCAGGAAGGTAGGCAGGCCTTCCAAAATCGTTACTTCAGAACCCAGACGACGCCAGACCGAACCCATCTCAAGGCCAATCACACCCGCGCCAATCACGCCCAGTTTTTTAGGCACGGCAGGAATCTTCAAAGCGCCATCGTTAGACAAAATATTATCTTCATCAAACGGTGTACCCGGCATTGCGCGCGCGTTGGAGCCCGTAGCCACAATAATGTGCTTGCCCAAAATCACTTCTGCAGCCGCATCTTTGGCAGCCAAGGCTACATTGATTTCGTACAAACCCTCTTTGGCTGCGACAAACGAACCACGCCCGTGGAAGAAAGTAACTTTATTCTTTTTAAACAAATACAAAACGCCATCATTATTTTGCGTAATGACCGTGTCTTTACGCGCATGCATTTTTGCAATGTCAATCGTCAAGTCTTTAAGCCCAATACCGTGGTCTGCAAAATGATGCCCAGCTTGTTCAAAGTGCTCTGAGCTTTGCAGCAAAGCTTTAGACGGTATGCACCCTACATTGGTACACGTACCGCCCGGCGCAGGCCCACCTTTTGAGTTTTTCCACTCGTCAATACAAGCCACTTGCAAGCCAAGTTGGGCGGCGCGAATAGCTGCTATGTAGCCGCCAGGGCCACCGCCGATAACGATAACGTCGAATTGTTTAGGCATATGTGATTTACTAAATAAATTAAATTTTAGAAAGAAACTTGGGCACTGCTTCTAACCAAATCTGCAACGCAGAATACTCTGAATGTGTGCTGTCTAGAGAATAAGCGTCGTGAAAATAGGCGCTAGGCAAAATTGAGTAGATCATGCTTTGAGTTGGGACATTAGATTCAATAACGGCGCTCATAGATACTTAATCTTTCAATCCAATATACACTTTCCACGCCCAACTCTTTGTTAAAACCTCAAAAACCAAATCTAGTGCGGACGGTGAACATGCTTAGAAGCTTCCAGCAGACTGCGAAGCGCAGCATTGACATCCGCTCTGGTGGGGAAAGCTTCAAGCACATCATGGTCAAGTTCTACAAGATGTTTCGCTCGCATTGCACGTTCGTAGTATTTGCCCCGCACAGGCGTTTGTGTTGCGAATAATTCAGAATAATCGTCTTTCATGTCGTCATAGTTTGGATTCATAAAACCTCCGTTCGGCTGGACTGGGTGGTCGGGCGCTGATAATTCAGATATTGTCACCGCGCTCGGTGTTTACGACAAGAAGCAATCTTGACGCACTGGAAATGCCGATCGTGACCAAACGGCTTTCGGCATCAGAATGCGCAGAGTCTTCAAACGTCAGCGCGAAAACGTCCTCAAACACAGTGGCAGCTTCTTCAAAACTGACACCGTGCTTGAGCAAATTGCTCGCAGCTTTATCTGAATCCCATTCAAACATGGAATGCAGGTCGCTGATTAGATATCAAACAGCAAACGCGCCGGGTCTTCCAACGCGTCTTTCATCGCTACCAAGCCCAGCACAGCTTCTCGTCCGTCGATGATGCGGTGGTCGTAGCTCATGGCAAAGTAGTTCATGGGGCGCACGACTACTACACCATTTTCGACCACGGCACGGTCTTTGGTAGCATGCACGCCCAGGATGGCGGACTGGGGTGGGTTGATGATGGGGGTAGACATCATGGAACCGAAGGTGCCGCCGTTGCTGATCGAGAAGGTGCCGCCGGTCATCTCCTCAATGCCGAGCTTGCCGTCTCGTGCTTTATTGCCGTATTCAGCGATTTTCTTTTCGATGTCGGCAAAGCTCATTTGATCGGCGTTGCGCAAAATCGGCACGACCAGGCCGCGC
>JAYSRE010000151.1:0-3417 GCA_043721235.1 Polaromonas sp. | reverse complement strand
TGCCCAAAATTTAGGCAAAGCAAGTAAAACACCTGGGTCAGTTTTGGATCGGCACAGTAGCCTCAAGTGGGTCAGTTTTCGGTCGGCGGCAACAGGTGTCCCCACCGCTGCGCTTCGCTTCGCGCCCTCACGGGTTCGCGCAACCCCCGTTATGTCTTGCGCCCACTTCGCTCCTGCGGCGTGTGGCCAGCCCTCACTGCGTGTAGCGCCCGCCACACGCCTAGCAGCCATGGTCAGTGTGCCCGTGCCTGTGGCACCGGCACAGGTGTTTCAGTCAGGCGCTTCGCGCATTCAGTGGTGTGTGCCCCCGCCCACCCTGTGGGCCTGGCGCTGACGCGCCCAGGCCGCGCCGGTGCGGCCCGTCCACCCCCCAAGGGGGTTCCATCCACCCCGGCGCTGCGCGGCTCAGGTGGGGCGCTGCTGGCCAGCGCAGTGCCTGTGCCGAAGTGCGTAGGACACGGCTCGCTGGCGCATCGCGGGAAACCCCGGCCCTCTTAGGTGGCGAGGGTGCAGCAGCGGTGCCAGGCAGTAAAGGCCGCTGGCGCGCCGCCTGCTGGCGGTGGCCTTCGGCCAGCCTTGACAGCCTGTCCCCGCTGCCGCCCATGTCGCTATGAGGGGTGGGGTCTTCCTGCACGCACGGCGTGCCAGGTCTCACACCGTGTAGTTCAACCAGTTCATCCACCATCAAAGGAGTTTCTTATGCCTCGCATCCCCCGTACAGCTAAACCCAAAGCCATCACGCTGGCGTTGCCCGATGAATTCATTGCGCTGTGTGCCAGCGATGGCGTGGCGCCCGAGCTGGTGCTGCGCGGCTTCATTGCCGACCTGTGCCAGATCATGAGCTGGGCTGCACAGCCGCGCACCGACGGTTACAGCAGCAACGGCAGCGACGAGAGGAGCATGGCCCGTGAGTATTACGAGCGCGTGGGCTATCCGTGGTGGAACAAGCCTTGAAAAGAAATCCAAGTCCAAACCCCATGCACGGCGCTACGCGCCGCGCATCTGGCGGCTAAAGAAGAAAAGCAGTCACTATCTATTTAGTAGCTGTTTGCGCACGTATCTACTGGGCTTGAGGCCTATTTGATACCTGAAAATGGCTCAAAAACCGCTTAGAAACACTCAACACGACCATTCAGCACCTTTGCAGGTGCGCTAGCGCGCACCCGCTCAGCTGTACCTGCTCCAGCCTGTGCGGGTAAGGCAGAATGTGCTTCTGGAAAAAAATTCTCTCTAACCCATGCAAGTCACCCGACGAAAACGCTGCCAAACCCGCACCAGGCCTAGGAAAAAAGGCTGTGTTTACGGTGTGCGCGTGTCGGGGGCAACAATCTTTGGGTATGTGGAGGGGAATCCGCTGAGCAAGACGGACCCATTGGGACTTGCTGCAACTTCTATGGCGCCGGCACCCAACATGTCATTTGCGCCTCCGTCTGCACCACCCACAACTGACACACAGCTTTGCTTTAATGATTGCGCGCAAGAACGACAGGCTTGTACTGCTTTATGTACTCGCGCTCGCATCGATCCTGACATGCCAAATATCTTCGGCGGATCGTTCCGCGCATGTATGAAGGGGTGTATGCCGGCGCGGTGCGGAGGGTATTGAAATGCCAGCAAATGCCGATCTGCACAAGGCGCTGCAGCGCCTTGAAACCGCCACCGCGAGACTAAGCCCGGCACAAGCGCTGGACCTAATCGACCAGGCAATCGCGGACCCGCGCAATGCAGATTACAGCCCCCACTTCGAAGTACACAAGGCCGGGGTTCTTTGGGCGACGGGACAAACGCAGGAAGCGGTGGTGCTGCTTGAGCGATGCGCTGCAGAGCATGACGAAATTGATAGCGCGCATTACTTTGCGGGCGAACATCTGCTGGAGCTAGGCCAGTTCGCAAAGGCCATGCGCTACCTCGGTCGCTGCATAGAAATAGCGCAATCATCCGGCGACGGCTGGTACCAAGACTCGGCGCACTTGCTGCGAGCTTATTGCGCGGCAAAGATCGGCAAGTTCGACGTGGCGCGCCGAGACCTCTCCGAGATCAAAGATGACGATCCGATGAGCTGGCTAAACGCTGAGCCAATCGTCTCCAAGAGTTCTATCGAACGCATGATTCAAGCGGGGGACTAATTGGGGTAAGGACAAATTCTTTGCAACCAATAACCCCAGATTCAGACCGCATACCAAGCCCAAGCCAGCTAACATCCGCCCATGCCATCCACCCCGCTCAAACTAAGCAAGGCCAAAGCCAAACGCCGCGCATGGCATGGTCAACGTCCCGGCAAGCATCCAAGCCGGTTTTCAGGCATCAAATCAGCTCGCAGACCAGGAGATACGTGCCATACCAGCTATGAATTTAGTAGTGACCACAGCACCCCCAAGGCCAATCTGCTGACCGGGCTGGGGGTTGATGAAACCTTTAGCCGCACCGACGCCAGCGGGGCGCGCCACCTGCTGACCGACGCCCTGGGCTCGACGCTGGCGCTGACCGATGGCACCGGCGCGGTGCAGACCAGTTACAGCTACGAGCCCTACGGCAAGACCACGGTCAGCGGCACGGCCAGCAGCAACAGCTTTGAATACACCGGGCGCGAGAACGACAACACGGGTTTGTACTTTTACCGGGCGCGGTATTACAACCCTGGGCTGCAGCGCTTTGTGAGTGAGGATCCGATTGGGTTGGCGGGGGGTGTGAATGTTTATGCGTATGTGGGGGGGAATCCGTTGAGCAAGACTGATCCGCTGGGACTTGCTGCCACATCGCCGGTCCCGGCGCCAGCACCGAGCATGTCCTTTGCTCCTTGGGCACCAGAATCACAGCAAGACATTTGCGTAGCGTCTAACGATTACAGCAAGCGCAAGTCGTACTGTCTGGCCTTCTGCCAGTACGAACTGGCTATGCCTGGTCGATTCGACAACTTTGGCCCGCACCGAGCATGCATGCGTCGCTGCATGGGTTCGGGCGGCTTCACCATGTAGTTGATGGAGTAGCAATGAACAAGCAAGACGCTCAGAAGATGAACGAGCACCTAGAGGGAATGATTCAGCACGCAAATCATGTTCTGTACGTTGCCAACAACTCAGGTGATGAAGAGACGAAGCAGCGTGTGCAGAAGGTGCTTGGTGCGGTAGTAACTGACCTGGACTTCGAGCTGCTTGAGCCAATCTACAAGCAGTTTCCAGAGTTAAGACCAGCCGATCTATAGGGCTTGCTTCTCTGAGAAAGCCACCCGCCACCCCAGCTGCTAAAGGTGAGGTTCTGGGTGGCTTTATTTTTTAGCCGCTGAGTGATTAGCGCGCTAAGACTTCTTGCCCCGCTCAGCCTTGAAGGAAATGAGGGTCAGATTCCAATTTAATCTGACTGACACAAAATCAAACGCTTCAAAGCCGAAAGCATGCATCCGACACCCTCTCCACCACC
>JAYSRE010000150.1:0-8975 GCA_043721235.1 Polaromonas sp. | reverse complement strand
TCAATCTCATGGCAATCTTTCATACGCTGATTCAATGGTCAGCTAAGTGCCAGAGTTTCAACTATCTCAACTGTTTAGATTTGTCGAACCACTTCTGTCAAGAGCGGCCATGTAGAGATCAAAGAAGGCAGCAACACCGTGATCATCGAAGACCGCCTAGCGGCGCGCGATGGTGACGAGGCAGATATGAACGTGGCGGTGTAGTGCAATGACCACCAGTAACAAGTGTCAGGGCACGATTCATACATGCAAGGTTGAGTATGTAGCCGGTACCAGTGAGCGCACAAAGGCACTTTCAGACAAGGTGCTCCCCATCATCAGCAAATCACAAGGCCACCTGATGTTTGGCATGGTCACCTTGCGCGCAGATCAATTATCCAGACTGCTGCTATGACGCAAAAAAGCGACACGCAAATCAAAGCAAGCAGTCAAAACGGATCGCAGGAGACTGCGAGGGATGCACACGATCAAAAACAGGAGACAACTGTGCCGTAGCGCTTGAGATTCGCCGAGATGCTTTTAAATGACATTAGTTTGTCATTTTAGAAAGTATCGGGATGTTTGAATTTTGAATTCTGCAATTAGCTCGTATGTGTACTTAACTAATTTTAGTTGTAATTTATTGTTAGATAATAGGCGTTTTACATTAAAACGCTAGCAGCAGCAGCAGCAGCAGCAGCAGCAGCAGCAAAGGCCGTAGGCATGGTGAGGCGGGCGTTGTCTTAGCAGTCTGTCCAAGCCCCATTGCGCTGGGCTGAGCGCAGCACACTGTCTACAAACTGCACGCCCAGCAAGCCGTCGTGGGCATTGGGAAAGTGCAGCGCCAGCGCGGGCGCGGCTTGGCCTGTGCGGCGTGCGGCTATGGCCTGGGCAGCATCGGCGTACAGATTGGCAAAGCCTTCATGAAAGCCTTCTGGGTGGCCTGCCACAATGCGCGATGCGCGCGCCGCCAGCGGCAGCGTGCCCGGCCCGTTGGGGGTGCGCTGCTGGGCGGGTGCGTCCAGCGGCCTAAAACTCAGGGCTTGCGGGCATTCTTGCTGCCATTCCAGCGAGCCCAGCGCACCGCAAACGCGTATGCGTAGCGCATTTTCTACCCCCGCTGCCGCTTGGGTCACCCACAAGCTGCCGCGCGCGCCATTGCTCAGGCGCAGCAAAACGCCTGCAAAATCATGCGCCAACCGCCCGGGTACAACGGTACCTAGCTCTGCAGCCACTTGGCTTACTTCTAGACCGGTGGTAAAGCGCAGCAGGTTGTGCGCGTGGGTGCCAATGTCGCCCATCACCAGCGACGGGCCGCCGCGCGCGGGGTCTTCCTTCCAGGCGGTGCGGCCAGGGCCATCTTTGGCGCGGCCCCCTTGCACATACTCTACCTGCACCAAACGTATGGCGCCCAACTGGCCGTCGGCCACCATGGCCTTGGCTTGGCGCACCATTGGGTAGCCGGTGTAATTGTGGGTCAGGCAAAAGACCAAGCCAGACTCCACCACGCGCTGGTGCAGTTGCTGCGCCTCTTGCAACGTATTGGTCATGGGTTTGTCGCAAATCACATCAAAGCCTTGCGCCAGCGCGGCCATGGCAAAGCCAAAGTGGCTGTCGTTAGGGGTCATGATGGCCACCACGTCAGCACCGTCTTGTCGGGCCGCTTCGCCGGTCAGCAGATCCATGCCATTGGCGTAGCAGCGCTCGGCGCTCAGGCCCAGGTCTTTGCCGGCTTGCACTGACTTGGCAGGGTCTGATGACAATGCCCCTGCCACCAGCTCGTACCGGTCGTCCAGCCGCGCAGCTTGGCGGTGCATGGCGCCAATAAAAGAGCCAGGCCCACCGCCAATAACAGCCAGTCTGAGTTTGCGGCCTAAGAGGGTGATGACGGGGTTGAGTGACATGGTGTGGAATGTACTTTTGCCTTGGGAGGCTGTCAGTTTATACGACAGGGCTTAGGGCCTGTGACAATGCTATTGTGGCTTGATTTGGTTTTGCTTTTGCATGGGGGTTTAAGCAGCCCGTGGCAATGCTTTTGTGCCTTGATCACCTTGGTCGGGCGACGGGATATGTTATTTGAAAACTTCCGGAAAACACACGCACAGCTGAGTAGTCATCACAGACTGTCTCCGCGCCTTCCCTGCAGTTTGCACAAACCCGCTCCCATCGCTTCTCCCTGACAACTATGGTACTTAATGAACAGACCCGAGATAAGTTACAGGGGAATGGCGCGATAAATCGGGGTGTTGCGGGTTTAGTCGGGGCTTGGTGAACTCAAACCACTAAAGTTAGTTTAGCCTGACACAAAAACAGGCGCAAGTAAAAAAAACCGCCAACATAGCGATTTCGTAAGATAGTAATTAAAGACCTTTTAGGATTGCGCTGCAAGCATACCTGCTCGGTAGGCCGCCTCAAGGGCAGCTTTGATGTTGCAAACACCCAGCTCGTGATAGTCCAAGTTACCGTTACGGCGATATTCCAAGGTCTGCAATCCTAAATGCTGTTTAGCAAGCTCTGTAAGCTCTGCATTGATTGTGGTCTGGGTAATGGTAGTCATGTTTTTCCGTTACTTTATATGCGACACCATGAGTACCGCTCTGTTAGCTTTAAAAGGCAAGAAATATTTTCAAAGCTAGACTTTGGCAGTGTCGCTTTTACTCTATTTGGGCATTTTGAAGTTGGCAATTAGGAGCTCGGTCACCTGAGTTCGCTGGCCAGCCGCCACGCTGTAGCTGGTAGCCACCGGACGAACATTAAATCCTTTAAATAGCTTGCGAATTTCAGGAACGTCGTTTATCGATACGATCCACTGCCCTTTACAGGCTGCTAACAGAGCATAAAGCCGCTCAAAGTCAGCTTTGGCAAACATGCCTTTGCCATAGTAGTTCTCGCAGTCCCAGTAAGGTGGGTCGACATAAAAGAACGTACCCGGCTTGTCAAAGCGCTCTATAAATTCATAGTACGGACGGTTATCCACAAACACTCTGGCCAGCCTCATATGCGCATCACTCAAATCCTCTTCAAGACGAAGCAAATTGATTCTGGGCTTTTGCGTGGCGCCAATACCAAAGCTCGGGTTGGTCACTCGTGAACCGAAGCCGCCTTTTATAAGGTAAAAAAACCGCGCTGCGCGCTGGATATCAGTCATCTGCTCTGGATCAAGCACCTTAAATCTATCAAACTCCTCGCGCGACACCAGTATCCACTTAAAGTACCGCAAAAACTCCTCCAAATGAAGCTGCACCACCCGGTACAACGTCGTCAAATCCCGGTTGAGATCATTAATAATTTCCACTTCCGAGGGTGGCTTACGAAAAAGCATCCAAGCTGCTCCCGCAAAAACCTCTGCATAGCATTTGTGTGCCGGTATTAGCGGAATGATTGTGCTGGTGAGCTGGCTTTTACCGCCCACCCACCCTAAAAAAGATTTAGCCCTAGCCTGATCTTGAATCGAAACACCCATAGTCATCGCCTTTAAGGTTTAGACGCTCTGGGCGCTCAGGTAGTGGCGCACTGTGGGGCTGGCGCTCTGTAAAACTGTTAAGCGTGCCGCAGCGGCCGCATTTAATCATCAAAATCACATACTGGCCCTCAGCCAGCTTTTTGGCGCATTTAGCGCATCGAATATCAATCATCATCGGCTTCTTACAATGGCCCCACCTGTACAGGTAGCAGGGTCTTCGGTCAAAGCCGTGGGCAATCACGGCGGAGGCGGGTGGCAAAGGTGTTCGTGCACCCTAGCTACTCGCCCTGTTTTATAAAAAGGCAGCTAATCGCCCCCCTGAAACTGCGCAAACGTCTGCGCAGGCTCGTCAATTACTTTTTGCCCAAAACTAGCCACCGTGTAAATTCCGGCGCGGCTTACCAAATCTAGCGCGTCCACACGGCACAGGCAGCCCTCATCTAGCATCGTCACCGCCTGGGCTATGTGGTAGTCCGCCATCTCGGTGCCGCGCCGAGCCCGGTAAATATTGCTCAACTCATAGGTCATCTTGCCCACCAGCCGCGCATTGCCAAAACTCACCACCTCTGTGCCCATCAGCATCCGGTTGGCACCCGCGTCAACCTCTTCAAAGGTGCGGCTCTCCAGCGTCATTCCAGCATGCAGCAGTCGCACCGTGATCGTCCATTCGCTCGGCTCACCATCCGGTTGATGGTCAATAATATGACCCATCACGCTCTCACGCTTTATGGTGGCCACCGGCCTCCAATTTTGCCCATCGTCCAAGCTGTGCATAGCCACGGCACCGCGCCAGTTGGCAGCCACGCCGCCGGCCGCAATGTAGTAGCCCTCAATACCCTGGTCACGTTTGCGCAGCTTAGTCAGCGGAATAAAGCGCGCCACGGTAGGCGCAAATTCTTCAATTCCGTTCATGCGCCCGCCTTTACTTCGTCCATGCCGCGCAGCGCAGCCACGGCAAAACCAGCCTCCATGACCTTGCCTAGCGCATCCGGCTTCATGCCGCCATACAGCGCCAGCAGGTCATCGCGCAGGCCCTCCAAGCTGTCGGCCTGCGCCACCACAGCCCCAATCTCTTCGATCATGGCCGCCATAGGCTTGGCCATCTCAGTATCCAGCCGATCTACCAGGTGCGCAGGGGTATCGTCTTCTATCGGCCGGGCCTTGCTCAGGCTCTGCAAGCGCAAGCCCTTGCGCGCCTGCAGCGGCTGGCCCGTATCCCCGGCACTGGATGCAGGTCTAGCAAAAGGCGATGCAGCAGCCGACCTCTCCAACAAACGCTCATCACCCTCAGGCGCTGGAATATTGAATTTTTTTAGAACATAGCTTTCTGGCACCTGCACCCCTGCATTAACCAACTTGGGTATCACATCAGCCAGCGACGCCAAATCCTCTGAAGCCTGCAAAACAAACTCAAAACGAGGGCAGTCCTGCATTCTTTGCAGCCCACTGTTAAGCATCAGCAGCGGAAACACGATATCGCGGGTTATAGTCCCCGCAAGTTGACGCGCATCGCTTTTAAGAATATCCATCTGCACCTCACGGTGCACCTGCCCCAGCGCATAGCTACCGCCCTTGTCGCCCCCGCTAGACAGCGTCTGTCCCAAGATGGCTTTACTCACCATCCCGTCCATGTACTCCGCCATACGCATAAACCCATCCGTCTGCCCACCAATCGCGTCGTGCAGCTCAACGGCCATGCCTTCCGGAAAAATACCCGCCCCGTTATGCCCCAGCGACAACAAGCTACGCAGCAGCGCACTCTTTTGCTGCCTAGTCGCATTGGCTGGATAGGTGGCCGTGCGCAGTGGTAGCCCATAGCTTTCCAGCAGCTCAGCCAAATCTTTAACGCTAAAGTGCTTGATGATGTAGGGCCAAATTAAGCTGCGATACAGCCCACTACGCCCCAAGTACCCACTCTTGGCACGGTGTATGTGCACCGCCCATCCCAGCGGCCACAGCGGCTGCCCTTGGTCACCATTGGAATTGATACCAAAGTCCATCAATCGCAAATCAGTACGCTCACCAGGCGGCGCGTAGTCGCGCGCCAAGATAAACATACTTTGCGGCTTATGCCGCGCTGCCGCAATCTGCCAAACGCCACCAGCATTAGCCCACTCTAATTCCAGCGCGCTAAAGCCGTGTCCAACCGCATCCATCAGGTCAAGCACCATGTCCTCAAAATCCTGCATCCCCTCAACCCACTCCTGCGCTTGCTGGGCCATCTTTTTGCCGGCACGCCCAGCCTGTGCAGATGGCTCAATCTGCCACTCCAGTGTCAGCAGTGCCCGGCGCCGCTTGCTCATTTCCGCGTACAAGTGCGCATCGCGCTCCTCCATCTCAGCAAACATGTTGGCCTGCTCACCCAGCGTCAGATCACGTCCATTAAGCCCCACTCCTGACAGTAAAGATTCAACTCTGGCCGGTGTCAGCGCACGCGCAGTGTCTCCGCCCACGCTGTAGCGGCCCATGCGCATGCCCAAGCCCGCGCGCGCAAGCGCCTCAGTCTGCGGCTCGCGCAGCGCATCATCAGCCATAGGCTGGCCATACTGGTCTAAGATTGTTGCCATATTTCACCTGTGTCTTCAACTTCCGGGTCGCCGTCAAAGTCATTGCCCTGTCCATACCCGTGGTAGCGGCTGCCCAAGCTAGCTGGGGGCCGTGTAAATTCTTCTGGCATCACCATGCGCTTGCCCGCAGCGTGCACCGCCAAAAAGCAAGCCCACGCCCTGTCTGCGTGCCCCTCTGAATCACTGTCCGCAACAAAGCGAGCATTCCCGCTCAGCGTAGTCTCGCGCTTAAGCTTATGCAGGTCAGCCCGAATAGCCTGGTCACCTTCGGGAATCCGAATGCGCCGGTCTTCAAACGCCTGCTTTCCCTCGGTGGCCAGCGTCAGCTTGTTGTTGGCCGTGAACAATATGCCCTCAACACGCATGCTGCCGTGGTTACGCTTAGCGTCCTCCACGGGCTTTTCGCCCATTCCCGTCTGGTCAATGCAGCAGCGCATCACGTTGTAGGCAAAAAATACACGCGCCAAAGCCGCATCTTGCTCAGCAAACGAAGCACGCTTAAGCGCCACAATTTCGCGAGTCCACAGCACATCGCCCACTTGCTCCAAAACCCATATTACAAACAGATCTCGGCGCAGGCCAATGTCCACGCCCACAAAGCAAGCCCCGCCTTGATAATGCACCGGCAAACCAGCATGGTCATTTTCGGTAGTGGCAATTAAATCGTAAGGCAGCCAGGCACTTGCCTCGTCCAGCCACTTCAGCTCATATTCCTGCGCCCAGGCATCATCGTCCATTAACCCTTCTTTAAGCTCAGCCGCATTGAGTGGCGCGCCCTCGGCAATAGCCTGGTAAATGTCCATTTGGTAACGCTGCCACCCCTTATTCTCTGCGGTCGCCAGCGTGTAGAACATATTGCCCTTGCCGTTGGGCGTGCTGATCACCCGCGCCTTGTAGCCCCGCGTGATGATGGGGAACGCAGCCGCCCAAATCTTGCGCGAATCCTTGTGAAACGCAAACTCATCAAACAGCATGTTGGCACTGTAGCCCCGCGCTGTGTCCGGGTTAGCCGGTATGGCCACAATGTAATTTCGCGCCTTACCTGGGAAAATGATTTGCAACCCACGCCGCTTAATTTTGTCCTCATCGTAAAACTCAATTACCTCGCGCCCCAGCGTCTTCATCATCGTGCCATAGGCCTCCAGGTGGCGCGCAACGCCGCCTTCCAGCGCCTCTTCAGCTTGGCGCTCCCCACGGCTTAAGATCACCCAAGGTGAGCTCTCTTGCTTAGCCTGCGACTCCAGCACCGAATCAGCCACCTCCAGCGTTGCTGCAAAAGTTTTGCCAGACTGCCGACTGAACATGCCAATCTTAAAACGGCTCTTGTCCATCACCCAGCGTCGCTGCGTCTCCAGCAGCTTGACTACCAGGTCTTGTGCCACAGGCGCAGCAACAATGCCACCAGCCTTGGCCATCAGTTCACCCCATACGCTTTACGCGCCGTCTCAATCGCAGCCAGATAGGCCTGCTCAGGGGTCATGTTCTTGGTTGCTGTACCAGCGTTTTTCTCGGCTGTGTTAAGCCGCTCAGTCACCTGCGCCGCATAGCGCTTTTGCGACACGCTGGCCCGCGTCAGGTCAGCAATCGCTTTGGTCAAGCCCGCCACATCTTCGTCTTTCAACTCAGGATTATTTAAGTGGCTAAACAGCTTTTGGGTAGCAAGCCGCACTGTAGCCTCTTGCATATCCCCCGCATCGTCCGGGCTGGCCTGCACCACCGCGCGCGCCATCTCAGTGGTCATTTTGAGCCGTTTTATCGTGGCTTCAAACTCACTGCCATAGCGTTGTATCGCGCTTTTGCTGATCTCGCAGCCCCGTGCCTTCATCTCCATCTCCAGCGCCTCATAGCCGCTAAAGTTGCCCGCCACCAGCGCATCGTCCAGCCACGCCTTCACAGCGTCTGGAAGGCCCAGCACCTTGCTGCGCCGTGGCATTACAGCGCCCCCGTCTTGCGCGGACGCCAAATGCCTGCGTCACAGTCCACCGTGTACTCCACCACGTCAAAGCCATGCCGCCCCAGTTTGGCAAACTCCATGCCCAGCGGGTCGGTGCTAAGGTGAATTAGCTCACGCTCATGCAGGTAGTCCAAGTGGCGTTTAATCTCGCCATCCGTCACATCAGCGTAGGTCGCGCAAATAATTGGTTTCAAGCCAATCGCGTGCATGCCGTAAGGCGCAGCCACATGCAGGCTTACCATCAGCTGCCAGCGCATCAGCTCACGCCGCGCCTTGGCCGCAATTTCAGTAATGTCCATTTTTTCTCCCGTACTCCAAAATTAAGTTTTCAAACTTCATGGCCATAGCATCCAGCTTGGTCATAATCGTAGATATAGCCTGCGTGTAATTTTCCTGCCGCACATAGTCTCTCGGCAGCACAGCTTTTAGCTCCAGCACCTCACGCTCAAGTCGTCTGCTGTGGTCATCTTGCGCCGCCATATGTTTTTGAATTAACTCAAACTGCGTTGTGATCTGGCTCTGGCTTTGCGACAGCAGCAGCTTGGCCATAGCCCAAAAAGCGCCAACCACCGTCAGCAACAAGCCCACCACATAAGTCATCTCCACCTGAATCATCATGGCATGCCCTTCGCTTTTTCGTACGTCCGCATAGCGCCCAGCCCCAGCATGCCAAACAGCAGCGTGGTCAACGTCTCCATCTCCAGCGGTATCAGCTGCACGTCTGACCCATACAGCCCAATCACCATCTGCGCCAGCGGGCGCAGCAAGAGCTGGTACGCCAGCCCCGTCCCGCACACCCAGCCAATATAGGGCCGCCAGCCCCCCCTAAACAGCGACGCACTCTGCGCCTCCGCTGTATTGGTCGCCGCCTGCGCCAGCGCCAGCTGCAAGTCCACATCCAGCTGCTTAAACAGCCCCGCCTGCTCCAGCTCCAGCAGCTTCATGTTCGCCGCAGCCTGCTGCACAGGGTCAGGCCATATCTTGTTAATGCCCTGCTTAATCAGCTCAAAAA
>JAYSRE010000149.1:0-27602 GCA_043721235.1 Polaromonas sp. | reverse complement strand
TTGCTGCTTGAGTCGGGCCGCGCTGATGCGTTTGTGATGGACGGTCAGATTTTGGCGGGCAACATTGCCAACGCCAAGACCCCTGCTGACTTTAAAATCGTAGGTGAAGTTTTAAGCGTAGAACCCATCGCCATCATGATCCGCAAAGACGACCCCGCCATGAAGAAGCTGGCCGACGACACTGTCAAAGCCATGATCAAGTCAGGCGATATGGCCAAAACCTACGACAAGTGGTTTACACAAGCCATCCCCCCAAAGAACGTGAAAGTGGGCCTAGCAGCCAGCGAGGCCACCAAAGCCGCCTGGGCTACCCCTAACGACAAGCCTGTCGAAGACTATGTGGCCAAGAAATAAGCTTGCACTTAAGGGTTAGTCCCGGCAAGCAATCGCTTTTTTAAAGCCGCAAACCCCGCCGCGCGCTTGCTCTGGCGGGGTTTTTGCTTTAAGGTAAACATCACTTTGTGTAAATGGCGCAAGGTGCCATCACAGATTAATAACAAGCGAGGTCGAGACACCCATGGCATTAGATTTCAGTATTTTATTAAATGACGACGGGGGTGGGCGCACCTACCTTCAATGGCTGTTTGACGCATGGGGCTGGACGCTGGCGGTCGCTGGCTGCTCGTGGGTGGTGGCCATGGTGCTGGGCGCTGTCATCGGCACGCTGCGCACCCTGCCCAGCAGCCCGTGGCTGACCCGCTTTGCCAACGCGTGGGTGGAACTGTTTCGCAACGTCCCTTTGTTGGTGCAAATTTTCTTGTGGTACTTTGTGGTGCCCAAAATGTTCCCTTTTATGAAAACCGTGCCCAGCTTCTTGCTGGTGGTTTTTGCCTTGGGCTTCTTTACGTCTGCACGCATTGCCGAGCAGGTACGTGCAGGCATTCAGGCGCTGCCGCGCGGCCAGCGCTACGCCGCCATGGCAGTGGGTTTTAACACCTGGCAAACCTACCGCTATGTGCTGCTGCCGATGGCCTTTCGGATTATTTTGCCGCCGCTGACCAGCGAGTCAATGAACTTGCTAAAAAACTCGTCGGTTGCATTTGCTGTGTCGATTGCTGAGCTCACCATGTTTGCCCTGCAGGTGGGTGAAGAAACCTCCAAGCCCACCGAGGCCTATTTGGCCGTGACGGTGCTGTACGCGCTGTCGGCCTTTGCGGTGAACCGTGTCATGGCCTATGTAGAAAAGCGCTCCCAAGTCCCTGGCTTTATCGTAGCTGGCGGCACAGGTGGAGGGCACTGACCATGTTTAATTTAGACTTCTCCTTCCTCACCTGGGACATCTTTAGTAAATTTATCGCCAAGGGCTTTATCTTTAGTTTAGAACTTACCGCTATTGCCACGCTGGGCGGCATCGCCCTGGGCACCGTGTTGGCGCTGATGCGTTTGTCTGGCAAAAAATGGCTGGAAGTGCCCGCTGTCATTTACGTCAACGGCCTGCGCAGCATTCCGCTGGTGATGGTGATTTTATGGTTCTTCTTGCTGGTGCCGCTGCTGATTGGCAGGCCGATTGGTGCTGAGTTGTCTGCGGTGGTCACCTTCATTGCGTTTGAAGCCGCTTACTTTAGCGAGATCATGCGTGCCGGTATCCAGTCCATCCCACGCGGCCAGGTGCACGCAGGCCAAGCACTGGGCATGACCTATGGGCAAAACATGAAGCTGGTGGTGCTGCCGCAAGCCTTTCGCAACATGCTGCCCGTGCTGCTGACGCAAACCATCATCTTGTTCCAAGACACGTCCTTGGTGTACGCCATTGGAGCCTATGATTTGCTCAAGGGCTTTACCACAGCAGGCGCTATTTACGGTCGCAAAGAAGAGATGTACATCATTGCTGCGGTCATGTATTTCATCTTGTGCATTGCGCTGTCGTTTGCGGTGAAAAAACTGCAAGCTAAGATTGCCATCATCCGCTAGTACGCTTTAAAAATTGGAGATTACAAATGATTGAAATGAAAAACGTGTCCAAGTGGTACGGTAAAGTCCAAGTGTTGAATAACTGCAGCACCAACATTAAAAAAGGCGAAGTGGTGGTGGTGTGTGGCCCGTCAGGCTCAGGCAAGTCCACTTTGATTAAAACCATCAACGCACTGGAGCCCGTGCAGCAAGGCGAGATTTGGGTGGACGGCATCGGCATCCATGACCCCAAAACCGACCTGCCCAAACTGCGCTCTAAAGTGGGCATGGTGTTCCAGCATTTTGAGCTGTTCCCGCACCTGTCAGTCACCGAGAACCTGACCATTGCGCAGATGAAAGTGCTGGGTCGCAGCCAAGACGAGGCCAATGTACGCGGCTTGAAAATGCTGGAGCGCGTAGGCCTGATGGCGCACAAAGACAAGTTTCCCGGCCAGCTCTCGGGCGGCCAGCAGCAGCGTGTGGCCATTGCCCGTGCGCTCAGCATGGACCCCATCGTGATGCTGTTTGACGAACCCACCTCCGCGCTAGACCCTGAGATGGTGGGCGAAGTATTGGACGTGATGGTCAAGCTGGCCAACGAAGGCATGACCATGATGGTAGTAACCCACGAAATGGCCTTTGCCCGCAAAGTTGCCAGCCGCGTGATTTTTATCGACGTAGGCGGTCATATTCTGGAAGACTGCAACAAAGACGAGTTCTTTAACCACCCTGAGAACCGCCAGCCGCGCACTAAAGACTTTCTGTCAAAGATTTTGGCGCATTGACAGATCTATATTTGCGGCACAAAGCGACTTCGGTCGCTTTTTTTACGGCCCTCTTACAGCCTTTTTCAGCCCAGGTGGCCGGGTGGCATGCGCGCATTCATGCCGCCCGCTGCTGCACCATAGGCACTACGCTGCCAGCAGGGTGAACGGCCAGCACGGGCTCAGTGCGCACGGCCTGTGCTGCGCCTTGGGTTTTGCGTGCGCCGCCCTGCCCGCTGCTGCGAAACAGCGCGGCTTGCATGCGCATCACGTCGCTCAGGTCGCCGCTTTGGGCGTGCATGGCGCGCATCCAGCTGGCCCCGTTTTGGCGGGCTGCGACCAGCTCTTGCAGGTAAATGAGGGCGCGCACGCTGCCTAGCTGGGCGGCGGTGGGCATCAGGTCTTCCAGCAGGCGCTCCAGAGCTTGGCCCAAGTGATACGACTGCTTGCTGCGCGGGTCTACCAGCATGGCCTCGTAACCAAAGCGGCAGGCCTGAAAGCGGTTATAGCCATAGACGCGGTAGGTGGCCAGGTCGCCCACTTGGGCGTAGGCGGCAGAGCCGGGCTTGGTGGCCATCAGCTGCGCGGCCAAGGCTTGCACCAGGGCGGCCAATGCGGCGGCCATTTCTACGTTAAGCGGTGTATCAAAAATACGTACTTCTACAGTGCCAAACTCAGGCTTGGGGCGAATGTCCCAGTAAAAATCTTTCATGCTTTTGACAATACCGTAGCTGAGCATTTCGTCAAAATAGCGGTTAAATTCGGCCCAGTTGTGCATGCGCGGCATGTGGCCCGAGAGCGGAAACACGGCCACCGCATGCAGGCGCGAGGTTTCAAACGAGGTCTCTTCACCCGCTGCATACGGGCTGGCCGCCGACAGCGCAATAAAGTACGGAATGTACGGTGCCAGCATATGGGTAAGCTGTATGGCAGCATCGCCTGTGGGGCAGCCAATGTGCACATGCTGGCCAAACACGGTGAACTGTTTGGCCAAGTAGCCGTACAAATGCGAGGTGTGCAAAAACCGCTCGGTGGGGTAAATGCGCCGGTCTTTCCACACGCTTACGGGGTGCGCGCCGCCACCCGAGATGTCAATATTAAGCTTGTCACCGGCCTCACAAATCGCATCCCGCAGCTGGCGCAGCTCCTCCAACAGCGTGTCGTAGCTGCTATGGATGCTGGTGTTGAGCTCGATCATGCTCTCTGTAATTTCGGGGGTGATGCGTTTTTGCAGCGCGGCTTTGCGGTGCAACAGGTTAATCAGGTCGGGGGCATCGCGCGACAACGCAAAATCGCGTGCATTGAGCAGCTGCAGCTCAAGCTCTACGCCCATGGTGAGTGGGCGGGACGCAGTGTAGGACAACATAGGCTGTAGACCGATCTTCAAGAAGTTAGACCATTTGAATGTCAACATGCGTGTCCACACGGCGTGGCACCAAGCTGGACTGGGTTTGCAACCCCGAGCTGTCCAGCGGGGCCAGGCTGCTGATCACCACCGGCGCGGGCGCTACTTCGCGCATGCTGCGCAGCACCGCGCGCATCACCCACGGGGCCAGCACGTCGCTGGCGCACAGCATAAGCAGCACTGCATGCGACAGCATGGCGTACGGCGGCGCCAAGCTGCTGGCAGCAATAGCCCAAAATACCAAGCCGGTCATCGACAGCGGCTGCAGCATCAAGCCCAGCGCCAAACCCTGGGCCCAGCGTAGCCCGGCCCAGCGCGCAGTCAGCGTGCACACCAGCAACTTGGCACCTAGGCGAATCAGCAGCAGCAAAGCCGCCAGCACCAGCACTTGCAGTGTCAGGGCGGAGCCATCTTGCCCCGGCTGTAGCCCCGCCCATTGCAACCACGGCAGGCTAGCCCCGGCCACCAAAAACATGAGCACATGGGCCAACTGGGACAGGCCAGCGCCCGCACCCGCGCCCGCAACGTCGCTTAGCAGCGCCTGCGCTGCGCGCCTGCGCAGGCTAAGCCCCAGTGCCAGGCAGGCCACCAAGGCGGGAGCTCCCACCCACTGCGTCAGGCCCACGGCAACGCAGACCGCCCCCAGCAGGCTCAGCCACTGCGCACGCTCTGGCGCGGCGGGCGCAGCACCAGAGCCGCCAGACAAACGCACAGCCGTGCCCCTGCGCAAACGCGACAGCCACCAGCCCAGCGCAAAACCCACGGCGACACTGCCCACAGCCTCCCACAGCGGTTGCGCCAGCTCAAACCCACTGCGCAGCACCGAACTACCGCCCAGCGCAATGGCCGGTGTTACAAGCCCGCCCGCCGCTGCATTACCCGCAGTGCCCAGCACCCCCACGTTGCCCAGTGCGGCCTCGCCTTGGGCGTAAGCCCCCATCAGCGCCAGCACAATCGGCAGGGTAAGGGCCGTCAGCACGGTGTTGATACTGCCCAAATGCAGCGCCCGCTCCGTCACTTGGCCCTCGGCCCGCCACTGCGGCAACAGGGTCGACAGCAGCACCGGCGAGCTGTGCGCGGCCAGTGTAGCGGCCACACTTGCGGGCAGCCAGCCCAGCCCCAAGCTGCGCAGCGCCAGCGCAGCCAGCACCCAAGTAAGCGCGTATTCCAGCAGGGCAGTGGCCGCTAAGGCCTTGTTGCGCAGCAGCCAGCGCAGGTCAATCCGTTGGCCCAGCTCTACCAGCACCCAGCCCAATGCCAAGTCAAATATCCACGACAGGCTGTGCAATGTGGCCCAGGTGCTGGGTCCGGCGTGGGGGCCGGTGTTGGGGCCAGCAGGGCCAAGGGCTAGGTTGCTACTGACAACAGGCCCCAGCACCGGCTGCCCCAGCCACTGCTGCGCCCAAACCAGCGCAATGCCAAAGCCTGCTCCGCAGAGCCAATAGCCCATGGTGCGCGCCATGCCAGCCCGCTGCAGCCGCTCACCCAGCCATACGGCAATCAGCAAAGCAAAGCCTACCCATGCAGCAGTGGGCAGGGTAGGCAAGGCAGGCAGGTCAGCCAGCAAATCGCCTACAAAATCAATCCAATAAGAAGGTAATAAATCCATAACCCTACCCTACACGTGTGGGCCGTTACTGGGCGGTGCCAGATGTAAAAGCTGTAATTGCCTGCTTACTTAAAAGTGGTTTTTTGGCTATACAGTTACTATTTATTCAATAGCAAACTATCTAGTATTTCCTTGGGCAATAGGCTAATTTTCGTGTTATCAGCTTGGTTTTAAGGGTGGCACTTAAACTGCAAATAAACTGTGATGCACCTGTGAATACAACCCAATTTACAATTGCAAACAAAATTAACAGGTCATTAAACCCAACCTTTGAATCAACGATACTCTTTGCATGCACCGCACTATCTTCACCACGCCTGTTGTCAACACCCTTTTGCGCGGCTTTTCCATCGCATTTCTTAAATTGACGGGCTGGAAAATAGAAGGCAGCTTACCGCCCGAGGCCTACAAAGCCGTCATCATTGCCGCGCCCCACACCAGCAACTGGGATCTGCCCTACACCTTGATGGTGGCCTTTGTGCTGCGCCTTGAGGTGTACTGGATAGGCAAGCAGAGCATTTTTCAACCCCCTTTTAAACACACCATGCAGTGGCTGGGCGGCATACCGGTGAACCGCGCGCAATCT
Source organism: Polaromonas sp. (assembly GCA_043721235.1). GTDB lineage: Bacteria > Pseudomonadota > Gammaproteobacteria > Burkholderiales > Burkholderiaceae_C > JAAFIP01. The sequence continues at coordinate 21,348 of JAYSRE010000149.1, read as the reverse complement.
AACAACCTGGTTGCCGCCTCCGCCCAAGCCATCAAAGATGCCGACGGCATGCTGCAGCTGGTGGTGCCGCCCGAGGGCACGCGCAGCAATGCACGCTACTGGAAAACTGGTTTTTATTACATTGCACTGGGTGCGCAGGTGCCCATTGTGATGGCTTTTCTTGACTATAGCCACAAGCGCAGCGGCCTGGGGCCTGTGCTGCACCCCAGCGGCGACATTGACAAAGACATGCTGCAGGTTAAAGCTTTTTATGCCCAGTTTGAAGGCAAAACCAATGCCCAATTAAAGGTCAAATAGCCCTATTGCCCAAGGAAATAGGTCGTTAGTAGCTATTATTTTTGTAGTACGCTAAACTTTTCCCAGCCACGCTTGCGCAGCACGCATGCAGGGCAAGTGCCGCAGCCGTAGCCCCAGGCGTGGCGGTGCGTGCGGTCGCCCAGGTAGCAGGTGTGGGTGTGCTCCACCACCAGGTCAATGAGCTGCTGGCCGCCGCCTTCCACGCCATGCTGTAGTCCGGCTGCAGCGCCCAAGCTGTGGGTCATCTGCCAGGTGGCGGCTTTGTCAATCCACATCAGCGGGGTGTCAATCACAAAGCGTTTGTCCATCCCCAAGGACAGCGCCAGTTGCATGGCCTTCATGGTGTCATCGCGGCAATCGGGGTAGCCAGAAAAATCGGTCTCGCACACGCCCGTGACGATGACTTGCAGGTCGCGCCGGTACGCCACAGCCGCAGCCAGCGTGAGAAAGAGCAAGTTGCGCCCTGGCACAAAGGTGTTGGGCAAGCCAGACTGCTCCATCTTGAAAGCGGTGTCCCGGGTGAGCGAGGTTTCGCTTACCCGGCCAAGTACGGCCAAGTCAAGCAGATGGTCTTGGCCCAACCTGGCTGCCCAGCGCGGGAACAGGCTGCGCAGCTGGGCCAGCACCGTCACGCGCTGCACCAGCTCGACGCTGTGGCGCTGGCCATAGTCAAAGCCTACCGTTTCTACACGCTCAAATTTTTGCAGTGCGTAGGCAAGGCAAGCGGTAGAGTCTTGGCCGCCTGAGAAAAGAACGAGAGCTGTGGTGTGCATGGCAGAATTATCCTGCACGGTGTGGGCGTGCATTGTGGGCGCACATTGGCCAGACAAGTTACCATCAAAACCATGGCGGACAAAAATTTTGCAAACTACTGCTGTGAGCTTTTATCTAGCGCAGGGCCGTGTGTAGCCAAGCGCATGTTTGGCGGGTATGGCATCAGCACGGATGGCCTCACCATTGCCATCATTGCCGACCTAGGCGCAGGCGAAAAACTGTGGCTCAAGGGGGATGGCAGCACGCGCGGCCAGTACGAGGCTGCGGGCTGCGCCCTGTTTATCTACGACATGAAGGGCACGCCCAAGTCGATGAACTACTTCAGCGCCCCCGAGGCCGCCATGGACGCGCCCGATGCCATGCGCCCGTGGGCTGCATTGGCGCACAGCTGCGCACTGCGGGCACATGCCCCTAAGCGCGGCGGCACCAGACAGGGCAGCGCAAGTTCACCGGCCCGTACGCTGGCCGCAAGTGCCAAGGCACCTGCGCCCTGCCCAGCGCAAGGGCAGTTGTCTCATACCGTGCTGGAGCGCGCACGCGAGGTGGCCAAGAAAATCGCCGCATCCAACAAGCTGCCTGCTGCCAAAGCCGCCACGCCCAGCGCTAAGCGCACCACAGCCCCCGCACCTAAAACCAAAGCCGCGCGCAAGTCTGCCAAGGGCGTAAGCACCGCGCTGCAGTAGCTTGGCCGGGGTGATGCCAGGGGCTGCCAGGGCGCGCGGGCACGTACGGGCAGCGTAACCGCTGCAGCGTCCCACGCAAAATACACGGGCAGCTCTTCAGATGTGCGCAGCGCCTGCAGCACGACGGCATCGCACGCTGGCACCTCCAGCACATCACCCGCAGCTAAAAAATGGTCGCCAGGCAGGCTGGGCAGCGTGACCCAGACCCTGCCTTGGGTAATGCGCAGCAGTGACTTGGCGCGGGGGCACAGGCGCACTGCGCTGCCAACCGGCAGCGCAAAGGCATTAAAACTAGGGGGCTGATAGTGTGACATGGTGGTGACTCCTGAAAGCCTAGACCAATGCAGTCTAGGCATGAATCATCGCAAAGCTTAGCTTGCTAGTCCAATGAAATAGCGCTACACTATTAATGCTTTTAAAGCATTAATAAACCATGCTCCATTCCCAAACCCATCTGCGCACCCGCCCCATCGGCGCGGGCAACCTGCGCGCTTTTGAATCGGTGGCCCGGCACCTTAATTTTCGCGTGGCGGGCGAAGAACTGGCCTTGACGCAATCTGCTGTGTCACGACAAATTGCATCATTAGAGGACGAGGTGGGCACCAGCCTGTTTAACCGCCACACCCGCTCGGTGGAGCTGACCTCTGCAGGCAAGGCGCTGCTGGGCACGGTAGCGCCAGCGTTAGAGCGCATTGACAGCAGCGTGCGCATGGTCCGCACCAGCACCGGGCGCAAGCACGTTACGCTGACCACCTTTGCCTCTTTTGCCTCCATGTGGCTGATCCCCCGGCTAGAGATTTTTCAGCGCCAGAATGCTGACATCGACATCCGCATTGATGCGTCCGACGTGACGGTCGACATAGAAACCGCTGATGTAGACATTGCATTGCGTTATGGGCCAGCGGCCAAAATGCCAGCGCACGCGGTGCGCCTGTTTGGCGAGCAGCTCACCCCTGTGGCCAGCCCTTGGCTGCTCAAGTCGCAGCCCCGCATCCGCAGTGCGGCTGACTTTGCACACCATACGCTGATCGAGGCTGGCGACGGCCACAGCGGCCATCTGGAATGGCTGACCTGGGGGCGCTGGCTGGACAGCCAAGGCATGCCCAAGCTGCAACCCAAGCGCTGGCTTTACTTTGGCTACGCGTACCAAATGACCCAGGCCGCCCTGGTCGGCCAGGGCATTGTGCTGGCGCGCACCTCGCTGGTGGCCGAGCAGCTGGGCAGCGGCGACCTGGTGGAGGTATTGCCCGGCCTGCGCATCGACTCGCCGATGGCCTTTTGGCTTATCCTGAGCCCGCGCGCCCGCTCGATTGCCAACGCCCGCGCCGAGGTGACTGCATTTTGCAACTGGCTGACCGCGCAGGCCAAAGAAACCCGCATTGCCATGGGCGAAGTGCCAGGTAGCGATGTCGATACTGGGTCGCTAGACGATTAAGCCCTCGGCCAAGTCTAAATACCTACCGAAATTTAAAGCGCTTTGAAGGTTCGGCAAAGAACCATCGCATTGCGCTGTGTTGCATCACGGATCGACTTTACTGAACAGCCCCGGTACCGAAGCGTTGTCCGGTGAGCCGACGGGGCACTCTGCGGCATCAAGCCCTTGGGCCCAAGCCTCAAATTGCAGTAGCTGTGCGGGGTTCATTACGCAGGCACTGCGCCCAAAGGGGTGGCCCAAGTGCAACAGCTGGTGACCTAGCTCGTGGGTGAGCACGGTGGCTGCAGCCTTGACAGCATCGGTGGTTTGTCCGCCAATGTCGCGGCGCAAACTGCGCGACAAAGGATCCTGGCTGTTCATCGGGAACAGGCTGAGCACCGATACCGTGCTGTGGCGTGCATAAAAAGACTCGGTGGTGATGCCGTTGATCACACCGCCGCGCAGCGCAGAGTGCACCGAGCTGCTGTTGTGTTCAATGCTGGTGATTAACTGGTTGGTTATCAGCACATCAAACGTCCATGGTGCCTTGCGCCCTGCCATGGTCCATGCAGAAGATTCGCTGTAGACAGATCCGTCCAACAAGGCTCTTCCGTCAGGCGTTTTGACCTCTAGCCACTGCAGATAACGTGCTATGTGGGTGTCGGTAAGTGCTTCGGCCAGCGTTTGTGCGTTGGTGGGCACAATTTTGCTGACCAGGTAAGGTCTGGCATACGCTATTTGCGCGTCTATGCTGCTGGTGCCGCCAAGTGACAGGCTTTGAAGGGTTGCCGCAACCAGGCTTTGGCGGTCTGCTTGGGTGTCTTTCGGGTTGAAAGCTTGCCGCCTGATATGTGCTTCTGTCTCCGCGTTGATGCCGCGAAATAGCGAGCCTATCGACTCTTCTGCGACTTCGCTGAACCCAAGGTCTAGACGTAAATGCAACTTGCACAGCACCTTGGTGCGGGCCAGTACATTGGCTAAATACAAAGCCGTGGGTCGCTCAAAACGGGGGTTGTGGCCATAAACCACCCGCAGCAGCCGACTGGGGTCTAGGGTCGGTAAAGCCAAAGGCGGCAGTGGGTCGTTCTGTTGTGCATACATCACCGCTGCAGCCGCACTGGCAAATGCAGCGCCTAAACCGGTGGCCATAAATTGCCTTTTGGACAGCTTCACGGATACGCCTGCCCCTCGTCCGTCAAAATAGCCGCCAGCGGTACATCGTGCGGCTCGGGCGTAAACGCTGGTACGTAGGCGTGTGCGTAGGCTAGGCCCACGGTGACGGGCTTGGGCAGCAGGGCGGCCAAAGTGCGGTCGTAAAAGCCGCCGCCGTAGCCTAACCTGTAACCGCCGGGGCCAAAGCCTACGCAGGGCACAAACAGCAGGGTGGGTACCACAATTTCAGTGTCTTTGGGCTTGGGGATGTTGTAAGCGTCTTCTTCCATAGGGCAACCGGGGTACCAGGCGTAGAAGGTGAGGGTTTTGCTTAGCTTGTCTACCACGGGCAGGCCAATTTTGCGCGGTGAGGTGCTGCCCCCGGTGCTGGCGGGTTGTGCACTGCCCGTGACAGATGCTACAAAGTTAATAGCTGCTTGCGCAGCATTTCCTTGGGCGATAGGGTCTTTTGTGTCTAAAAATGGGGTTTGTAAGCTGCCAAAACCCGAGCCCGAGCCCGAACCAAAACCCATATTTAGCGCCGCGTCTTCTTGCCAGCGGTACAGCGCGGGCAGCGGGTCAAACTCGCCTTTGATGGGCCAGTAGGCGCCAATGACCACATCGGGGCGGCCCACCAGCCAAATGCGCATGGCGCGCTGCAGCCGTTCGGCGCGCGCCAGGCGGTCGGGCAGGTTCAGGCGCTCATCGACTAAACGTCTGCGAATTTCAGTTTTGTCCATAATCGGGGGATGCCCTGTTTAATACGACCTATGAATCACACTCTCTCCTCGCTCATTCTGGCATGTTTAGCCACGTTTTCGCTCTCGCCCAGCGTATTCGCCCAAAACGCAGGGGCGTCTAGCCCGCGCGGTGATGAACTGATCCTAGCGATGGGCCAGGCTTTCAAACGCGGCGACAAAGCCCGCCTTACGGCCCTGCTGCCCCAAGCCCGTGGCCATGCGCTAGAACCCCAAGCCGCCTACTGGGAGCTCAAAGCCCGCCTGGAAGAAGCCAGCGCGCAAGACGTGCAAGACATGCTGGCCCGCTACCCAGGCACCTACCATGAAGACCGCCTGCGCAACGACTGGCTGCTGCAGCTGGGCAAACGCCGTGACTACGCCAGCTTTGCTGCCGAGGTGCCCAAGTACCGCATGCAAGACGACAAAGAAGTGCGCTGCATTGCGCTGATGGTCGAGTCCATCCGCAGCGGCAATACCACCAAAGAAATGGCCGACGAAGTGCGCCGCAACTGGTACGGCATCAAGGACGCAGACGACGGCTGCACCCAGGCGGCAGACCGCTACTACAGCGACAAAAAACTCAGCGCATTAGACATCTGGCGCGAGGCCCGCGTCAGCATGGAGGCCAACCGCCCCCGTGCGGCGGCTAACGCAGTGCAAATTGTTGCGCCCGAAGTGGCCAACTTGGTAAGCGACATCAACGCCAGCCCGTCTAAATACCTCACCGGCAAAGTAGCGGCCTTTAGCACTGGGCGCAAAGAGCTGATTACGCTGGCGCTGATTAAGCTGGCCAGCAGCAGCCCTGAGAGTGCGGCCCATCTGCTAGAGGCCAAATGGTCAGGCTTTTTGTCGGTTGAAGAGCGCAGCTGGGCCTGGGGCGTGATAGGCAAGCAAGCCGCGCTGAACTTGTCTGCCGAGGCAGGCGACTACTTTGCCAAAGCCCGCAACGAGCATTTAAGCGACGACCTGCTAGGCTGGAAAATGCGCACCGCCCTGCGCGCCACCGAGGTGGCCAAGGGCTGGCCCGTGGTCATTGCGGCGGTGAGCGACATGACCGACGAGGGCCGCAAAGACCCCGCCTTTGCCTATTGGAAAGCCCGTGCGCTGAAAAATATGGTGGCAGGTAAACCCACCACCGTCATCAACACACCCGCGGGCGGCACACCCACAGCAGTGCTGCGCCCCGAGCTGGCCGAAGCCCAAGCCCTGCTAGAAGGCATTGCCTCCCCACGCGGTTTTTATGAAATGCTGGCACTCGAAGAGCTGGGCCAGAAGATCACCGCCCCGCCGCGCCCCGTGCCCGTAACCGCCGCTGAGAAAGAAGCCGCCCGCTTAAACGCCGGCCTGAACCGTGCGCTGTACGCCATCGCCATCGGCCTGCGCACCGAGGGCGTGCGCGAGTGGAACTACACCACCAACCTGCACACACGCGGCGGCATGGCCGAGCGCGAGCTGCTGGCCGCCGCCGACTTTGCCTGCGAAAGGCAGGTGTGGGACCGCTGCATTAACACCAGCGAGCGCACGCGAGAAGCCATGGACACCGACCAGCGCTTTCCCATGCCGTTCAAAGACGCGGTGGTCAAGCGCAGCAAAGACATCGGCCTGGACCCCGCCTACGTGTACGGCCTGATTCGCCAAGAAAGCCGCTTCATCATGGACGCACGCTCTGGCGTGGGCGCATCGGGCCTGATGCAGGTGATGCCCGCCACCGCCCGCTGGACCGCCAAAAAGATCGGCCTGGAAGGCTTTACCGCCGACCAAATCAACAACCGCGACACCAACATCACCATCGGCACTGCCTACCTCAAGCTGGCGCTAGACGACTTTGCCGGCTCCATGCCCCTGGCCGCTGCCGCCTACAACGCTGGCCCCGGCCGGCCCAGAGTCTGGCGAGGGCAAGCTGGGGGCCCCACCCTGGAAGCCGCCGCCTGGGCCGAAAACATCCCCTTTGCCGAAACCCGCGACTACGTGAAAAAAGTGCTCTCCAACACCACCCTGTACGCCGCCATCCTCACCGGCCAACCCCAAAGCCTCAAAGCCCGCCTAGGCCTGGTAGGCCCCCGCGACGGGGCTGCGCCGGAGGTGAATAAGGACTTGCCTTAAGGTGTACTGGCTGGTGGGCGTGTGCAAAGCATCCATCGATTAGCGAGTGACAAAGTGTTTATTTACACCCGGTATATTTACCGTGAGTATTACAAAATCTAACTGACTTTTCTGGGCAACTCATTAACATACGCGTAGTTATGTTTAGTTGCAATATCAGGTAGAAACACATTGTCGTTATTTCGCCAAGAGGTACAAGAAGCCCAATCAGCCCAATGGCTGGGTGTGGTGCGTATTGCCAGGCCGCTAAGTTTTAGCACCATTACACTGGCCGCTTTGGCCATAGCGGGCTTATTTGTAGCGTTTGCAGCCTGGGGCGAGGCCAACCGCAAAAGCAAAGTGAGCGGCCTGCTGGTGGCGCAAGGCGGTGCGCTGAACATTGTGGCCCCCGCCGCAGGCGTACTGGGCGATTTGCGCATGGCCGAAGGGGCCACCGTACAAGGCGGCGCCGTGCTGGCCATCGTCAATACCGAGCGCCAAAGCAATCTGCCAAATGCTGCGGGGGGGGGGGGGTAAACCCGAAGTAGGCGAGCCCAGCCTGCTGGCGGCCCAGCAAATAGCACTGCGACTAGAAAGCCTGAGCAACGAACGCGCCCTGCGCCAGCTGCAAGCCAGCGAGCGCCAGCAAGTGCTAACCGACCGCATCCACACTTTGGCCCTACAAGCCCGCCAAACCGAAGAAGAACTCAGCCTGCAGCGCAGCCGCGTAGCACTGGCCCAAAAAAGCGTAGCGCGCTACACCCAGCTGGCACAAGAAGGCTTTATGTCTGACGTACAGCTGCAGGCCAAACAGGAAGAGCTGATCGACGCTACCGCACGCCAGCAAAGCCTAGAGCGCAGCCGCTTAGCACTGCAGCAAGACAGCCAGGCGCTAGCGGGCGAACGCGCAGCGCTGAAGAACCAGCTGGCCACCGACTCAGCCCAAATCGACCGCAACCAGTCCACCCTGGCCCAAGAATCCAGCGAAAACGCCACCCGCAAAAGCACCGTCATCACCGCGCCTAGCGCGGCTGCCAGCCATACCCATAGTGCAATCAACGGCACAACCAGTGCCACAGCCACAGCCACAGCCACAGGCTACAAAGTGACCGCACTGCATGTGCGCCAAGGCCAGGCCGTGCAGGCCGGCCAAACCATCGCCACCCTGGTGCCCGTGCAAGGCAACCAGCCCATTGCCGTAGAAGCCCACCTGTTTGCACCCAGCCGCACCGCAGGTTTTTTAAAAACAGGCCAAACCGTCTACCTGCGCTACGCCGCCTACCCCTACCAAAAGTTTGGCCTGCACAGCGGCAGCATCACGGCCGTCTCAAGCACCCCCTTTGCCAGCAACGAGCTGCCGCCCAACCTGGCAGCGCAGCTGATGGCACAAAACGGCAGCAACGAAGCGCTCTACCGCATCAGCGTCACGCTAGACGCCCAGTCCATCCGCAGCTACGGCGACACCATCGCGCTAAAACCCGGCATGACGCTGGAAGCCGACGTACTGCAAGAGCGCCGCAAAGTATGGGAGTGGGCGCTAGAGCCCCTGCTAGCCGCCCGCGCCAATGCACAAGTTTTCAACTCAGACCTCAAACCGAACCGCGGCGGCAGCAAGGTGGAGTAAAAAACGGCCTGCCGTCCGATACGGTGATTTTTTAAGTGGAGTTAACTATGAGAGTTTTAAAGACTGAGGATTGTTTTTCCATCAGCGGTGGTGATGGGCCCGAGGGTGGTGCGGGATGCACATCAGCTGATACAGATGCGTCGTGTAAGGCGCGCGAGAAGGGCTACGATGCTTGCAATGCACTTGGCACTGGGCTTACTAGTACAGCAAGTATTTTTGGTAACAACACCATGCAAACATTAGCTGGTGAAGCTGGGCCTGCATGTTACAAGGCTGTCGACAATTATGTAAACTGGCAATATAAAACTCCAATGTATGAAAAACGGAATATGTCTGCTTTTGAGCGTTCCGTCATCGCCTCTGGTGGGACTATTAGTTACGATTAAACATAACCAAGAGTAATTTAAATGGCCGAGTTTATACAACTGAAATCACTGCTGAAGAGAATTTTCATTGAGGCTATAAAAGGTTTCTTTGCATTGGTCTCGGCCTTTATTGCACTTTTCTTCTCCATTACGGTAGGTGCCGGTACTTCAGTATTAGGTACTGCGGCTACCTATGGCACAACATCAAGTTCTGTGCTCAGCATAATTGGGACATCCATACCCATGATTCTCATTTCGCTTTTAACCTACGGCGTTTTTGGGCTTACTAGAATACGCTCCATTTGGGCATGCTTATTTTTTGTTATTCCGATTCAAATTTTCTGGATTTATTTGTCAATCACGTCAATATTCATGGAGCTGCAATGGACATCTGGAATTAATTTTTTAGTGATCACTGCTGCACTCATTTTTGTAATTTTGAAACTGAAAAACGAAAAAACAGCTTGAATTTTATTTTCAAAAATATTTAGACATCGGCTACCATGTTGAAAAAAAATAACCCTCGAATCTATGCTTCTTACATGAAGCCATCCATGATTTTTTTAGGAATAATATTTAGCAGTAATTTTGTTGGTTCACAGTCATTACAAAAAGCCTATCCGTCTGCATGGGCATGGCAAGTCAGTAGCGCTAATCGAACGCTTTACTTACTAGGGGAACAACACAGCTTCAGTAGTAATTCAGATCTTAATATTGATTATTCATTAGGTGAAGCAGCATACAAGGTGTCTGCGCTTGTGTATAAAGAGCCTAGACAAATAGAATCTAAAACCAGCACAACTTTATTATCCAGCATGGTTTCGAAAGAAATTTGGCAAAAAATCGTAACGGAATCAAAGATACTGATTTTAGAATTAAGTAAGAAAACCGAAGCAGAAAAAATCGCATTGCACAGTAAATTTGTTACCGAGCTTGATACTGCAGATCCTTTTAACGTGAATGGAAATTTAGGCATATTGATTGATATGCGGCGTAAGAAATTAAATCCAAATTTTCGCTTTTACATTGGGCTAGCTGACGTGCTTGAAATTATGGACAACCAGTCCAAAGAAAAGAAAATTTTATATATTGAAGATACTTCGGCAGTGGATACTAGCTGGCGAAAAAATTGCTACTCTAAAGATAAAACCGAATTAATCCTTCAAGCTGGAATTGAGCAGCTGACATCTATTGTTCCTTATGAAGAAACAGACGCAATGAAAACACAAAAAATTTTTTTTGATAATGATCTGAACGCATTGGTTAATGAGTTTTCATCATCGCTGTTTATGAAAACAGCTACTGAATGCATAAATCATCCACGCAACCTCAATTGGATGCCTAAACTTACTAAGTTACTCGAAACCAAAGGCCCGCCCGCCAGCATCGTGGTGGGCATAGGTCACGTAGTTGGCGACAAAGGATTATTGGAATTACTAAAGGCTAGCGGCCATACAGATATCAAACGTATTTATGAAATTAAACCGTGATCATTCTTCACTAAAATTTCAATAAAAATAAATGCCCCCAATATTGAGCAGCATCGAGTTAAAACTACCCAGCAATGACCTCTTGGAGGTGTATCCGTTTAACTTAGTTTGGGTAAAAAATTTAAAAAAGTTATTTTTCAACAAACAAGTGACCTTCTTCATTGGCGAGAACGGCAAAGGTAAATCAACCTTGCTGGAGGCGATGGCGGTCAGCCTGGGTTTTAACGCTGAAGGTGGATCAAAGAATTTTGGCTTTTCTACCCGCAATACGCATTCTTGCCTGCATGAACATTTGCGCTTGGCCCGCAGCAAGCCCATTACCAGCAGCAGTTTTTTCTTTCGATCAGAAAGCTTTTATAACTTTGCCTCCGAAATTGACCGGCTAGATGCCGAACCAGCCGCCTCGCCTTTTATTCGCGATAGTTACGGCGGGCAATCGCTGCATGTGCAGTCCCGCGGTGAATCTATCTTGGCACTGGTGTTGCACAGGTTTAACTGCAGCGGTTTGTATCTTTTAGACGAGCCTGAGGCTGGGCTGTCGTTAACCAGCCAAATTGCGATCATGCTGCGCATGCGCGAGCTGGCCGCTGGTGGCGCACAGTTTGTCATAGCCACGCATTCACCTTTTTTGCTGGCCATGCCAGATGCCCAAATTTACTCATTTGATGAAGATGCAATTGTGGAATGTGAGTACAAAAAGACGATGCAATATGTTTTGGCAAAGAGGCTAATTTCTGGCGACAAGCTTTTGGGTGAATAGCTAAGTTTTACTGGCTTGCAAATATGTAGTCCGTTGATAAAACAGTCTGGAAATTTAGTTACCTATTATGAAATCTAAATTAATTTGCAATATTGCATTTTTAACTTTAGCAGTTGGTTGCGCGTTTTATATGGGCAAGTTCGACAGTTTGCACAAACTGCCCGGTATCGACTCACTGGCGGATCAGTTAATTAAATACCCATTCGTGGAAGCTGCCACACTGGGTTTATTGCTAGGAGTTTGGGCTTCCAGTTGCTTTTTATTTATCTGGGGACATTTTTTTCTCCTGCATAAAGATGAAAGAATTATTCCTTTGACAGTTGCGGACATTCACGCTGCAGCGGGACGAAAAATATCCGCCTTAAATCTTGTGATTTATCCTGCTACCGCAGGCGCAGCCTGTTTTACTGGCGCGATCGGATTAATTGGGTTAATTCAGCTGAAATTAAATTTTGTTTTCCCTAATGTGGTGTTTAAAAACTTTGCTGAGCTTTACACAGGACTTATTAACGTCGCGGTGGTAAGTCCACTAGCAGAGACTGCGGTTGCAGTGGTTTTGATTGAGCTGGGCAAACGATGGATAAAAAATAGGATGCTGATATTGACTTTGTCTGCACTTATTTGGGGTGCATTGCACGCCACATTAGCACCCATCAATTTTTTTGCAACCTCATGGATTTTTCTTGTCCTGACTGATTTGTACCTTGTGCTTCGTGAAAAAACATCCATCTCTATGTCAGCCACTTTTATGTGTGCAGCACATTTTCTAAATAATTTATTAGCGTTTGGTGTAGTTTTAATCCGTTCATAACATTATTGAAATCTAATTGAATCTAAATGAACAAGGCAAATCAACTATTGTCAGTGGCCAAGAGCGTGGTGTTGGCAAGCGTCATAAGCCTGGTTGGTTTGTTCTTTTCGTTCGTAGGCATCTTCTTTGCTATAACTTCAGGCGCGGGTACCTCAGTACTTGGAACCTTGGCGCCTTACGGCACGTCAATTAGCAATGTTTTAACCATCATTGGTAATTGCCTACCTGCGCTCATAGTATCAAGGTTGGCCTATTTAGTATTTATCCGGTCGAGCCGCTTCTTCGCAATTTGGCTAAGCCTGTCTTTTACATTGCCGAATCAACTTTTTTGGCTGTACTTAGCAATAAGCGCTGACAGTGTGGGTTTGAAATGGTCTTCATCGGTCATATTTATTTTGATGAGCATTTTATTGCTGGCAACCACTTACCACTTTAAAGTCAAAGCTATATGACGGCCCTTTAAAACCGAACGACTATTGAACAGTCAACATAACCTAAAACAAAAAAGATAAAGCCGAGAATTTTTCTGGTATTTCAAATTTTTTAATTGCTTCATACACTTCATGCGCCCCATTCTTCAATCAGAGTCCAGCGAATGCGCGCTGGCATGCCTTGCTATGGTGACCGGCGCGCATGGTTTGTCTGTCGATCTGGCAGATTTGCGCCAACGTTTTTCCGTCTCGCTCAAGGGTGCCACGCTAAATCAGCTTATGGGCCATGCGGCGGCGCTTAACTTTAGCAGCCGCCCACTGCGGCTAGACATTGACGAGCTGGCGCAACTGCAGTTGCCCTGCATTTTGCATTGGAACCTGAACCACTTTGTGGTGCTGACCAAGGTGGCGCGTGGGCATGTGGTGGTGCTTGACCCTGCGGTGGGCGAGCGGCGGCTCAAACTGGGTGAGGTGTCTAAGCACTTTACCGGTGTGGCGCTAGAGCTTACACCCAATGCAGAGTTTGAAGCGACTGACCAGCGTAAAAAGGTAGCGCTGTCTGCGTTGACGGGTAAGGTGCTGGGGCTCAAAAGGGCTTTGCTGCAAATATTTGGTGTGGCACTGGCCCTGCAGGTGTTTGCTATTGCCGCGCCACTGCTTAACCAGCTGGTGGTAGACGACGCGGTGGCCACCTATGACCGTGACTTGCTCACGGTGCTGGTGATGGGGTTTGCGCTGCTGCTGCTGGTGCAGACCCTGCTGGGCTTGGCGCGCAGCTGGATGGTGATGACGCTGGGCATGTCGCTCAGCCTGCAGTGGGCTGGCAATGTGTTTGGCCACCTGATTAAACTGCCGGTCGATTATTTTGAAAAGCGGCACTTGGGCGATATTGTGTCGCGCTTTGGTTCGGTGGGTGCAATTCAGCGTACGCTGACCACCAGTGTGATAGAGGCGGTGCTGGACGGCCTGATGAGCCTGGCAGCGCTGGGCATGATGCTGCTGTATTCGCCCGCGCTGACGGCGGTGGTGGTTAGCGCTGTGGCGGCGTATGGGCTGCTGCGCTGGGCGGCCTACCGGCCGTTCAGGGATGCCAGCGCACAGCGGCTGGTGGTGGCGGCGCGGGAGAACACCCACTTTTTGGAAAGCCTGCGGGCTATCGTGCCACTCAAGCTGTTTGGCCGCGAGCAAGAACGCCGTGCCCGCTGGCAAAACCTGTTGATTGAAGTGCAAAACCGCGATGTGCGCACGGCCAAGATGGGCATTGCATTTAGCACGGCCAACACCTTTATCTTTGGCGTTGAAAACTTGGCCGTGCTGTGGCTGGGTGCCGCTCTGGTGATGCACACCAGCACGCTAGCCTCCACACAAGGACAGGCAGTATTTACCATTGGTATGCTGTTTGCCTTTATCAGCTACAAAGGCCAGCTTACCAGCCGCATGACAGCGTTGATTGACTTTGCGGTAGACATCAAAATGCTGGGGCTGCATGCTGAGCGGCTGGCCGATATTGCGCTGGCAGAGCCTGAGAAAGACAGCGTGCCCGACAACAGCCTGGGCCACTTGCAGCCCCGTATTGAACTGCGCAATGTGAGCTTTAGGTACGGTGAGGGGGAGCCTTGGATACTGAAAGACACCTCGCTGGTTTTGGAACCTGGGCAGAGCGTGGCTATCGTCGGCCCCAGCGGCTGTGGCAAAACGACCTTGCTTAAAGTCATTCTGGGGCTGCGTATGCCTGTAGAGGGCGAGGTGCTGTACGGCGGCCTGCCCGTGCGCCAGCTGGGGCTGCACAACTACCGCAAACTGATTGGCACGGTGATGCAGGAAGACACGTTGCTGGCGGGCAGCATTGCCGACAACATTTGCTTTTTTGACGTGCAGCGCGACATGGCACGCATTGAGGCCTGCGCGCAGCAGGCGGCGGTGCACGGCGACATTGTGCGTATGCCGATGGGCTACCAAACGCTGGTGGGTGACATGGGCTCGTCGCTCAGTGGTGGGCAAAAGCAGCGGGTGCTGCTGGCGCGGGCGCTGTACAAGCAGCCCAAAGTGCTGGCGCTGGACGAAGCCACCAGCCACCTGGACATTGCCAACGAACAGCGGGTAACCCAGGCGCTGGCCAGTATGCAGATAACACGCGTGATTGTGGCGCACCGCCCTGAGACGATTGCCGGGGCGCAGCGTGTGGTGATACTGCAAGATGGTAAAGTGCAAGAACTGCAGCCCATGTCGCAGCACAGCGAGGTGACGGCCTACTTGCCTTAAGTTCGAGCCTGTTTTTGTTTTTAGTGCAGTTTAGGTGCCAAACTAGGCTATCGCCCAAGGAAATGTTGAATAGTTAGCTATGAAAATAATAGTACTAGGTGGTTCAGGTTTTATAGGCAGCCATGTGTGCGAGAAGCTCGCTCAAGCGGGCCACAGCATTACGGTGCCCACCCGCCGTGTCAGCAGTGCCAAGCATTTGCAAATGCTGCCGCGCCTGACCTTGCTGCCGTGCGATGTACACAGCCCTGCCCAACTGGCCAGCGCGGTAGCGGGGCATGACCTGCTGATTAACCTGGTGGCGGTGCTGCACGGCAGCGAGCAGCGGTTTGAGCAGGTGCATGTGGAACTGCCGCGCACAATAGCAGCGGCCTGCCAAGCCGTGGGGCTGCAGCGGGTGGTGCACGTCAGCGCCTTGGGCGCTGCGCTGGATGCGCCATCGGCCTACCAGCGCAGCAAGGCGCGGGGTGAGCAAGTTTGGGTGAAGAGTAACCTGGCCGTGGCCCTGCTGCGGCCCAGTGTGGTGTTTGGCGCTGGGGACAAGTTGCTTAATGTGTTTGCCAGTCTGCAGCGCTTGGCACCCGTGGTGCCGCTGGCGGGGGCCGACACCCAATTTCAGCCCGTATGGGTAGAAGATGTGGCCCAGGCCGTGGTTAATTTAAGCACCGATACGTACTACCAAAATAATAGCTGGTTATGCCCTATTTCCTTGGGAGATAGGGCTAAAACACCTTCAAAAGTGGCCCAGAAGACAGCGGTTTGGGAGGCCTGCGGGCCTGACGTGCTGAGCTTGCGCGATTTGTTTGCCATTGCAGGCCAGTGCGTGGGTGCGCGGCGCCCTGTTGTGCCGCTGCCTGCAGCGCTGGCCAAAGTGCAGGCGTGGGTGATGGAGCACCTGCCCGGCGAGCCACTGATGAGCCGCGACAACCTGCTGTCCATGCAGGTGCCTAACATTGCCAGCGGCCAACAGGCTACGCTGGCCGACCTGGGTATTGCACCCAGCAGTCTGCGCGCGATTGCACCTACCTATGTGGGCGCTGCGCGCACGCTAGACCGGTACCGCAAGAACGCCTCGCTGAGTTAAGCGGTGCCGGGCTTAGGTAGGCCCATGCCCATACCCAAGCGCTTGCACAGTGCGCAAGAATAAGTGCAGTTTTTAGCATCAATGGGCAAACCATGCTGTGGCAAGATGATGGTCTAGTTTATTTTTCTCCTAGATCGGACGACCCCATGAAGCTGTACATTGGCAACAAAAACTACTCTTCCTGGTCCATGCGCCCCTGGGTGCTGCTAACACAGGCGGGCATTGCGTTTGACGAAGTGATGTTGCGCTTTGATTCATTTGCGGCAGACTCAGCGTTTCGGCAGGCGATTGGCAAAATCAGCCCGGTAGGCAAAGTGCCCTGCTTGGTGGATGGCGATGTTGCTGGCGGCTTGGTGGTGTGGGACACACTGGCCATTGCCGAATACCTGGTCGAAAAATACCCCGACAAAAAGCTCTGGCCCCAAGACGCAGCCCAGCGCGCCCGCGCACGCAGCATCTGCGCCGAAATGCACAGCGGCTTTACCGCGCTGCGCGGGGCCTGCCCCATGAACATCGAAGCCAGCCTACCGGACATAGGTGCTTTGGTTTTGCGCGATAAGCCTGGCGTGCAAGCTGACGTAGCGCGCATTGAGACTATCTTTACCGAACTTTTAGCCCAGCATGGCGGGCCATTTTTATTCGGCACACAATTCACCATCGCCGACGCTTACTTTGCGCCCGTGTGCATGCGCTTTACCACCTACGCACTGAGCCAGAACCCTGTAGTTAACGTCTACGCAACCCGCATGCATGCCACACAGGGCGTAGCGCAGTGGACAGCGCAGGCCTTGGCTGAGCATGATTTTGTTGATTTTGACGAGCCGTACCGCTTAAAGCCTTGAAAGGCTGCACGCACCGTGGTCACTATGTCTTGCAGGGGATCAGTCCACTGCTTAGCGCCCGGTCATCCAATGCACCGCCGCAGAAAAAGTAAAGAATGCCAGCGCGGTAGACACCAAAATAATGCGCGCGATACGCCCATTGTCTGCGCCAAACTTTTCTGCCAGCAGCGACACATTAGACGCACTGGGCAGCGCAGCTACCAGCACCATCACCGTCAGGCTAAACCGGTCTAGCGGCACGCCCAAGGAGATGGCTGAACTGCCCACCAGCAGCACCAGCAGCGGGTGCAAAATGAGTTTTTTCAAGGCTACGGGCACATAGTCCACCAAGGGTGTGGCATCCTTACTGGTCATTTGGCTGCGTGCCAGCACTGCGCCAATGGTGAACAGCGCTACGGGGGACGCGGCATCGGCCAGCAGGTGGATGGTTTGCATCACCGGTTTGAACGGTACAAAGGCAAAGTAAGACGACAGTGCGCCCGCCACAATCGACCATGGCATGGGGTTAGACAGCACACCTTTAAGAGCGTTTTTAAGCGCCGTCCTGGCCCCTGCACTGCCTGCGCCTTTGCCCGCAGTGTCCAGGCGTGACAGCGCAATGCACAGCGAGGTGGTGACTAGCATGTCTACCACGATGGTCACTATGGCAGGGCCCGCCGCCTGCGCACCCAAAAGCGCTACCAAAAGCGGCACGCCCATAAACCCTGTATTGGGAAACGCGGCCACCAGCGCGCCAAAAGCGGCATTGTTCCAGTCAATGCGCGGCCCTAGCGTGGTGGCCACGGTAAACGCCACCATGGTCAAGGCGCACAGCAGGTAGACAAAAAATGTAGATGCGCTCAGCAACTGCGCAATCGGCGTACTGGCCCCAAAGCGGTACAGCATGCAGGGCAAGGCAAAATACAGCACAAAGGTGTTCAGCCCCGCAATAGCCTCCTGCGGCAGCAAACCGCGCCGCGTCGCCAGGTAGCCCAACAACACAAGCACAAAGAACGGAAAGGTGACCAGCAAGACTTGAAACACCACCCTATTGTCTCAGGCTCTTTTCCCAGCAGTTTGCAGCTGGCTGACAGACTAGCAGTGCCTGTGGTATGTAGGCATGAAAGTCCAGATTGGTGTGGATGCCCATTGTGGTTTGGTGCATACGGCGCGCACTACAGCAGGTGCCTTACCGGGTTTCACAGGAATTTTATACCCGCGCATACAACCAGTGAACATCACGGAAACCATTCTGCGGTATACATTACGTTGACACCAAGGAGATATCGTGACGGTCAAGCGCATGGACAACGTCGGCATCGTGGTGGAAGACATCGATGCCGCCATTGAGTTCTTCACCGAGCTTGGACTTATCCTCGAAGGCTGCATGCCCATCGAAGGTGAATGGGCTGGACGCGTCACCGGAGTGCGCGGCCAGCGCGTGGAGATCGCAATGATGTGCACCCCTGACGGTCACAGCCGCATCGAGCTCTCGCGCTTCGAAGCCCCTACCATCGCGTCCGATCACCGCTCAGCTCCCGTTAACTCTCTAGGATACATGCGCGTAATGTTCACTGTCGATGACATCGACGACACCCTCGCCCGGCTCAGCAAGCTCGGTGCGACGTTGGTAGATGAAGTTGTCAATTACGAAAACGTCTACCTGCTCTGCTACATCCGGAGTCCTGAAGGAATTCTCATCGGACTTGCACAACAGCTTGGGCAGCAGACAGTCCGCTGCGCGGCCCGCCGTTGAACCGAAGCGTTAAAACTATGGCCACCCCGCTTAGATTTTCCATTTCACTGGCAGTTGGCGCGGGAGCGTTAGCGTTCCTCGTGGCGTGCTCCCGCGCGATGCTTTGCAGCAGACGACTTCAGCACCAGTACCGTACCGCTGGTCCAGAGGTCCGAGCGGCACTTGAGGCGAGCGTGCTATGACAGTCTAGCGCAGGAGTCTGCAAAGGCATGCAACGCAAACCACGCCGCCAAAGCAAATCAGTAGCTTCGGAGCACCCGCCACCTTCCCAAGACCAGGGCAGCGGTGCTAGTTCAGCGTAGCGGCATAAAGGAGGAGTCGCTGGCCCTAGGCCGGCATGGGGGACAGCCGCGTAGCTGAAGTAGCGCCGCCGGCCTGGTCTTGTACAAAAGCCAAGGGTACCAGCCCACACTTTAATACCGCGTGACCGGCGGATTGTCCATGGCCTTGCGTTGGCGCTCGACAAAATCGTCAAAGGTATTGATGCCGCGCAGCTGCAAAATGGTATTGCGCACCGCTGCTTCTACCAGCACAGCGATGTTGCGGCCGGCTTCTACTTGGATCACTACCTTGCGAATGGGAATGCCCAGCACGTCTTGGCTCAGGGGCTCGTAGGGGATGCGCTCGTACTCGCGCTCCATGGTTTGGCGGCGCACCAGATGTACGATGAGCTTGAGGCGCATTTTGCGGCGCACAGCGGTCTCGCCAAAAATAGCGCGAATGTCCAGCAGGCCAATGCCGCGCAGTTCCAGCAAGTTTTGCAGCAGCTCGGGGCAACGGCCCTCGATGGCGGTTTGGTTAATGCGAAACAAATCGACCGCATCGTCGGCCACCAGGCCGTTGCCGCGCGAGATCAGCTCTAAACCCAGCTCGCTTTTGCCCAAGCCAGACTCGCCAGTAATCATCACCCCCAGGCCCAAAATGTCCATGAACACGCCATGCATGGTGTGGCGGTCGGCAAAATGGCGCGACAAATAGGCGCGCAGCACGTCGATCACAAAAGCTGCTGATTCGTGGGTTTGGAACGCGGGTATCTGGGCCCGCTCGCACAGCGACAGCAGCATATCGGGCGGAACTTGGCCGTCGGCAATGATGAGCACGGGGGGCTCTAATGTGACGATGCGGGCCACCCGGCGCGCGCAGTCCTCGGCACTGGCATTGGTGAGGTAGGCTACTTCACGCTCGCCCAGCACCTGCACACGGTAGGGGTGAATGTAGTTAAGGTGACCTACCAGGTCAGAGCCTGAGCGGGCGGCGCGCACAGCAACCTCGTCAAACCGGCGCTCAGACGCGCTCAGCCCAGCCACCCATTCCCAGCGCAGGCGCTCGCGGTGGTCTTCAAACAGCACGTCAGCGCTAATAACAGAAGGTTTCATGGGAGGGTGGCGCGTTACAAGAGGTAGTGCATCTTAGCTTGACCAGACCAAATTGCGCTGTTTGTGTTGTACGGCGCTACATCTGGTGCGCGCGCGGTGCTGCGCGCCCGCTGCGGGTTAAACTGCAGCCGCCAAACCCACCGTGGCCGACTGCCAATGGGCAATCAGGCCGTGCAGCACGTTGGCTTGGTCAGCGGCTTTGATTTTTTCACGCAACACAGCATCACTGAGCAGTTCGGCAATCTCAGACAAAATTTCCAGATGCTTTTGGGTCGCTGCTTCGGGCACCAGCAAAAAGATCAGCAAGCCCACGCTTTGCTCGTCGGGCGCGTCAAAGCCAATCGGCTGGGACAGGCGAAACACTGCTGCCATAGGCGCTTTGAGGCCCTTGATGCGGCCATGCGGAATGGCCACGCCGTGACCCAAACCAGTAGAGCCTAGGCGCTCACGAGCAAACAAACTATCGGTCACCAAGGCGCGCGACAAACCATGCAGGTTTTCAAACAGCAGGCCAGCTTCTTCAAAAGCGCGCTTTTTACTGGTGGCATCGATTCCCACCTGCACTTGTGCAGGGGGCAATATGGCAGCAAGACGGTTCATGGACAAGAGGTAGTCGCAACCCAAAGGGCCGGGAAACGAATTATGCACCCGTAGTAACCCGAATGCGTAAAACCGTGCGAAATTTGCACTTTAGCGCGAGGTTTAACGAATTTAGGTGTTTTTTAGTTCGCCAACACGGGCTGATTCTGTTTCCTGTTCAACAATGCCATAACAATAGAATTAAAGTTCTAAAAGTCCACTATAGCCCGAGTTGCACGCGGCGAACAATGTGCAGAGCCGGCCCTTCAAGCTATTGCACAAGCCCAAACGTTAGAGCAGCTTCGTCAAGCCCAAGCGATCATTTTGCCGCTGCTGTTTGCCATTAGCCTGGAGCAAACCGCCCAAATCACCGGCCTGTCTGTCTGTTGGGTCACCAAGCAGCGCAACCGCTTCATCCAAGGAAAAATCGTTGGCGATGCCAGTGTGCCCGCCCGAGGCGGCAGGCGCAAACAAAACTTCACCTTGCAAGAAGAGGCCGCACTCCTGCAGCCCTTTTTGCAGCAGGCCAAGGAAGGTGGCGTGCTGGTCGTTAGCCAGGTCCAACTGGACTTGGACTTGGAGTCCACCTTGTGCAATACAGTCGCCTTCTTTGCCCGCTATTGCGCTTTGTCTTCTTGCATCATCCGCCGTACCTCTGTCGTTTATCCCAGTCAAGGGTGACAGTTCTACGAATGGGAGCGTGACATTTCTATTTGGGGCTCCCAAAGTGACATTTGCAGCTATTTCACAGTATAATCCTAGGTTCGCCGTGGAGAGATGGCCGAGTGGTTAATGGCAGCAGACTGTAAATCTGCCCTCTTACGAGTACGCTGGTTCGAATCCAGCTCTC
>JAYSRE010000148.1:0-9193 GCA_043721235.1 Polaromonas sp. | reverse complement strand
TGGTGGTGGCGGTGGCGGTGGTGGCGGCCCAGGTGGTGCTGGTGGTGCTGGTGGTGCTGGAGGAGCGGGCGGTGCTGGAGGAGCGGGCGGTCCCGGCGGGGCGGGTGACTCGGGTGGCCCCGCTGGCGGCGCAGGTGGCGGTGGCGGTGGCGGTGGTGCTGGAGGCTCTGGCGGCGGTGGCGGTGGCGGTGGCGGTGGCGGTGGCGGTGGTGGTGGTGGCTCGGGCGCAGGTGCCGGGGGCGCAGGGGGCGTGGGTGTTCCGCAGCCAAAGCCAGTGCAATTGGGATCGCCATCACCCCCAGAGGGTGGGGGCGGCGGGGGTGGCTCGGGTGCGGGTGCGGGTGGCTCGGGCGCAGGTGCCGGTGGCTCGGGCGCAGGGGACGGTGGTTCTGGTGACGGCGAAGGTGGTTCTGGTGACGGCGAAGGTGGGCTGGGAGTGCCCCCACCATCACCGCCCGAACCGCCGCCGCCATCTTGCGCTAGCGCGGTCTGGTGTGTGAGTGCAAACAGGCTGACCAAGGCTGCTGGGGCTACCCAGCTGGCCTGGGTGCTGCCCAGTAGCAGCGCCACCAGCAACTGGCTGGGTTTGCGGCTGGCCACAGCAGGCTGGTGCCATGGTGCGGGGGTGGGCCGAGGGGCAGGCGCGGGGCTGGGGTGGCGGGTGGGCATGGGGACTTTGTGCTGGGTTTAGTTTTGCGTTTTAGTTTTGCGTTTTAGTTTGGCATTTTGGCTTTGGCTTTTGCCGCGGCAGCGGCAGCTAGCGTGCGCTGCGCAGCGATCTCGGCCACGTCGCTAAAGTCCACCAGCAGGCCTTGGCCTTTTTCTAGCCGTTCGCTGGTTTTAAAGGGGCCGGCCCACAGGAGGTAGTGCTCTGCGTAATGGGCTTCGCGGTTGGCGCTGGTGGGGGCCAAAATGAGCTTGCCGTCGCGGTCGTAGGCGGTAATCTCAAAGCTGGTTTCGGCTTTGACGTGTTCTTGGTTGTACAGGTACAGGTCGGTGCGGCTGCGCACGATGCCAAAAACGTCCACGGTAACGTACAGCAAGACGTCGGCGGTTTTGTCAGTAGGGGTGGTGGGGGTAATACCGGACAGCAGCAGGTAGCTGCGCACCAGGCCCATCAGCAGGCTGGCGTCGGACTTGGGGACGTTGAAGTTTTGGTATTCGCCCAGGCCTTTGTAGTTCAGGGTGGCGCTGGCTTTGGTGTCGAAGCCTTTGGTTTGCACGCTGGTATTGACAGGTGCGCCCGCTACCACCTGGCGTGCGGTGTCGCTGCCGCCGGTGGCGGCGTTGTTGCTGTTGGATTGGCCGCTTTGGTTGGTGTTGGCATTGCCCGTGCTAGTGCTGGCTTGGCTGGCGTTGCCGCTGCCACTGCCGGTGTTGGCGGTGCTGGTGGCTTGGGTGCCTGCGCCGGTGCCGCTGGCGCTGGCGGTGCTGGCACTGGTTTGGCTGGCATTGCCGGTGCCGTTAGCACTGCCGGTATTGGTGCTGGTTTGGGCACCACTGAGGGTGGCGGCGCTGGTGTTGCTAAAGTTGGCGGCGCCGGTGCTGGTGCCGTCCTGGGTGAAGCTGTTGGCGCTGTTTGACACGTAGGGGCTGGTGCCAGTGGCGGCTACGTTGCCGGTGCTGGCACCGGCCAGGGTGTTGGCACCGGTTTGGCCGCTGGTGCCGCTGGCAGTGGTGGCATTGGTACCGCTGCTGGTGCTGTTGGCACTGCCGCTGTTGCTGTTGGCACTGCCGCTGTTGCTGTTGGCAAAGCTATTACTGGTGTTGGCGCTGCCCGTAGTGGCGCTGGTGTTGGCAAAGTTGTTGGCGCTGGTGGTGTTGGCATTGCCGCTGGCGCTGTTGCTGAAGGTGTTGGCCCCCTGGCTGTTGGCACTGCCGCTGCTGACGAAGCTGGTACCTGCGCTGCTGGCACCGGTAAAGCTGCTGTTGGCGTAGTTGCTGCCACTGTCTACCAAGTTAAAAACCTGGAAGGCGCTGGCGGTGTTGGTGACGGGGCTGCTGACCATACCGCGTGCCACGGAGCCGAGCAGGCTTAAACGCCCGCCCTCCATGGAGCCGCCGCCTTCGTCGTGGACCAGGTCAAACACGATAGCGGCGCGTTTACCGCGCAGGGGGGTCAGGTCGATGTCTTTAAGGGCCGAGCGGATGCTGGCAGACACCAGGCGCTGCTCAGTCGCAAAGCGCTTGCCGCCGCCGTGGCTGGGAATGCCAGTGAGGGTGCCGCAACCGCCAAGCAACAGGGCTGCGCCCAGTGCGCTGGCGGTGAGTGCAACTCTGAGGGGGCTAGAGGCTCTTAGGCTGGAACGGGGAACGGGGAACGGGGAACGGGGAACGGGGAACGGGGAACATGGGCGTGGACTGGGTAAAGTAGGTGCTTAGAACTACTGGTGAAGGGGGACTATGTGCAAGTTACGGGATATTACGTAAATTTACAAACTGCGCGGCAGATACCCTGTCAAATTTGACGGCTTGGCGTAGAACGGATGGAATATGTCGCCAATATGACACAGATAAGGGCTTTTGGCACGAACTTGAGCAGCCAGAGCACCCGCCGTAACGGCACCGGTACCGGTACCGGTACCTAAAAGATGCCCCAGCGGATGGCGGTATTGCTAGAAAATTAGCGCCGTACAGACTCCGCCTACCAATGCAGGAGCCCTTAATTAATTGCCCGCAAGCTCAGCAACTGCGCTGCCACGCTCACGGCAATGACCTCGGGTTCTTTGCCTGCAATGCCTTGGGTGCCGATGGGGCAGGTCACCCGGGCGATCTCTGCGGCGCTAAAGCCGCGCGCTGTCAGGCGCTGGCGAAAGCTGGCCCATTTGGTTTTGCTGCCAATCAGGCCGATAAAAGGCAGGTCGTTTTTGCTGCGCAGGCGCAGCAGGCACTGCACAATAATATCCAGGTCTTCTGCGTGGCTAAAGCTCATTACCAGCACGTGGCTGCCTGCTGCAATGGCACTGACGGCTGCCTGCACAGGGTCTGAATGCTCAGCAACCACGTTGTGCGGCAGCTGGGCAGGAAAGATTTCATCGCGGCTGTCAACCCAGCGCAGCGTGCAGGGCAAGGTGCCCAGCACGCTGGCCAATGCTGTGCCTACGTGGCCGCCGCCAAAAAGGACAATTTTTAAGCTATTTAGCCCTCTCGCCCAAGCAATTTCTGAACATACTGCTTCTATTTTGATAGTATCACCGGCCCCGATAAAAGCAAACTTAAGCTGCACCACGCCGCCGCAGCACTGGCCTAGCGCAGGGCCTAGTGGGTAGCGGCGCAAAGTATCTGCTGGGGTGCCAGGCTGTGTGTTGGGGTCGGGGCCAGCGCCGCCCAGCAGCGTGCGGGCAAGTGCAATGGCTTCAAACTCTAAATGCCCCCCACCAATGGTGCCCTGCACTGCGTGGGCTTGCACCAGCATCCACGCACCTACCTCGCGCGGGCTGGAGCCTTCAAAACTGTCGATGGTGACAAACACCGCATCATGAGCTTCTAGAAGCTGCCGGTAGTAACTGCTAGCGTTCATTCACAAATGCCTCAACGCCCAAGCCTGCATCCAGTACCAAGC
Organism: Polaromonas sp.; assembly: GCA_043721235.1. Classification (GTDB taxonomy): domain Bacteria; phylum Pseudomonadota; class Gammaproteobacteria; order Burkholderiales; family Burkholderiaceae_C; genus JAAFIP01. Next base: position 5,631 of record JAYSRE010000148.1, on the reverse strand, counting down.
CCTTGTATTGCACATGGTTTAAAAACTTCGACAAGCCACAGGAAAACTCCGTGGCATTGACAGCCTGGGTTTGCATAGCAAGCGCCTTTAAAAATTGGTTTTCAACAGATTATTACTTTATCTGGTATTTGTATGGTGCGTGCTGACTGCCGCCCTTCGGTTGAAGACAACACCCAGGTACGCGGTTACGCAGGAGCCCCTATTTAGGCCGCGTCAATTTTCAGGTTCTGCGCGGCCACCACGCGCTGCCAGCCGCTATAGTCTTTTGCAATAAAGCTGGCCAACTGCGCTGGCGAGCCAGTAGCGGGTTCTAGCGCGTCAGCGGCAAAGCGGGCGCGCACGTCGGGCAGGGCCACTACCTTGGCCAGCGCGGCGTTGAGCCGCTCAACCACAGCGGTGGGTGTGGCCTTGGGCGCCACCAAGCCAAAGTAGTTCAGCACGTCAAAGTCTGCGTAGCCCGCTTCTGCCATGCTGGGTACGTCGGGCAGTGCGGGACTGCGCTTGGCGCTGGTAACAGCCAACGCTTTGATGCGGCCGTCTTTGATAAACGGGTTCAGCGCGGGCACGGTGCCTGTAATGAGCTGAATTTGCCCGCCGATCATGTCCATGGTGGCGGGGGCGATGCCGCGGTACGGAATGTGGGTGATAAAGGTACCGCTGCGGTTTTTTAGCATCTCCAGCACCAGGTGGTTAATGCCGCCCGCCCCTGCCGAGCCGTAGTTCAGCGCGCCGGGTTTACTTTTGGCCAAAGCCAACACATCGGCCAGGGTTTTCACAGGCAGGTCTTTGGCCACGGCCCATACCAGTGGGCCGCTGGCGATCATGCCCACCGGTGCAAACTGGCGCACGGGGTCGTAGCCAGCGCTGGGCAAGGCAGCAGGCACGGTGGTAAACGGGGCGGCGGCCAGCAGCAGGGTCAGGCCATCGGGCGCTGCGTCGGCCACGTATTTGGCACCAATAGCGCCGCTGGCACCGCTGCGGTTGTCTACCACTACGGCCTGGCCTAACACGTCCGCTAGCTTTTGCGCAACCAGGCGCCCTACTGCATCGGTGCCAGCGCCGGGCGCAAATGGCACGATGATTTTGATGGCTTTATCGCTGCTGATTTGGGCCAGGCTCCAACTGGGGAACGCTATTAAAGAAATAGCTACTCGTGCAGCATTTCCTTGGGCTTGACGGCGATTTAGCATAAAAATTAGCTTCCTCGGTAGGTGGAATAGCTCCACGGTGTGCACACCAGCGGCACGTGGTAGTGCTGCGCGGTGTGGGCCATGCCAAAATCAATATGCACCACGTCTAAAAACGCAGGCTCGGGCAATTCAACGCCTTGGCTGCGGTAGTACGCGGCCACAGAAAAACTCAAACGGTAGGTGCCTGCTTGCAGCGCGGCAGTGTCGATCAGCATGCCGCCGGGGTTGCGGCCATCGGCATTAAGGGTGAGCTGCTTAAGCACCTGGGCCTGGCCTTGGGCGATGGCCGACAAAGTAACCGCCATGCCCGCTGCGGGGCAGCCGTGCATGGTGTCTAACACGTGGGTAGAAAGTCCCATAGCTCATTCCTTTAGTGCGGGGGTGCGTTGGTGTGCAGGGCAGCGTTGCCTTCGCATTGCTAATTATGACCAGCAGATTTTGGTTTGCCCGCAAGACATGGCCATGACGCGCAAATGACAAGGCCAAAACCAAAGCATGTCAACCAAGGCATTGCGATTGTGCACCGAAGTGTATACAATTTAAATTAAACTAAGGTACTATGGAATCCACCACCACCCACATCGTAGAGTCACTGTCCAAAGCCATCGTAGAACATCGTCTGCAGCCGGGGGCCAAGCTGGTAGAGCAAAAACTGGCCGACCACTTTGGTGTGTCGCGCACGCTGGTACGCCAGGCGCTGTACCAGTTGCAGCAGCAGCGTTTGGTGGCCATAGAACCTGCACGCGGGGCCTTTGTGGCCGCGCCGTCACTGCAGGAAGCGCAAGAGGTGTTTGAAGTACGCCGCATGCTGGAGGCCGAAATGACGCGCATGTTTGTACGGCAAATTACCCCCATGCAAATTCGCACACTCAGCGCCCATTTGCTGGCCGAGAAAGCCGCCGTTGCCCAGACCAATGCGCACGGCAGGGTAGACGCGCTGGGCGGCTTTCATGTGCTGATCGCACAGCTGCTGGGCAACACTGTGCTGGAGAGCATGCTACGCGACCTGCTCTCGCGCTGCGCCTTGATTACCCTGATGTACCAAAGTGTGCAAGGCGCGCAAGACTCTAACCAAGAGCACGTGCGCATCGTGGCCGCCATGGTGGCCAAAGACGAGAAACTGGCCGTGCGCTTGATGGAAGAGCATTTGCTTAACGTGGTGAGCAACCTGACTTTTGACCGCACGCCCCCGTCAGCCGATGTAGCCAAGGTGTTGGACTCCGGCTTTATGCCTACTTTGCAGGTCGATCTGGCCACCGCGCAAAGCCCGTTGGCCGCATAGCCAACCGGATGCTTTATGGCCTACAACAGCACCGCCCCCTACCCGCGCGACCTGGCAGGCTATGGCCGCACACCACCGCACGCGCAATGGCCTGCAGGCGCGCGCATAGCCGTGCAGTTTGTACTGAACTTTGAAGAAGGCGGCGAAAACTCCGTGCTGCATGGCGACGCAGGCAGCGAGCAGTTTTTAAGCGAAATGTTCAACCCACCTGCGTATGCCGACCGGCATATCAGCATGGAAGGTATATACGAGTACGGCGCGCGTGCAGGGGTGTGGCGCATTTTGCGCGAGTTTGAAAAACGCCAACTGCCGCTGACGGTGTTTGGCGTCAGCAGCGCGCTACAGCGCAGCCCAGAGGTAACCGCTGCATTCCTGGAGCTAGGCCACGAGATAGCCTGCCACGGCCATAAGTGGATCAGCTACCAAAGCGTTGACGAGGTCACCGAGCGCGAACACATGGGCTTGGCGATGGCCACAATTTTCAAACTGTCTGGCCAAAACGCTGGTACAAGCCCCGGCGCACTGCGCCACCTGCATGGGGCGGGCTGGTACACCGGCCGCGACAGCCCCAACACCCGCCGCCTGGTAGCCGACTACGGCGGCTTTGCCTACGATAGCGACTACTACGGCGACGACCTGCCTTTTTGGATGCAAGTGCGCAAAACTGATGGCAGCGATACGCACCAGCTTATCGTGCCTTACACACTAGACTGCAACGATATGCGCTTTGCCCTGCCGCAGGGCTACTCGCACGCTGACCCGTTTTTTCAGTACATGAAGGACAGCTTTGACACGCTTTACGCCGAAGGCGACCCCAGTGGGCTCAATGCCCCCAAGATGATGAGCATCGGCATGCACTGCCGCATCCTCGGGCGGCCAGGGCGCATCACAGCGCTGCAGCGGTTTTTAGACCATATTGAAAAGCACAGCCATGTGTGGGTGGCGCAGCGTGTGCAAATAGCCCAGCATTGGCGCGCCGTGCACCCCTACAAAGCCGCGCCATGAGCATCACACTACAGCAACTGAACGCCGCGCCTGCGGGCGAGGCGCTGGCGCTGCTGGACGGCGTGTACGAGCATTCACTGTGGATAGCCGAGCAGGCCCTTGTCCAGCGGCCTTTTGCCTCGCTGGCAGCGCTAAAGAATGCGCTGACCGTGGTGGTAAGCCAGGCCAGCCGCGCTGCACAATTGGCCTTGGTGCGCGCCCACCCCGAGCTGGCCGGCAAAGCCATGGTGGCCCAGTCGCTGACGGCTGAATCCACTCACGAGCAAAGCACCGCTGGCCTCACGCACTGCAGCCCAGCAGAGTTTGCGCACATCCAGCGGCTCAACGCTGACTACAACACCAAATTTGGCTGGCCTTTTATATTGGCGGTGCGCGGCCCGCGCGGCACGGGTTTGAGCAAGCAGCAGATCATCGCCACATTTGAGCGCCGCCTGCACGGTCACCCCGACTTTGAACTGCCAGAGTGCCTGCGGCAAATTCACCGGATTGCGGAAATTCGCTTAAACGACAAGCTGGGCATGCAGCCCGCATGGGGCAATACGCTGTGGGACTGGCAAGAAGCCCTGGCAGTGCACAGCGACCCTGGCTTTAAAGAACAAGGCCAACTCAGCGTAACTTACCTTACCGAGGCCCACCGCGCCTGCGCAGCACAGATAGCGCGCGACATGCAGGCCTGCGGCTTTGACAGTGTGCATATTGATGCCGTAGGCAACGTGGTGGGTCGCTACGAAAATAGTAGCTATCCATGCAGCATTTCCTTGGGCGACAGCCCTAAAACGCTTAAATATTTGCTTACTGGCAGCCACTACGACACGGTGCGCAACGCCGGCAAGTACGATGGCCGCTTGGGCATCTACACGCCCATGCTGTGCGTGCGCGAGCTGCAGCGCGCAGGCCAGCGGCTGCCGTTTGGTGTGGAGGTGGTGGCCTTTGCCGAAGAAGAAGGCCAGCGCTTTAAGGCCACCTTTTTAGCCTCTGGCGCGTTGGTTGGCCAGTTTAACCCTGCATGGCTAGACCAGCCAGATGCCGACGGCACCAGCATGCGCAGCGCCATGCTGCAGGCCGGCCTGCAGCCAGAGCACATTACAGGCATTGCCCGCAACCCAAAAGACTACCTAGGCTTTGTAGAGGTACACGTTGAACAAGGCCCTGTGTTAAACGAGCTGAACCTGCCGCTGGGCGTGGTTACCAGCATCAATGGCAGTGTGCGCATGCAGTGCGAGGTGATTGGCATGGCCAGCCACGCCGGCACCACACCCATGAACCGCCGGCGCGATGCCGCCGCCGCAGTGGCCGAACTGTCGCTGTACCTTGAGCAGCGTGCGCTGCAAGACGACCAGTCCCCCCACGGCTGCTCAGTGGCCACCATGGGCATGCTGCAGGTGCCGGGCGGCTCGGTCAACGTGGTGCCAGGCCGCTGCACCTTCAGCCTGGACATGCGCGCGCCAGGTGACGCGCAGCGTGACGCACTGGTGGCCGACGTGCTAGCCCAGCTGGAAGGCATTTGCGACAAACGCGGCCTGCGCTTTACCTTTGAGGAGACCATGCGCGCCGCTGCAGCCCCCAGCAGTGCGGTTTGGCAAGCGCGCTGGGAAAAAGCCGTTAGCAGCCTGGGTCTGCCCGTGCACCGCATGCCCAGTGGCGCGGGGCACGATGCCATGAAGCTGCATGAAATCATGCCCCAAGCCATGCTGTTTGTACGCGGCGAGAACTCAGGCATCAGCCACAACCCACTGGAGAGCACCACGAGCGACGACATGCAGCTGTGCGCGGACGCTTTTGAGCAGTTACTGACCCAGTTAGCCGATAACTTAGCCCCGCCATCACCATGACTATTTACGAACACATCGACGCCTGGGTGGACGCGCACTTCAGTGAAGAAGTTACCTTTCTGCAAGCACTGGTCCAGGTGCCCACCGATACGCCCCCCGGTAACAATGCCCCCCATGCCGAGCGCACCGCCCAGCTGCTGGCCCACTTTGGTTTTGAAGCCGAAAAGCACAGCCCCAGCGCCGCTGAGCTGGCCGACTGCGGCATGCAGTCCATCACCAATTTGATCGTGCGGCGCAAATACAGCCGTGCAGACACTGGCCAAGAGGGCCACGGCAAAACCATTGCCTTAAACGCCCACGGCGACGTGGTGCCCCCCGGCGA
>JAYSRE010000147.1:0-9216 GCA_043721235.1 Polaromonas sp. | reverse complement strand
GCGCGGCGTCTGGCCGGCGATCGTCGCGGCCGGCATCATGACGGGCGACCGCCGGCCTCGCGGCGGAGAGTAGCGGCTGCATCGCCATCAGCGGCGGGCTAGAAGTCGCCTCTGACCGCCTGCTCAAACTCATGAAAAAAGGTGTCTCGGTAGAGCAGGTAGCCCGCGTCACCAAAGGCTTCTCCGACGCAGGCATCTTGGTGCACGCCTACCTGATGTACGGCTTTCCCACCCAAACTGTGCAAGACACGGTGGACGCGCTAGAGTACGTGCGCCAGCTGTTTGCCGCAGGCTGCATCCAAAGCGGCTTCTTCCACCGCTTTGCCTGCACCGTGCACTCCCCCGTAGGCATGGCCCCGCAAGACTACGGCGTGAAGTTGGTTCCTCTGCCCGATGGCCAGTTTGCCAAAAACGACATCGCCTTCATCGACCCGTCCGGCGTAGACCACGACGCACTAGGCATCGCCCTGAACAAAGCCCTGTACAACTACATGCACGGCATCGGGCTGGAGACCAATGTGCGCAGCTGGTTTGACATCAAGGTGCCCAAAACCAAAGTGGCACCGGATTTTATTGAGCGGGCATTAAGCGCTTAGCACTGCGCGTCCGGGAAAGCCAATTTCGTGGCACAATGTCATACGATGTTTGACATTACAGGTGCCATATGGAATTAATCATCAGAAAACTAGGCAATTCTGCGGGCCTCACATTGCCGCCAGCGCTGCTGCGGGATTTGGACTTCTCGATAGGCCAGTCCCTCGTGGTAGAACGTGCCACTGACAATGCTATCGTTTTGCGCGCCAAACCCACGCGCAAGCGCACACGCAAAAGCTACACTGCCGCCGAGCTTAACAAACAGTGCAACTTGAAAATGCCCATGCCTGCCGATTTGCAGAGCTGGCAAGACATGCCTGCTGCGGGCACAGAAGCACTATGACCGAGGCGGTGCGCAAATCCGCTGGTAAAACGCCAAAGCAAGGGGATGTTTTGCTGATCAGCCTAGACCCCACCTTGGGCACTGAGATCCAAGGCACCCGCCCCGTGCTGGTGTTGTCCAATCAAGAATTCAATCGCCTGGGGCGTGCGCTGGTTGCACCTATTACGCAAGGTAGTTTTGAGCGAGTAGCGGGTTGGGCTGTCACGTTGATGGGCACTGGCACCCAAACGCAAGGCGCAGCCGTCGTTAGCCAGTGCCGCGTGCTGGACTGGCAGGCGAGGCGTGCTAAACGCATAGAAACTGTACCGACAGAAGTAATGGACGAGGCGCTTGCCAAACTGGAGGCCATGACAGCGTAGTTACACAATTGTGTAAATGTGCGTCATAATTTAGCAAGCCATTGTCGATTTGAGTTCCACGCTCGATCAAAGTGATTGATCCAACATGACGAGCGGCGAGAAGCTATTGCGCACTTGCTTAATCATTACGGGGACAACAATGTATTCAAAATTGGTCTATTTATTCACTGCCATCGTCACGGTTTGTTTGATGGCTGCGTGCGGGGGGAGGTAATTCTAGTCCAACCTCAGTAACGCCTGCCGTAGCAATCAATCCGCCGCCCGCTGTTACACCTGTAGTCCCCACAGCGCCCGCTGGGCCAGTGACTGTCCCTTGCGGAAGCGGCACTTTTGCACCGTTGGGGTACACCAGTCCAGCGCAGTGCAAAATTGGTATCACTGTTCTGCCTAAAAATGTGCAGATGTTGCATCCAGGCGAGTTTCGGATTAGGTTCTCCGATGTCGATGGTAATTTTCCTACCCGAACTTTCAGCTATTCAAACGGGCAAACCAGTACCGCTTCGCTCACAGCTGTCACTGGTTCACTTGGTGAAGAAATAAGCGGTGCAAAAGTTACCCTCGAAGGGCCAAAAGGAAAGTTGATTTTTCCTGCAAGCCTAAGTGACACCGGGGTGGTCTCTGTAACCGTTCCAAGTGCTTTTTTATTAAGCTTCGCTACAAATTACACATTAACGCTTGCTGGGTTTTCTCCCTTTTGGGGCGCCGATGCGATCATGATCAATTCATCGCAAACGCTAAGCTTTAAGACAATTGATGTCGCGTTCGAGCCGCCACAAACTTGTGGCGTTCACGGTAATGCCACGTGCTTGTTAACAACTGCACTGTGCGCCTGGAATACTCCTTGTATCCTAGGCGCTACAAAACAGAAGTATTTTTTTGAAAACCCAGCAAATACTTTGACGTACACAGTGCTCACAAATAATTACCTTGAAACTCCCTCTGCCAGTTTTCGGCGCGTTTTTAAAGCTGCGGGTGTGTCGGGTGTACTGGACACATCTGGTGGTTTTGACTTTACAGGCGAGGGGGTCGAGAGCGTGCGCTTCAGTAACCGTGGCGATGCTTACATTGATTTCAGCTTAAGCAAGAGATGCTATCGAGCAGTAATGAGCAAAATTAGGCCATTTGCATTGGAAATAGCCTCTATCACTGCGCGCTGCTCTGCCTTTTCAGAGCCTTCTGGAGACTGGGCTATTCCGTCAGGCGGGCGAATTGATCGCTCATGTAGCGTTACGAATCGATGTGCTATCACAAGCGAATCTCATTATGTCAACGATCGCGCAACCAATGACTTTGTAAATGGACAGGGTTGGGTTTTTTCCAGATCATTTGAGTTCACATCGTTTCTCACCGGAGCGTTCGGGTATCGAAAATACTGGCTGGACATTGGCCCGATACCACAGCCGTTTACCTATGCGCCGACTGACCCCAAAACTCTGGAGGCCAATAAACTGGGCAAGGCTAAAAAAGCATTCTGGGTCAGTGACGATCTGTACATTGAAACGGACTCGGGTACCTGTTTTCACGTGAATTGGGAAACCTTTGCGACATGCCCCATTTAGAGTGGGCCGTCATGTCTAACTAAACCGGGCTTTATAACCCTATCCACGGCATCGGGCTAGAGACCAATGTGCGCAATTGGTTTGAGATGAAAGTGCCTGAGACCAAAGTGGCACCGGACTTTATTGCGCGCTCGTTACAACTTGAACGATGCTAATTAAATAGCTGTTCCCGCGATATTCCATTGGGCTGGAGGCAGAATGTGATGTTGAAAATGATCAAAAATAGACCAAACTTATGCAGATGCCCATCGGCAGTCGGCAGAAATTGCTTTCTGCTTTGCAAAAATCGTATTTTTAAGCCAATTTCAAGATGGTAAACAGGCTGTAGGCCAATAGAATGCCGTTGGAGAAGCTACACTATTAATAGTGACTATGGAGTGATGCACCGTTCCAGGCGCCCAGGCTACATGTGCAATAGACCGGTTTTGCCATGGCATCCCCCGTAAAATCTCCCTATGCAAATAGTTAAACAAGACCTGTTGGCCGCACTGGCCAGTGAACTGGAAGTATTGAGCCCCGGCGCGGGCGCGCGGGCGGCGCTGGAGTCGCCCAAGGTGGCTGAGCATGGCGACTTTGCCTGCACGGCGGCCATGCAACTGTCCAAGGCTTTAAAGCAAAACTCGCGTGCGGTGGCAGAGCAATTGCGCGAGCAGCTGCTGAAAAATGCGCAGTTTACGCACTGGGTGGCAGCCGTGGAGATAGCCGGGCCAGGGTTTATCAACTTTCGCTTAAAACCCGAGGCCAAGCAGCAGGTGGTGCGCGAGGTACTTGCGCAGGGCAACTGCTATGGCTACCAAAAAGAAACCGGCCAAAAGATGATGGTGGAGTTTGTCAGCGCCAACCCCACAGGTCCGCTGCACGTAGGCCATGGTCGCCAAGCCGCTTTAGGCGACTCCATTTGCAACCTGTGGGCCACGCAGGGCCAGCAGGTGTACCGCGAGTTTTACTACAACGACGCGGGGGTGCAGATTGCCACCCTGGCTAAGTCCACCCAGTTGCGTGCCAAGGGCTTTAAGCCCGGCGATGCTTGCTGGCCCACCGATGTGGACAACCCCGAGAGCAAGGCCTTTTACAACGGCGAGTACATCAATGACATTGCCCAAGACTTTTTGGCCCAAAAGACGGTGCAGGCCGACGACCGCAGCTTTACCGCCAGTGGCGATGTGGATGACCTGGACAGCATTCGCCAGTTTGCCGTGGCCTACCTGCGCCACGAGCAAGACCTGGACTTGCAAGCCTTTGAGGTGAAGTTTGACAACTACTACCTGGAGAGCAGTTTGTACACCAGCGGGCGCGTAGACAAGGCGGTAGACCTGCTGGTCAAAGCAGGCAAAACCTACGAGCTGGGCGGCGCGCTGTGGCTCAAAAGCACCGACTATGGCGATGACAAAGACCGCGTAATGAGGAAGTCAGCCCCAGATAACGCGGACGGAGCCAAGGCAGACCCACAGTACACCTACTTCGTGCCCGATGTAGCCTACCACTTGGCCAAATGGGAGCGCGGCTACACACGCGCCATCAACATCCAAGGCACCGACCACCACGGCACCATTGCCCGTGTGCGCGCGGGCCTGCAGGCTGCAGGCTTGGGCGTGGCCGCAGGCTACCCCGACTATGTGCTGCACACCATGGTGCGGGTAATGAAAGACGGCGAAGAAGTCAAAATTAGCAAGCGCACCGGCGGCTATGTCACGCTGCGCGACTTGATCGAGTGGACCAGCAAAGACGCTGTGCGCTTCTTTCTGCTCAGCCGCAAGCCCGACACCGAATACGTGTTTGACGTGAACTTGGCTGTGGCCAAAAACAATGACAACCCGGTGTACTACGTGCAATATGCCCATGCCCGCATTTGCTCGGTATTGGCTGCGTGGAAGGACAAAGACGGCGGCGACGAGGCCACGCTCAAAGACGCGGACTTGAGCCCCTTGAACACGCCCGCCGCCCAATCCCTCATGCTGGTGCTGGCCAAATACCCCGACATGCTGACCCACGCCGCCCATGGCTTTGCCCCGCACGATGTGACCTTTTATCTGCGCGACCTGGCCAGCCAGTACCATAGCTACTACGATGCTGAGCGCATCTTGGTAGACGACGTGGCCGTGAAAAAAGCCCGTTTGGCGCTCGTTAGCGCCACAGCCCAGGTGCTGCGCAACGGCTTGGCCGTGCTGGGTGTGTCCGCACCCACTAAGATGTAGGGTATGACCATGCAATTGAAGCAACCACGCTCTTTCATTTCGGCCCAGCGCGGCGGAACGATTTTGGGCATCATCATCGGCGTGCTGGTAGGCTTGGGCGCAGCATTGGCGGTGGCCGTGTACGTCACCAAAGTACCCGTGCCTTTCGTCAACAAAGCCACCTCGCGCGGTACCGGGCCCGAGCAAGACGCAGCCGAGACCAAGAAAAACAAAGACTGGGACCCCAACGCCCCGCTGTACGGTAAAAACCCGGCCAAACCCAACCCAGCCGCTTCGGGCGCGGTGGGCACCGCGCCTGACGCACCAGTCCCAGCACTCAGCGCCTCGGCAGCCAAAGCTGCTGCTACTGCTGCCAAAGCGGCAGCCAGCGCAGCCCTGGCCAAGGCGGCAACTTCTGCAGCCAAACCGCCAGCAGCGCCCTCGGTAGCCCAGCCCGCCAGCGGCGACCCGCTGGGCGACTTGGCCAAAGCTAAAACCACGCTGCCCGCGCCCGCAGCCGGGTCAACCGCTGGCGGTGCTGACCCGTTCACTTACCAAGTACAGGCGGGGGCTTTTCGCACGGCTGAAGACGCTGAGGGCCAGCGTGCCAAGCTGGCCATGATGGGCATGGATGCCAAAGTGACTGAGCGTGAACAATCGGGCCGCACGGTCTACCGTGTACGGGTAGGGCCATTTAGCAGCAAAGACGATGCGGAGAAAGCCAAGGACAAGCTCGATGGCAGCGGTTTTGACACCGCGCTAGTGCGGGTGCAGCGCTAAGGCAATGGATGGCGGGAACCTTTAAGTAGGCCCAGAATCAGTGGGTATGCCCAGTAAGTAGGGGTCTTCGGTTTAGTTTTTTTAAGTGCAAAGTCGCAGTGCGGCTATTTTGGAGTCAACTACATGTTACGTCGTGATTTTTCTATTGGTTTGGCTGCGGCAGGCACTGCGGCAGGCACTATGGCAACCCTGGCAAGCGCGCCTTTGGCCCAGGCGCAGGCTGCACGCAGCTACCAAGAAGGCACCGACTATTTGGCACTCGACAAACGCGTAGCTACCGAGGCTGGTGCAGGTAAAGTGGAAGTGGTAGAGTTTTTTTGGTACAGCTGCTCGCACTGCAACGCGTTTGAGCCGCAGCTTGAAGCATGGATCAAAAAGCAGCCTAAAGACGTGTCTGTGCGCCGCGTACCAGTAAGTTTTCAGCCCAGCTTTGAACCGCAACAGCGCCTGTACTACACCCTGGAGGCGATGGGCAAGGTAGATGCTTTGCACGGCAAAGTTTTCTATGCCGTCCATGTAGAAAAGCAAGCTCTTAATACGGCCGCCACCATCCTTACTTGGGCTGAAAAGCAGGGCCTGGACAAAACCAAGTTTGAAGCCATGTACAACTCATTTGGCGTGGCCTCCAAAGTACGCAAAGCCACCCAGTTGCAAAACGAATTCAAAGTGGACGGTGTGCCCGCTTTAGGTATTGCGGGCCGCTTCTATACCTCAGGCGCGCTGGCACAAACCATGCAGCGTGCGCTGGAAGTGGTTGACTTTTTGGTAGCACAGGCACGCAAAGCCGCTTAAGCCTGCTGCCACGCCATATAAGCGGCGGCGGGTGAGTACTTCACCACCCGCCGCTTTTTTCATTTGGACACGTAGTGCCGTGCGGGATACGCTATCCTCTAGCCCATGACTGTGCCAGATAATCCACCGCCAGCGTCTGCTACCGAGCCTAGGGATGCGCCCAACCTAGCCCAAGCGCTGCTAGACCACGACATGGCCGAAATGGCGCGCGGTAACCCTGGGCGTTTCTGGCTCATCTTGGCGGTGGTTTCTGGTTTGGTGCTGATGGGCTTGTCAGCCTGGCGCCAAGGCTGGTTTACGCCTACGGCGCACTTGTTTGTGGTGCTGCCCGGCGCAGTAGGTGTGCAGGTGGGCACACCCGTCAAGCTCAAGGGTTTTAAGATCGGCGAGATCGACAATATTGACCTGGAACCCAACCTGAATGTGAAAGTGCGCATGCGCGTGGTGCAAGAGCGGCTCAAGCTCATCAGCGCAGGTGCCAACGCCAAGTTTGGCCGCGACGGCCCGATCAGTGGCAAATTTATTGACATCGTGCCCGGTGCCTTAGAGGGCAGACGCATTGAGGCCGAGGCCACCTTGCCCATGGACAGCGGTAACGAGCTGGAAGACGTGATGGGCACCGTGAAAGTGGCGATTGAAAAACTGGCCGCTGCCATTGGCAAAGTAGAGCCTATTTTGGACGACACCAAAAAGCTCACCGGGGAGGCCAGCGAAATGCGCAAAGACGTGCGCGCCAGCATCAGCACCGTGCTGGGCAATTTAGAAACCATGAGCCTGGAGTTCAAGCGCATGGGCAACACCGCAGCCAGCGTAGCAGGCAAGCTGGACGGTGACCGCAAAGCGCTGGTGGGCGATATGCAAAAAGTGCTTACCCAGGCCAATGCTGCAGCCGACAGCGCACGCAGTGCACTAAAAACCATTGAGCAAGATGTGCCGCAACTGACCCGCAAAACCAAGGCCACGCTAGACAACGCCGTGCAAGCCAGTGACAACGTCAAGCAAAGCTCAGCCGACGTGCAGCAAATTATGCGCGACGCGCGGCAAGACATTTCCCCGGCCCTACGTGCTGCGCGCACCACCGCGCAAGACGCTGCCGAGATGACCGATGGCCTTAAACGCGCGTGGCCCTTGAAAAACTTGGTGCCCCTGCCCGCAGAAGGTAGCCTGAACCTGGACGGCTTTGAAGGCCCACCTGCAGGGGCCGCCAAATGATGCCCACTTTGCCCGCTGCATCAATCGAATTAAGGCAACCCACAGGGCTGGCCAAGCGGTTAGGGCCTTTGCGCACACTGTGCATGGCATTCATTGCGCCACTTTTAATAGCCGGTTGCGCAAGCTCGGCCGATGTGAAGCAAGACAATGCCGCCGTTAAAAATGCCAAAAGCACCGAGCGCCGCGCAGCCCAGGCGTTTGTTGCAGGCGACTTTGCCAGCGCTGCGGCCAGCTACGCTATGGCGGCACTGGTGTACGAAGCCTTGGCTTTGCCCGATCCGCAAGCCCGCGCCCGCCTGAGCCAAGCGCGCGCGCTAGGCGATGCCGGGCAGGTGGGTGATGCGCAAAAACTGGTGGCCAACGTGCTGCAAAACACCGATGGCCTGAGCCTGGACGTGCAAACCACCGCCCACGGCCGCGCTGCTGCGCTGGCATTGGGCAGTGACGCAACGCGCGCCGCAGCCCATGTGCAAAGTGCGCTGCAGTTGTGCGCCAACACCTGCGCCCAGCGCTCGGCCATCATGGTGCTGCGTGCCCGCACCGAGCTGGCCGCCAACAACCCGTCTGCCGCCGCAGCCAGTGCCAGCGCCGCTTTGAGCGTTGCACAACCAAGCGGCAGCAACAGCGCGCAAACTGGCAACGACCGCGCTAACGCCCTGCGTGTGCGCGCCCAAGCCCAGCTTGCGCTAGGCCAAGCGGCGGCTGCCTTGCTGGACGCACAGCAAGCCCTGCAGCTTGACCAAGACTTAGGCTTTGCCGACCGCGTAGCCCTTGACCTTGACTTGATGCAGCGCGCCAGCAGTGCACTGGGTGACAGCGCAGGCGCGGCCCGCTACGGCGACCTGGCCCAGCGCAGCGCCGCCGCAGGACGCACACTGTCCACCGGACGCGCGCCCTAGGCTGGCACAAGGCCAAGTCAGCGGCAGGCACAAAGCACACACTATGGGCACCAGCCAAACCGATCCCCCCCGCAGCACACCGCGCAACAAGGCCCGCGACCTCAAGCGCGAACGCAAGCTAGAGCGCTTAAGCCTTAACTCTTTGCTGCTCACCCCTGCCAAACTGCGCTGGTACGCGCTGGGCGAGCTGTGGTGGTACCGCGCCTGCTGGCGTATACCGGTGGCGCGCAGCATCATGCAGCGCGAGCGCAGCTACGAGATACGCCAAATGCTGCCCATTCTGGTGGTGCTGGGCTTGGTTGCTGGGGTGGCCATTTTTGTGGTGCTGCCGTCTACGCTGCAAGAGCAGTCGTCGCTGATTTTGACCTCGCTGTGGCCGCTGTGGGTGGTGCAAGTTGCGCCCATGATCTGCGCCCAAGCTATGGCCATGCAAAACGCGCCCGACATCGCTATCCGCCTGACCGAGGCCGAGCTGCAAGGCGACTTTGACATGCAAGACATTGC
>JAYSRE010000146.1:0-28890 GCA_043721235.1 Polaromonas sp. | reverse complement strand
TTAAGGAAGCCCCGCCAATCAAACCGCCGTCAATATCAGGTTGCGCCAACAGCTCGGCAGCGTTGGCAGCATTCATGCTGCCGCCGTACAATATTTTGACACGCTCAGGGTGTGCGCTGGCAGCTTTGAGTTGCGCGCGCAACACAGCGTGCACGGCCTGCGCCATCTCTGGTGTGGCGGTTTTACCTGTGCCAATAGCCCACACAGGCTCGTAGGCAAGCACAATCTCGCTGATGCAGTGGCCGTTGTCGTGCACCACGGCGGCCAACTGGCGTTTGACTACTTCTTCCGTGCGGCCTGCTTCGCGCTCAGCCAGGGTCTCACCTACACACACGATGGGGGTAATGCCACTGGCCAAAGCGGCCTTGGTCTTCAAAGACACCAGCGCATCGGTTTCGCCATGGTATTGGCGGCGTTCAGAATGGCCAACGATGGCGTAACGCACACCAAATTCTTTGAGCATGGCACCAGAAACCTCACCAGTGTACGCGCCGCTGGCGTTACTAGAAATGTCCTGAGATCCTAAATTAATAGCAGACTTTGCAGCATTTCCTTGGGCGACAGCACTTAAATGCATTGAAATTTGGGCTAAATATGGCGCTGGCACGCACAGCGCCACATCGCATACCGTCGATGGTGCACCACGCAAAATAGCTTCAACCAAAGCTTGGTTGGCGGCTAGGCTGCCGTTCATTTTCCAGTTGCCTGCTACGAGTTTTTTCATGATTTACTCCAGTCCAGCACGATTTTGCCGATGTGCTGGTTGGTTTCCATCAGCACATGGGCTGCTGCCGCGTCGTGCGGCGCAAATACGCTGTGGATCACCGTTTTAATCTTGCCAGCCTCGATCAAAGGCCAAACGTTTTTGCGCAGCGCCTGCGCGATAGCAGTTTTGAAAGCAATAGACCGCGGGCGCAGTGTGGAGCCAGTGATCTGCAAGCGGCGGCGCAGCACCAGGCCGGCGTTGAATTCGGCTTTAACCCCGCCTTGCACGGCAATCATCACTAAGCGGCCATCTTCAGCCAAGCATTCGATTTCGCGGGCCACGTAGTCCCCAGCGACCATATCCAGGATTACGTCTACCCCTGTCACAGGGGCGTTCGACAGCAAACCACCCTGCCCTACGCTAGCGGGAGCCGCCCCGGTGATGCGCTTGATTTCTTCAACAAAATCATGCGTTTTGTAATTGATGGCGTGGTCTGCACCCAGCTCTAAACAAGCAGCGCATTTTTCGTCGCTGCCCGCTGTGACTATGACCGTGCTACCCAGCGCTTTGGCCATCTGAATCGCCGTCACGCCAATGCCACTGCTGCCGCCCTGCACCAACAAAATCTCGCCAGATTGCAAGCGCGCGCGGTCAAACACATTACTCCAAACTGTGAAGAATGTCTCTGGCAAACAGGCGGCTTCTACATCGCTTAAACCCTGGGGCACTGGCAAACATTGGCCTACCGGCGCAGCGCACAGCTCGGCGTAGCCACCGCCTGCAACCAACGCACAGACGCGGTCGCCCAACTTGAAGCCACCGGCCGCCATCGCAGCAGCATCGCCACCCACAATAGTGCCCGCTACTTCCAGGCCCGGCAGATCTGAGGCACCTGGCGGCACGGGGTACAGCCCTGAGCGCTGCAACACATCGGGCCGGTTAATGCCTGAGGCCGAGACTTTGATCAACATCTCGCCCACAGTCGCGACTGCATCTGGGCGCGTGCTCAGTCGCAGCACATCAGGCGTGCCAAAGGAGGTGATTTCAACGGCTTTCATCGGTGTTTACCCAACTTGCCGTTCATCCTAAGCTTGTCGAAGGGCTCAGGCAAAACGGGCGTTGTCACATTACTGCTGCTGTTGGTCCTGTGCAGGACGCTCCAGCAGCGCACGCATCGACAGCTTGACGCGGCCTTTTTCGTCCAGCTCCATCACCTTGACACGCACGATCTGGCCTTCTTGCAGCACGTCGGTCACTTTGTTAATGCGCTCGTTGCTGATCTGGCTGATGTGCAGCAGGCCGTCTTTGCCCGGCAGCAAATTGACCAAGGCACCGAAGTCCAAAATCTTGGTGATGGCGCCTTCGTACACTTTGCCAATTTCTACGTCGGCAGTGATCATCAAAATACGGCGCTTGGCATCTTCGGCCTTGGCACTGTCGGTGGAGGCAATGGTGATAATGCCTTCGTCGCTGATGTTGATCTGCGTACCGGTCTCTTCGGTCAGTGCGCGAATGACTGCGCCGCCTTTGCCGATGACATCACGAATTTTCTCTGGGTTGATCTTCATGGTGAACAGTTTGGGCGCAAAGTCGCTCACTTCAACATTGGACACGGCCATGGCGGACTGCATTTTCTCCAAAATGTGCATGCGCGCTTCTTTGGCCTGGGCCAGTGCCACTTGCATGATCTCTTTGGTAATGCCTTGGATTTTGATGTCCATTTGCAGTGCGGTAATGCCGTTGGTCGTACCAGCCACTTTAAAGTCCATATCGCCTAGGTGGTCTTCGTCACCCAAGATGTCAGTCAGTACGGCAAAACGATTGCCGTCTTTGATCAAACCCATGGCGATACCAGCGACGTGCGCCTTCAGGGGTACGCCGGCGTCCATCATCGACAGGCAGCCACCGCAGACCGATGCCATCGAGCTAGAACCGTTGGACTCGGTGATCTCAGACACCACGCGCAGCGTGTACGGAAACTCTTCTTTGGTGGGCAACACAGCTACTAGCGCACGCTTGGCCAAACGGCCGTGACCAATTTCGCGGCGCTTGGGGGTGCCTACACGGCCAGTTTCGCCCGTAGCGAACGGAGGCATGTTGTAGTGGAAGATGAAGCTGTCATGGAACTCACCGCTCAATGCGTCAATGCGCTGTGCGTCACGGTCGGTGCCTAAGGTGGTGACCACCAGAGCCTGTGTCTCGCCGCGTGTGAACAGTGCAGAGCCGTGGGTGCGTGGCAGCACGCCGTTGCGAATTTCAATCGGGCGCACGGTACGGGTATCGCGGCCGTCGATGCGGGGCTCGCCTGCCAAAATTTGGCTACGTACTAAACCTGCTTCGATGTCAAACAGCATGCTCTCGACTTTGACGCTGTCAAACTCGGTACCAGAGGCCTTCAGATCAGCCATGACTTCAGCATAGGCTGTGCGGCATGCGTGCGTACGGGCTTGCTTGTTGCGCAGCTGGTAAGCAGCGGCCAGTTTGGCCTGTGCAAAACCGCCTACTTTAGCGATCAAAGGCTCGTCCTTGGCGGGGGCTTTCCAGTCCCAAGCCGGTTTGCCTGCATCGCGCACCAGTTCGTGAATAGCGTTGATAGCCACTTTGCTTTGCTCGTGACCGAACACAATGCCGCCCAACATCAGGTCTTCGCCCAATTGCTTGGCTTCGGATTCGACCATTAACACAGCGGCCTCGGTGCCAGCCACGATCAAGTCCATCTGGCTCTCGGCCAACTGGGTGTTGCTCGGATTCAGCACATATTCGCCATTGATGTAGGCCACGCGCGCGGCGCCAATCGGGCCTGCAAACGGGATACCGCTGATTGCTAGGGCTGCGCTGGTAGCGATGAGTGCGGGGATGTCACCGATCACGTCAGGATTGAGCGACACAGTGTGGATGACGACTTGCACTTCGTTATAGAAACCTTCGGGGAACAGCGGGCGGATTGGGCGGTCGATCAGGCGGCTGGTCAAGGTTTCAAATTCGCTGGGCTTGGATTCGCGCTTGAAAAAGCTGCCAGGAATCTTGCCTGCAGCGTAAGTTTTTTCAAGATAGTCGACTGTCAATGGGAAGAAGTCTTGACCGGCTTTAGCGGTCTTAGAGCCCACTACAGTGGCTAAAACTACCGTGCCGTCCATGTCCAGCAGCACAGCGCCGCCCGCTTGGCGCGCGATCTCGCCAGTTTCCATTTTGACGGTGTGCTTGCCCCACTGAAAGGTCTTGGTAACTTTGTTAAAAATACTCATCGTGTTTCCTTAATTACTACTATTATTATGATAGCTGCTTGTTCAGCATTTCCTTGGGCCACAAGCAGATTTCACTTGAAAAAGTACATTCCCTGTACCACTGGGTCGAAGCGCTGGGGCCAGAACACGATGCCATCCCAAAGAGGGTTTTTAATGCAAACCACCTTTGGAATGACACAGCTTCAGTTCTGCTTTTGCCAACTCCGAAGTAAAAAACGCCTGAGCTAGTGAACTAACTCAGGCGTTTTAATGCAAATAGCCCGATTATTTACGTAGGCCTAGCTTGGCGATCAGCGCAACATAACGGCTAGCGTCTTTGTTCTTAAGGTAAGACAACAAGCTTTTGCGGCTGTTAACCATACGCAGCAGGCCACGGCGACCATGGTGGTCTTTGGCGTGCAATTTAAAGTGGGGGGCCAGCTCGTTAATACGGACGGTGAGCAGTGCAACTTGCACTTCTGGACTACCGGTGTCACCGGCTTTGCGGGCGTTAGCCTTGACGACTTCGGCTTTGGTTGCTGTCAACATAGAAAATTCCTTTAAAATCAACCACTTGTGCACAAAATCTGTAAAACGGACGGTGTGCTTGCATGGACACTTGCGTACGCGAGTGGAATTACCCGCGCCGTGCTGTAATCGCTTGTTATTACATGCGAAGTTTTTCATTATAGCCTGAAGTATTTATTTGGTTTTAGCCATGTCTGCAAACACGCCCCAAACTAAATTAGTGGGATCGATATATTTGCGCCACACCGCGTTAATCTGCTCCAAGGTGAAGCTGGAAATAAGCGCATCGTTTTTCAAAGGCAAATCCCACTCTTGACCGAACTCTTGCACAGCTCCCATAATTGTGGCGACATATTCGTCACCACTGCGGTTTCTTGCACGGTCTGCTAAAAATTGTGTTTTTGCGCGGTCAAATTCATGCGCTGTAAATCCGTTGGCCAACGATGTAGCTAGCTCTTGGCGCATTGCCGCCTCGGCGCTTACCAAATTAGCGGGTGCCACATCCGCCTCGACTGCCCAACTAGAATTTTTTTCGTACCTGTTGCCGTTGAAAACTGCACCAACCGAATAGCTCAACCCATTTTTCTCGCGCAAACTTGTCCACAACCGTGAGCCCGCACCACCACCAAATATGCGTGTTGCCAACTGCAGCTGCCAAGACTCCGCATCCCACTGAGCCAATGGCAGTTCCAACCTGATGCGCAGCGATGCATTGGTTTTATCAGGTGTGTCATAAATCAATCGTGCAGGCGTTTTTTTCACCCAAGGATTAGGTATTCGTTCCCAAGCTTGCGGAGCACGCCAATTTTGCAAATGCTCAGCCAATTGGTGCTTTACTGCAGCAGTGTCCACCGGACCAATCACTATCACTTGGGCAAACTGCGAACCGTAGTATTTAGCGTGGAAATCCACAACTTGTTCCCGCGTCAGCCCCACAAGCTCATTTAGCCACTCTTGAGAACTGTGGCTGTAGCGCGGGTCTTCTATGCTGTACGGATTGCCATAGCGGTTAAATTCAAAATTGGCTTGTGTCGCTTTGTCTTGCAAATGACCTTGGACGCTTTTAATCATTTGGGACTTGATTTGCTCAAAATCGCTGGCTGGGAAATTGGATTCTTTGAGTAAATGTAAAGCTAAGTCGATGGTCGCAGCAAGTTGATTTTTTTTCACTAAAATCGTGCCCTCTGCCCCTTGAACGCCACCATTGAATGATACTAGGGCACCTAGCTTAACCAGCTCGTCTTGAATTTGCTGTTGAGAATATTTAGGCGTACCGCGCGCCAACATACTGGCTGTCATTAATGCCGCAGCTGAGCGGTTTTTCAAGCTGTCTAATGCGCCGAATTTCAACCGCAACCGCATATTTACCATATCGCCCCGTACAGGTTTGCTCAATATGCCCAACTGAAGATCAGGTGGCAGCACGGTCATTTGGCTATTTTTTTGTATATTGGCCAACGCGTAATCAAATTCAACAGAGGATTCGCCCTGCGTCTTGAATACCACTCTGCCCGCACTCGCAGCCACATCCGGCAGTTTGGGTTCTGGTGCCCTGACTGGGTTGGCAGTTGGCACCAAGTGCCCAGACGTTCGATTGCTCGTAATAAAGTAAGTTTTGGCCACACGGTTCACATCTGCAAGAGTTACTTCAGCGGCGCGGTCGCGGTTAACAAAAATATTACGCCAATCGCCTATTGCAGCAGATTCTGTAACCATCAAAGCTGTAAAAGAAGCATCCGCAAGAATCAACTCGAAAGCTTTAATAACAGCAGTTTTAGCTCGTTCAAATTCTTCTTGGGTAACATTTTGCTGTGCAACATTTTCCACAGTGTCCAGCAGTAATTTTTTTTGCTCTTCTGCATTATCGTTGGCACCCAGGAAAGCACCGTACAGAAAGTATCCCGCCTCTCGGTGCGCCATAGGAGAGGCAAATACAGACTGCGCCAGTTTGGTTCCGACCAGTGCTTTGTGAAGCCGCCCGTTGGGCGGTGTAGTCAAGACTAAACCCAAAACTGCCAAGGGCAAAGTGTCTGGGTGTAAGACCGCTGGGGTGTGGTAGCCATTAATAATAGTTTGTACGGATGATGGTCTGCGAACCACCACACTGCGCTCCCCGTCTTGTGCTGCGTCTAGGGTGTAGGTAACTGGAATAGCGACTTTAGGCACTTCTAAGTCCCCGAATACAAGCGCTGTACGTGCAAGTGTAGTTGCGGGATCAAATTTACCTGCTATCGTTAGCATTGCATTGTCTGGCCTGTAAAAACGGCGGTAAAAAGCTTGCAGCTTGGTAATATCAATATTTTCTATATCGCTTTTGGCACCTACAGTACCCTTGCCATAGTTGTGCCACATATAGGCTGTAGAACTCATGCGTGCCACCAGCGCTTGCACGGGATCATTTTCAGCACGCTCATACTCATTACGCACAACCGTCATTTCACTGTCCAAATCTTTGCGAGCAATGAAACTGTTGACCATCGCGTCAGCTTGCCAGTTTAAATACCAATCTAATGACTCTTGACTGCTTTGGAAGGTTGCAAAATAGTTAGTGCGGTCTACGTTGGTTGTGCCGTTGTAGGTAAACCCGCGCCGTGCAAATTCAACTTTAGGGTCTGGCGTTTTAGGTGATCCTTTGAAAATCAAATGCTCTAGCAGATGCGCCATGCCGGTCTCGCCATAGCCTTCATGCCTGGAACCCACCATATAAGTCACGTTTACAGTCACTCGGTCGTTGGCTAAGTCTGGAGCTAACAAAATACGAAACCCATTAGGTAGCTTGTATTCAGTAATACCTTCTACTGTCTGCACCATTTTCACATTCGCTGGCAATGGCGTAACTAAAGACGGTTGCGCAAAGCTACTTGATGGGCTGCAAAGCACAGCTATTGGAGCCAGCGTAAAAATTAGCGTTCTAAAAATTAAATTAATCGCCGAAAATCTTTTATTTGATTTCAATGTAGCTCCGCTGTAATTCTTTAAGATTACAGCATAGCCGATATTTAGGCCAAACCAGGATTGCCCACTATGCCTTGCAGGCTAGGGTTATTCAACACCACCGGCCTGATGACTTTTTGTGCTTTGAGGTAGGTTTCCACTACATCCCAGACGGGTGGCCCTGCGTTTATGCTGATCTCTTGCACGGGGGCCCAACCTGCTACTTTGTAGGTTTTGTCTGCCTCTAGCAACTTGCCGCCTAGGCGCATATTGCTGATCCGTTGGCCGGTTTTGGCTGTTGGGTCACACGTGTACTGCATGCCGCCTACGCGCACCATGTCGCCGCCTTGCTGGTAGTATGGGTCGGGGTTAAACAGGTTATCAGCCACGTCTTCCAGCACGTTTTTAATTGTCTCGCCGGACATATCGCTCAGCGTGGTCCAGGGATAGGTAATGGCGGTTTGGTCCATCACATGCTCGCGTGTGATGGCCTGGCCCGGCAGCAATGATGTGCCCCAACGAAAGCCCGGTGAGAAGGCTATTTGCCCACCGCGCACATCCATCAGCGCGTCGATGATCAGCTGGTCAAACGTGCCGCTAAAGTTGCCACGGCGGTAGAGCAAGCCTTCGGTGGTGGCCAAGGTTTCTTCGAGCTTGGCTTTAAACGGTGAGCGGATTTTGTCGATCAGCAGTTGCATGGGTTTGTCCGCTGGTAAATAGTTAGCAAACACGGGCAGCAGTTTGTAATTGATGGCGACTACTTTTTTGTCTTTGACGTCAATATCCAACACGCCGAGAAATTTGCCGTTGCTACCCGCATTGGTTACTAGCGTTTGGCCGCTGGCGTTTTTCACCATCGTGGGTACAGGAACACCATCGTGCGTGTGGCCGCCCAAAATCGCGTCAATGCCTGTGACTCGGCTTGCCAGTTTTAAATCGACATCCATGCCGTTATGGCTGAGCAGCACAATGGCTTGCGCGCCTTTGGTTTTGCATTCATTCACCTGCTTTTGCAGGTCGTTTTCGCGGATGCCAAAGCTCCAGTTGGGCACTTGCCAGCCAGGGTTAGCAATGGGCGTATACGGAAACGCTTGGCCGATAATGCCCACCGTCACACCGTTCATTTCTTTAATAACGTAGGGCTTGAACACTGGGTCTTCAAAGTCTTTGGTTTTGACGTTTTGTGCAATGAAGTCGATGCCTTTGAAAGTGCCACTCGGTGCAAAGTCTTTCTCAATAATCTGCTTAACCCGCTCTTCGCCATAGGTAAACTCCCAGTGCGCTGTCATCACGTCTACACCCAGCAGCTTGGCCGCATCCACCATGTCTTGCGCACCTGTCCACAGGCTGGTGGCGCTGCCCTGCCAGGTGTCGCCACCGTCCAGCAGCAGGGCGCCGGGGCGGCTGGCTTTAAGCTGCTTAACCAGTGTGGCCAGGTGCGCAAAGCCGCCTACTTTGCCGTAGCGCCGGGCTGCACGTTCAAAGTCAAGGTAGGTGTGTGCATAAGCCAGTGGGCTTCCCGCCTGCATGGCGGCGTATTTCAGCAAATGCTCGCCTACCAAATGCGGCACCTTTCCCGTCATGCTGCCTATGCCCATGTTGGAACTGGGCTCGCGGAAGTAAATAGGCAACAACTGCGCGTGGCAGTCGGTCATGTGCAGAAGATGAATATTGCCAGTTCTAGGCACATCGTAGTTCACAGCAGCCTCTTGGGCACTGGCTTCGCGCGCAAGCGGAAAGCCTGCTACTGCGGCGGCTGTGAGGATAGATGAAAATTCGCGGCGGGATAGGTTCATGGGGCCGGGCTTCCGAACTGCTGGACGCGAAGGACGCTAAGGTTGCGCGAAGGACGCGAAAGAATACCAAAAATTGAAAAAATAAAATTGGTCTAAAAAACATTGCGGTTTCGGTTTTTTAGATTTTAATCAAAATCTTTTTTTGACTTCCTTTCGCGTCCTTCGCGCAACCTTCGCGTTCTTCGCGTCCTGTCTTAAAAAAATTATTTATTCACCGGCGACTCAGGCGATAGCAGCAGTGCCATCACGTCCTTGATCTGCGCGTTGGTCAAAATACCTGCATCACCAAAGCGCGGCATGTTGCTGCACAAATTAACGCTGTGGGTGTTCCAAATACGCGCCCAAGTGTACTTAACGATAGCTTCTGATTCAGCACTCGCTGGGTCTTTCACACCGCGTATGCTGCCGTACTTTAAAAGCGAAGGCCCTTGGTTGCCGTAGCTGATCTCGCTAGGGCTGATTTGGTGGCAAGCGTAGCAATTGGCACCGTTGGGCACACCGGCTACGTCGCTAAACTGCATGCCGCGCCCATTTTGGGCAATTTTTTCACCCTCTTTCCAGTCGCCTACAAACTTGCCGTCTGCGGGGTACGGAATACTGTCGTAAAGCGTTTTCTCCAGTGCCGCGCGGGTGGCTTGGGGAACGGCTTTGCCGCTGGCGTTGGCCTCGCTGCAAACTTTTTGGATTTCGGTTTGGTCTAAGCGGTCTAGCTTTGCAATGCCGCGCTCAGCAAAGCTACCTTTGATGGACACCAGTGCATCAGCGGCGCTGGGCAAGCTGCTGCAGCTGGCCAGCAAACTGGCGCTAAGCGCTAAACCCGTTACTGCTAACACGCGGCCGTGCGCTAGAAAGCGTACTACTAAATTAATAGCTGCTTGTGCAGTATTTCCTTGGGCGATGGCGTGTTTTTTCATTATTTTTACCCTGCGCTTAACGTTTAATGGCCGGGGCTGCCATCGTGCCGCCGTTGGCATTGACCCCCATGAAGGCGATCAGATCCACCGAGGTTTGGGAAAGGTACTGCAGCTCAGGAAAGCGCTGCTGCCTAAAGCAGTCATACAGCCGCCACTGCATGGTGCGCACTGCGCCTTGGCTTACGCGGTAGGCGGGCCACTGGGCAAACGCGGCCTGCGCCGGGCCAGGCTGGGTCAGGTTGGGCAGGTCTTGCAGGCGAATGCGTTTGCCGTCTTCGCTATGGCAGCTGGCGCAGCTAAAGTCGTAGGGCCCGCCTTTGAAGTAAAAAGCCTGCTGGCCCCTTGCATAAGCGGCTTTCTCGGCAGCATGCGCTTGCGGTACTTTGACGGTAACGCCCCGCGATGCGTCGTACACATAGGCAACCAAATCTTCAATGGGCGTGGACTTGGCACCCTCGGCGCTGAATGCCGTGCGCGCCGTAAAGTCCTCAGGTTTGGCGCTTTGCAGTGTGACCATACAGTGCACCAAGCGGCTCTCAACGTCCATGACCTTGCCCGCATCGGCAAAAAATCTAGGCAGCGCTGCCGCAGCGCCATTAACTTTGCCAGCACCTAAGCCCAGGTCACAGGCCTCCAGGCTTTGGTTACCCGGCCCGCGCTTGACCTTCCACAGAACCTCACCACGGGCAGCGTTGAGGTCAGCAGGGTTGCCATCTTGCAGGCTCTGGCGGTATTCGTTAATGGCATCTTGGGGTGACTTGGGCTGCGCATGTGCTGCCAAGCTTACCATGGTCAGTACTATTAAAATAATAGCTGCGTGTGCTGCATTTCCTTGGGCGGTAGGCCTATTTAGCTTCAAAATTGTCTCCTAATTTTTTGTTATTTATAAATTTAAGGATGGAGATAGATTTTCGGACGCAGTGGGTGCGAAGAAATTTCAGAGGTCGCAAAAAAATCTCCGTATCCAAGCTTTAGGTAATAGCCGCCTCGTCCGTGCGCTTATCGCCTTTGTTATCAGCCCAGTTCACGGTAACTTTGTCGCCCACTTTGCCGCCACTAAAGCTAAACTGCACGAATGGGTTTTTTGACACTGCGGGTCCCCACTGGGCGCTCATAACGGTTTTGCCGTTGTGGGTGGCGTTGATGGTTTGGATGAAGTGGGCGGGAACTATTTTGCCGTCTGCGCCACGGCGCTGGCCGCTTTCCATGTCGTGGCTAACCAGCACACGCACAGTAACTTTGTCGCCTGCAGCCTGGGCGCGAATTCTCATGGGATCTGACATGGTTTTTCCTTTGAATGGTGTTGTAGTGTGAAAAATTTAGCCGCCGCAGCCGCCCAAAGTAACTTTGACTTCTTTCACTGCATAAACAAATTTATCGCCCATTTTGCCCACCGCGTACACGTTAGACGACTGGCCCATCTTCACATTGGTGGCAAAGTTGGCATCGGTGCCTGGCAGCACATCAAACACAGCCGTGAGAGCGTTGGGGTTCTTTTCCACCACAAAGGCAAGCTGGGTGATGGCTGCGTTGGTGGTGGCCGCGCCGATGCGCACCACGTTGCCGTTTTCGGCAATTTCCGGGGCTGTGAGGCTGATGTCTTTGCTTTCGGTAGGGGCCGCGCTGCCGCCCATGGCTTTGACGGCATCGAGCAGGGTTTTGCTCTCAAAAGCTGGTTTATTCCATGTCTGGGCGTGGCTCAGGCCAGGCATGGCCAGCGCAACAGCGGACAGCGCTAGGGCGGTGGCGCTTGATTTTTGTACGAATTGACGACGTTCCATTTGGTTAACTCCTGCAATGATTTAGATGGATTGTAAAAAATAATGGTGCAGCGTGCATTGGATGATTCCCTAAGCCAACATGGGGGGTTTATTTTTGCGCACCTTGCACCAGCCAACGCGCCACTTGGGCCGCATCAGCCTCGCCCAGGCTCTGTGCTGGCATGGGAATTTGCCCGTATACACCTGCGCCGCCTGCTTTGATTTTGCCTGCCAAATACGCCTGCGCATCAGCGCGTACACCTTGCTTGCCCACAATGTCTTTAAAGCTGGGGCCCACCAGCTTGCTGTCCATGGCGTGGCAGGCGATGCAGGCGTACTTTTGCAGTACAGGCATCACATCGGCGCTGTACAGCAGGGTTGCATTGGTAGCTGTAGATGCTTCGTTTTTAATAGCTGTCTGTGCAGCATTTCCTTGGGCTATAGGCTGATTTAGATTTGAAACTGGGGTTGATTTGACAGTTTGGGCACCACGCAAGCCACCCAGCGTGCGGGACTGTTCGGCCAAGTTGCCGTGGGCATCGCGGGCGTAGTCGGGTATGAAGCTGGCCACGGCCGCTGAAGTGGCGCAGTTGGTCAGGCAGGTGCTGCCCTGCACATCAGGCCGGCTACCGCCGCCCAGTTCTTTGCCGGGCCACAGGGCGTGTGCGGTGGTTTTGCCATACCGATTGGGCAGGCGCTTTTGCGTCTCGGCTATGTTTTTGTCGTTCAACGTAAAGTCGGCAGGCACTACACTGGACAGGTTGAGCATGTAGGCGGTCAGCGCATACACGTCGTCGGGCTGGAGCGACTTGGGCGCTGTCCACGGCATGGCACGGGAAATGTAGTCCCATAGGGTAGACAGCTGGGATACCTTCATCATGCTGGTGCGGGTAGGCGCGCCGCCATCTGGCTGCAGGCTGGCCACTTTGCCACTGGCAACGTCTTTGGCCGTGGTGTAGCCTACCAGCGGGGTAAACACTTCATTGCTCTCGCCAAAACTACCATGGCAACTGGCACACTGCGCCTCCCACAGCTTCTCCCCCTGGGCCACACTGCCTTGGCCTTTAGGCAGGCCTTTAAAGTCAGGCCGCACATCAATGTCCCAGGCTTTAACTTCGTTGGCTGTGGCAGTTTTTCCGATGCCTTCGAATTTGGTTTGCGCTGTGGCTAGCGTTGTCAGGGTGAGTAGTGCGGCTAAGGTTAAAAATCGAACTGCCGGACGCGAAGGTTGCGCGAAGGGCGCAAAAAAGAAAATACCAAAAAAATTCAAAGAAACATCTTGAGTTACTGCGCATCCGTCTTTTATAAATTTAAATTTATTTTTTGAATTGATTTTGCACTTTGTTTTCTTTTTGTCTTCTTTCGCGTCCTTCGCGAAACCTTCGCGCACTTCGCGTCCAAAATCTTCGGTATCCGATTTAAGAAAGTTGAACATTTTTCACCTCGCCGTTCTCGCTCACCAGCCAGGTTTGAATCGCGTTGTTGTGGTAAATCGACCGCGTGCCGCGCACCTTGCGCAGCTCAGCATAAGTGGACTGTACGTGCCCTGTCTCGTCCACGGCACGGGATAGCAGCAAAGCAGGTTTACCGTCCCAGCGCCAGTCAAAATTAAAGCGGGTTAGGCATTTGCTTAGCACTGCGCCGTCTAAGCGGGCGCTTTGCCAATTGCGGCCACCGTCTACCGATACATCCACTTTGCGCACCTTGCCGCGCCCGCTCCAGGCGAGGCCTGTAATGTTGTGAAAACCTTGGTCTAACAGCACCTGCCCACCACTGGGGCTGGTGATAACAGACTTGACCTCTTGGATACTGGTGTACTGGCGATGCTGGCCGTCAGGCAGCAGATCAACATAGTGGATGGTCTCGTCTTTGGTGGCATACGGCATGTCGCCCAGTTCAATGCGGCGCAGGTACTTGACCCAGCTCACGCCTTGCACACCAGGCACCACCAGGCGCAGAGGGTAGCCATTTTCAGGCCGCAGCATTTCACCATTTTGGCCGTAGGCTACCAGCACTTCGCCACTGTCGATCAGGCTCATGGGTATGGTGCGCGTCATGCTAGAGCCATCAGCGCCTTCGGCCAGTACAAACTTGCCGCGTCGATAGTCAGCGCCGCACATGTCAAGCAAAGTTTTCAGTGGCACGCCGGTAAATTCGCTGCAACTGAGCATGCCGTGGGTGTACTGCACGGTGGGCACCGCCACATTGCCCCATTCCATGCCGGTGTTGGCTCCGCATTCGATAAAGTGCATGCGCGATACGCTGGGCAGGCGCATCAGATCGTCCATGGTAAATACCATCGGTTTTTTAAGCAGGGTCTCGTCGCTGCCATTAACCATTAACCGGTGCTTGTCAGGCTCAATGTCCCACCAGCCTTGGTGGTGCCGCTCAAAATGCAACCCGCTGGGAGTGATGATGCCGAACAAACCTTGCAGCGGCGCAAAGCTCACACCCGCTTGGCTCACCCGCGTAAGGCCTGGGCTTTCGCGGCGTTGCAAATTCTTTTCGTACACACTGGGCACGCCATAGCCGCGTGCTGCCACGCCTTGGCCCAAAGACTTGGTGTGCCCGGGCAGGTTGACAATGTTAGTATCGTCAGCAGCGCGTGCTTTTGACGAACCCACACCTCCTGCGGCGGCCACTGCAGCCGTCACAGCGGCACTAAAAACTCCCGCCATAAAGCCGCGCCGGCCACCATGCACAAAAGCAATTTGGCTTGGGCTTAAAAAATTCTCGGGCGCAGGTTGCAAAAATCGGTTGTTGCGCATGGGTTGGTGCTATCTGGGTAAAAACAGTGGCTAAGCCCGCACCAGCAAGCGTTCGCTCGCCGGCATCAGGGGTGCGTCGTCCATCTCTATGGCGATTTGCGCGCACACGCTGCGGCATAACGTAAGGGCTTTTTCGCTTTGCACGCGGTAGATCACCTGCGTGCCTTCTTTGCGTTTTGCCAATATGCCGCTGCGGTACATCACAGCCAAATGCTGGCTTAAATTGGGCTGGGTAGTGTTAATTTTTTCTAGCACCTGCGATACCGACTTCTCGCCTTCGCACAGCGCGTTCAGTATGCGCAAACGCATGGGCGTGCCCAGCAATGTAAACAACTCAGCAGCCAATTCAAACACCCGGCCAGACTGCTGTGCGTCTTCACTTTCGATTAAGGACAGGGGCTGAGACATGCAAGTATTTGAATATAAGCAAATACTAATAGTAATTACTTTTAAACTTTCTTGATACTAGGGTTTACACGAAAATTTGTCCGCCCGTCTGAGCGTGAGCAGTAACCACTGCTATTTCAGGAATAGAGCTTGCTCGGTTGTGGATGCGGATGCAGGCGCGGTTCAAATTAATCGTCGTCTCCGTGCTTGACACGGTGCTTTCCTTTTTTGCCGCCATGCTTATCGTAACCTTCATAGCCACGGTAGTCGTTTTGCACAAAATACACGGGCTGGTTGCAAGCGTTGTACTTGTAGCAATGCTTAGACCATTTTTTGGCGTGGCCGGGCGGCACATGCATGTAAATGGGCGCTTGTTGCACCACCACTGGCGGTTGAACAATGATGACCGGCGCAGGGTAAATCACCACGGGGGGTGGCCTGCCGCCCACCACTACCCGGCCGTACACGCCAGGTTTGATGGTGCCACCCACGCTCACTTGAACATCGGTTTGTGCGTGGGCCAGGCTGGCCATAGTGGCCAAGCCAATGGCCAGGGCGGCACGTTGGGCTAAAAACCGCTGAAAATAAAAAATCGCCATGGTGGTCTCCGTAAATCTGACCCCATTACAACGCGGGCCACTCGGGCTTGGATGACTTGGCTGGGATGGCCTATTTGTACCTAAATGCAAACGGTTAACTTTGGTTCTACACAGACGCTATTTTTAATTAACATCAACGCTGCAGTCCTTCAAGAACCTTTACTCAACATGCACCAAAACCACCGCCACCGGGAGTGTAAATTTCAAACACATCACCAACATGCATTTCTACCTGGCCAATGTGCCCAAGCTCCTCGCTGTGGCCATCGGCGCGCACTACCCGGTTGATGCCTACCGCGCCAGGCGCGCCACCGGCCATACCGAAGGCAGGGTGTATGCGGCCATTGCTTAAGATACTTGCCGTCATTTTCTCTAAAAACTTCACGCGCCGTACGCCGCCGTTGCCGCCGGTGTACTGCCCTGCCCCACCAGAACCTGCGCGTATGGCGTAGCTTTCTAAACGTACAGGAAAGCGAAATTCCAGCACCTCGGGGTCAGTCATGCGTGAGTTGGTCATG
Source organism: Polaromonas sp. (assembly GCA_043721235.1). Classification (GTDB taxonomy): domain Bacteria; phylum Pseudomonadota; class Gammaproteobacteria; order Burkholderiales; family Burkholderiaceae_C; genus JAAFIP01. The sequence continues at coordinate 12,756 of JAYSRE010000146.1, read as the reverse complement.
TGCGCTTGCACCACGGATGTTCCGTTAAACCCTTGGTTAACTTTACCCTGCGCATTGCATTCGCCCCCCGCGCCGCTTCCGCCAGAAATGGTTTCATAGTACTGGTGCTGCTCGTTGCCAAAGGTAAAGTTATTCATCGTGGGCTGGCCACCGGCCATCACGCCCAGTGCTCCGTAAAGTGCATTGGTTATGCAGGTAGAGGTCTCCACATTACCCGCCACCACCGATGCAGGCGGGTTGGGATTTAGCATGCTGCCTGCGGGAATGATGACCTTGAGGGGTTTAAGACAACCCGCATTCAGCGGAATATCGTCATCTACCAAGGTGCGAAACACATACAGCACAGCAGCCATGCACACCGCAGTGGGTGCGTTAAAGTTATTGGGCAACTGCGGCGAGGTACCGGTAAAGTCGATTTCTGCAGTGCGCTGGGCAGCATTCACACGAATAGCCACTTTTATTTGCGCGCCATTGTCTAGGGGTAGCGTGAACTGGCCATCTTTAAGCTGGGTAATCACGCGGCGCACCGACTCCTCTGCATTGTCTTGCACGTGGCGCATGTAGGCTTGCACGACATCTAGGCTGAAAGTGTCCACCATTTTACGCAGCTCCTGCACGCCTTTCTCGTTGGCGGCAATTTGCGCTTTGAGATCGGCCATGTTTTGGTAGGGATTGCGGCTGGGGTACTGCCCGCTTTCTAGCAGTGCCACCATCTCGGCCTCGCGCAGCACGCCGCGCTCTACCAGCAAGAAGTTGTTGATCTGCACGCCCTCTTCTTCAATACGGGTAGAAAACGGCGGCATCGAGCCGGGCGTGGTGCCGCCAATGTCAGCTTGGTGGCCGCGTGAGCCTACGTAAAAAACGGGTTGATCACCCAGGTATACAGGGGTGATAACGGTTACATCGGGCAAATGTGTACCCCCGTGGTAGGGGTCATTCAGCGCATACACGTTACCCGGCTGCATGGTGGCTGCATTCTCGCGAATCACAGTTTTAATGCTCTCACCCATGCTGCCCAAATGCACTGGCATATGCGGTGCATTGGCAATCAAATTACCCTGGGTATCAAACAGCGCGCAGCTAAAGTCCAAACGCTCTTTGATGTTGACCGAGTACGCCGTGTTTTGTAGTTGCAAACCCATTTGCTCGGCAATGTTCATAAAAAGGTTGTTAAACACCTCTAGCAATACCGGGTCTGCAGTGGTGCCTGCTGCGTAAGTCACGGCACGTTGGGTTTTTCGCTCCAGCACCAAATGGTCTAGCACGGTCAGGTTAGCTTCCCATCCGGGTTCCACTATGGTGGTAGCGTTTTTCTCGGCAATGATGGCCGGGCCGGGCACTACGTCGCCTGCGCGCATGTCACCCCGCACTACCAGTGCAGTATCATGCCAGTGGCCGCCGCTGTATATGCGCACCGTCTCGCGGGCAGGCACCGCACGCGCTGGGTACAGCGGGTGGCTCGGCTCGACGGGCGCATCGCCACCAATAGTGGCTTCTACCGATACCGCCTCCACCACCATAGCTTTGCCTTGCATCAAGAAAGCAAAGCGCTGCTGGTAGGCACGCTCAAACGCATTTTGAATAGCCTCCAGATCGCCCACAGGCACAACCAATGCAGTGTCTGTGCCTTCGTATTTAACGTGCACGCGCTGGTGCACCGTGACCGCGCCTTGGGCCACCTGCTGGCGCTCTAGCTCAGCACGCGCTGCGCTGGCCAGCACGGCCAGTGTATTGCGCACATCCGCCAAAGCCTGCAGCGTCAAACGGGCCTCTACCGCCTGTTCTCGAATCACATTTTGGTCGGCCAAGCCCATGCCATACGCACTTAACACGCCTGCCAGCGGATGCACCAGCACGCGCGTCATGCCCAGCGCGTCGGCCACCAGGCAAGCATGCTGCCCGCCCGCCCCGCCAAAGCACTGCAGCGTGTAACGTGTGACATCGTAACCACGGGCCACAGAGATTTTTTTAATCGCATTGGCCATCTGCTGCACGGCAATATTAATAAAGCCTTCAGCCACGACTTCTGCCTTGACCTGCTTGCCTTGCGCCAGGCCTACCCGGCCCGCCATGTCACTGAATTTTTCTAGCGTAGCTTCGTAGCTCAGTGCTTCGTCGGCTTTAGGTCCAAATACTGCTGGAAAGTACCTTGGCTGCACTTTGCCTAGCATTACGTTGGCGTCGGTCACGGCCAGCTTGCCGCCACGCCGGTAGCAGGCTGGGCCGGGGTTGGCACCTGCGCTTTGGGGTCCTACGCGAAAGCGTGCCCCATCAAACTCTAGCAGCGACCCGCCACCCGCCGCCACGGTGTGTATGCTCATCATTGGTGCTCGCATGCGCACACCAGCAACTTGCGTTTCAAACTCGCGCTCAAATTCGCCTGCAAAATGGCTTACATCGGTCGAGGTACCGCCCATGTCAAAGCCAATTACTTTATCGTGGCCCGCCAGTTGCGCAGTGCGGGCCATGCCCACAATACCGCCTGCTGGGCCACTCAAAATTGCATCTTTACCTTGAAAGGCATGCGCATCCGTTAGGCCGCCTGATGACTGCATGAAAAACACTTTCACACCCGGCATATCGCCCGCCACTTGGTTGACGTAGCGGCGCAAAATAGGCGACAAGTAAGCATCCACCACGGTGGTGTCGCCCCGGCTTATCAGCTTCATCATTGGACTGGTTGTGTGGCTGACGCTGATCTGCGTAAAACCTACCTCGATAGCAATGCGGCGTGCTGCCAGCTCATGCTGGGTATAGCGGTAACCGTGTATAAATACAATCGCTACCGAGCGCAGCCCAAGACAATACTGGACAAGCAGCTCTGCTTTTAATAGTGATTCGTCTAAAGCCTGCACTACACCACCATCGGCAGCTATGCGTTCATGGGCCTCAATAACAGCGCTGTAAAGCAGTTCGGGTAGCACAATATGGCGGTCAAACAAACGCGGGCGGTTTTGGTAGGCAATGCGCAGCGCGTCCCGAAAACCCTGGGTCGTTACCAGCAGCGTCGGCTCGCCCTTGCGCTCTAACAGCGCGTTGGTGGCCACCGTGGTGCCCATCTTCACACATTCCACCAGCGCGGGCGTAACCGCTTGATCGGGTTGAAGGCCCAGCAAATGGCGAATACCCGCCACTGCAGCATCTTTGTACTGCTCAGGGTTTTCGCTAAGCAGTTTATGGGTAACGAGCGTGCCATCAGGGCGCTTGCCTACCACATCGGTGAATGTACCGCCACGGTCGATCCAAAATTGCCAGCGGGGAGATGCGGTGTGTGAGAGGCTCATAGTTTTGAGAAGTTGTGCAAAATTTAACAATACCGCTTAGCAGCTTTACTGTGCATAAAAAGGGATGAACAGGGCATTAGGGTCGTTACTTACTGAGCGCACCCATTCACGGCTGAATTTTTTTACCCAAGCGTTTATTTCGGAGTAGTTGTTGATGTGGCTCCAGACTTTGTTTTCGGCCCCCGTAACCGACGATGTGATCATGCTGTCCATGCGGCCCTCGGCCAGTGCTTTGGCAACTTCTACCATGGGCACATCAACAGGTTTAGCACCCAATAGCTCGGCAATACGCAGCGTGCTAGCGTTGTAGGTGCGCATGTGGCTACCGCGAAAGTCTGCCTCAGTGCTGATGGGTTTTTGTGAATACAAGACCTTGAGGTTTTGCATGGCCGCTGCACGCTCTATGCCGGGACGCTGCAGCTGCCGCATGCGCAAGGCATCGGCATAAGAGCCCACTACAAATGGAATAGAGTCCGCACCTGAACCGGGGGCTTGGCTCCAAGCACTGCCGCAGCTACCCAGAGCGACCGTAATAGCAGCCACCGAATGTAGGGTGTTCATAGTGAATCCTTAACTTGGGAACACAACGCATGCGCTAGCAACCACTAGGTGGGCAGCAGGCACCGCATTAGCATGTTTCATTTGGGCTTGCCCATCAACATGTCAGGCACGATGGTCACAATTTGCGGAAAGATGGTGATCAAAGCGATGCACACGACTAAACAAAAGAAAAAGGGAATAGCCGCTTTGGCAATCAAATTACTGTCTTTGCCCGTCATGTTTTGCAAAACAAACAAGTTAAACCCTACTGGCGGTGTAACCTCTGCAATCTCCACCAGCAAAATCACAAATATGCCAAACCATACCAAATCAAAACCGGCTTTTTGTACCATGGGCATCACCACGGCGGCTGTCAACACAATCATGCTGATACCGTCTAACGCAGTGCCCAGCACCAAATAAACCACAACCAGGCAGCCAATCAACGCATAGGGAGACAGGTTCATTGAATTAACCCACTCGGCCAGCTCACGCGGTATACCTGTGAAAGCCATTGTCTTGGTTAAAAATGCAGCGCCCGCCAAAATGAACATGATCATGCAGCTGGTACGAGCAGAGCCCATCAAGCCTTCGCAAAAATTAGCCCAGGTTAGCGAACGGCTAAATAGCGCTAGTGCTAAGGCCCCCACCACGCCATAAGCAGCACATTCGGTAGCGGTAGCCCAGCCCGCTATGAGCGACCAGCAAATAAATACGATCAATAGGGCGCAAGGAATAAGATTTCTAGACAGTCGCAACTTTTCTTTAAAGCTCACTACCGGTTCATCTGGCGGCATAAGGTGTTTATTTTTGATGGACCACCACGCGATGTAGCCCGAAAACAAGCCCATAAGCAAAATGCCCGGCAAAAAACCTGCTAGAAAAATACGGATGATCGATGCGTCAGCCGCCACCGCGTAAACCACCATGGTGATGGAAGGCGGAATCAAAATACCCAAAGTACCAGCCGTAGCCAATGAACCTAAGGTGATGGTTTCGTTGTACCCGCGCTTGTTCAGCTCTGGCAGCGAGACCTTGGCTATGGTGGCGCAGGTTGCGGCAGATGAGCCAGATACCGAACCAAAAATACCGCAGCCTAAAATAGTAGTGTGAAACAGCCTGCCTGGCACCCGGCCCAGCCAAGGTGCCAAACCGGTGAACATTTCTTCGCTGAGCTTGGTGCGAAACAAAATTTCACCCATCCAAATAAACAAAGGCAGGGCTGCCAGCTCCCAGCTGGCGCTGCTTTCCCAAAAAGCTGAAAATAAGTTAAGGCCCGGCTGGGTGGTGGTAAAAAAAACCTGCCCTACCCAGCCACATATCGCCAAAGTCATGGCTATCCATACGCCACCGGACAGCAGCATCAACATGAGTACCAGTAAAAATGCGCCAATACCTAAAATTTCCATGGTGTGTCTCTTCGTGTTGTTATGTTTATGTTGTTATAAATCGGATGAAAAATCACCTTTGGCATGGCGCTCTTGCACCAAACGCACATAGGTAGGCACATCCCCACGCAAGACAATAATCAGCTCGTCGACTACGGCTATGAAAAGCAGCAGCGCTCCCAAAGCAAAACTCATTTGCGGAATCCAAATAGGCAGTGGCAACAAGCCTTGCGCCAACTCATTGAACTGCCAACTTTGGTAGGTAAAGCTGCAAGCCCAGTAGGCTAAATATGCCGCGGCCACAGTGGCAATGAGCAAACTGGCAATTTCAAAAGTTCGGCGCACAGGTGGCGCAAGTTTTTCTAGCACCAGGGTTACGCGCACAAAGTCACCATGCTTAAAGGCATGCGCCATAGTAAAGAACGCTGCCGCCGCACACAGCCAGGACACAATATCGTTAACGGCGCCGGTGCCAAATCCAAATTCGCGGCCTAAGGTTTGGGCGACCATCAGCACACATATTAAAGCGATACACAAGGCACCCGCCACTGCCGCGCCAAGATACACCATGTCTAGCACACTTCTGGGCAAACCAGGCTGGGCAGCCCTATGCACTTTGGTAACGGTTGGGGGCGATGGATGGGACATTGGGTGGCCTTACTTTTTGTTGAACATGTCGATGACGGCCTTGCCATCGTCGCCTGCCAGCTTTAGCCAGTCGGCGGTCATCTGGTCACCGATGATCTTAAGTTCTTTTTTCAGCCCTGCGCTGGCAGTGTCGATCTTCATGCCTTTTGCGGCCAGTTCACGTAAATACTCTTCATCTTTCTTCTCGCTGGTAGCCCAGCCGCGCTGCTCAGCGGCTGTGGCTTGTTGCAACACGGCATCTTGCGAGGGTTTGTCTAACGATTCAAATGCTTTGAGGTTCACCACCACTGCGTTGCGCGGCAACCATGCGTTGACATCGTAGAAATACTTTACGCTTTCGTACAGCTTGCTGTCTACACCGCTGGCGCTCGAGGTTAAAAAATTGTCCACCCCGCCGGTGACCAGCGCAGCAGGCAGCTCAGCCAGCTGTATCGTTACGGGTTGCGCACCAACTGCAGCGGCTATGTACGAGGTTGCTGGGTTGTAGGCGCGCATTTTGGTGCCTTTGAGGTCTTTGGTGGTTGCGACAGGCTTGCCGGAATACAGCCCTTGAGGTGGCCATGGCACGGTGTACAGCAGCTTCATGCCTTGCGCTGCCAAGGTTTTAACAAGTAATGCGCGCGAAGCGGTATCTAGGCGCTTGGCATCTGCGTAGCTGGTGGCCAAGAACGGAATAGAGTCCACGCCAAAAATTGGTGCTTCGTTAGAAGCGCTAGACAAAATGAATTCGCCTACAGGTGTTTGGCCTGATTGAACCGCACGCTTGATTTCGTTGGCTTTGAACAATGATGCGCCTGGATGCACGGTAATTTTGAGCTTGCTGGCTGTGGCTTTGTCCACCCCGTCTGCAAACTGTACCAAGTTTTGCACTTGGAATGTATTAGCCCCATAGCCAGAGGGCAGATCCCATTTAATTTGCGCAAGCGCTGTTGTCGCAGTTAGGGCTGCAGCAATGCAAACTAGCAATTTTTTCATCATCTTCTCCAGTTAAAGTTAAAAAGTAGCCATCTGGTGGTTCAGTAGATCAGTGATCAGCATCGCCCCTGGCGCGTGGGTGATGCAAAAATCAACCCGTGCTTGGGTGATGGCCGCCTGCGGTGTAACGCCGCAAGCCCAAAACACAGGAATTTCATCTTCTAGAACATCCACCGCATCGCCGTAGTCAGGCCGCGACAGGTCGTTAATGCCTATCAGTGCAGGGTTGCCCATGTGCACAGGTGCGCCGTGTACTTTGGGAAAGCGCGATGTGATTTCTATGGCTCGGATCGCTTCAGCGACTTTAAACGGCCGCATTGAAACTACCATTGGGCCGCCAAACACGCCAGCAGCTTGGGTGGCAATGTTGCTGCGGTACATGGCAACGTTACGGTTCTGTTGAACATGCCGCATGCCCAAGCCTGCTTCGGTCAAAGCCTGCTCAAACGAAAAAGAACAGCCCAGCACAAAGGTAATCAGGTCGCTGCGCCACAGGCTACTGATGTCAGTAGGTTCTTGGGCCAGTACACCACCATGCCAGACCCGGTAGCGCGGCACATCAGTGCAAATATCAATGTCGCTGCCCAGGCTAGGTAGCTTGGCTTGGCCCGGTACACCAACTGCAAGCAGCGGACAGGGCTTAGGGTTACGTTGGCAATAGCTGAGAAAGTCGTCGGCCAAGGCCTGCGGCAAAATAACCACATTGCCCTGCACATAACCCTGGGCCAAGCCACTGGTATGCCCAGCCCACTCACCACGGCGTATACGGTTACGCGCCTGCACGGCACTGCTGTACAGCACACCCTGTGCAAGTGCATCTTGTGAATTCATGGTGGGTTCCAATGGTTCTGTCAACATGAAACTGATTATGAATAAAGCCTCTGGCGTTGGCAAACAAAAAATATTTTGCTTAGATCATCAATTTTTTTGATATATTTATCTGAGAGAAACTAAGGTTAACCCTTGGAAAATTAAACCAAATTTAAACAAAAGCCAGTGCCGACTTTAAAACGCCATCCACTAAACCTGTTGCAGGATCACTGCGGTAGCTTGCGTAAATAGGTAGCGGCGGCAACTGCGTGCTGCATTTGAGCACCCGTAGCGGCTGCACGGCCACCAAGCGCTCTGCTGCTGCCACAGGCAAAGTTGCAATGCCAAAACCACCTTGTACCAGCTGCGCCATGGCCGATATAGACGATATCGCGTGCACCCGTTTGTTCTCTACTTTGGCCCACCGCAGCGCGTCCAGCAAAGCAACATGGGGCTGCGAGCCACGCTGAAAGGTCAACAGCTCGCTTTTGGCCAGCTCGGACAAGGTGTAAGTACGCTTCCGGTGCTGCAGGGCTTGCCCTACAAAGCACATGGCCATTGCAGGCATAGCTTTGGTGCGCACGTTATCACCACCAGCGGGCAACGCAGCAAATACGATGTCTTGTGCACCTCGCTGCACCTGGTCCATCAGCACGGGCGTGGTTTCTACCGTCAATTCCAGCTCCAGCCCTGGCTGCTCAATCCGCAACTTTTCAATCCATGGAATCAGCCAAGAATGCAACACCGACTCGATTGCACCTATGCGCAGCGACGCCGCCAGCGCTTGGCCTGAGCCCATTTCGGCTTTAACCTCACGTTGCAGTTCCAGCAGCTTTTGCGCATAGCTGACAAAACGCCCACCCGCCACTGTCAGGCGGAACTGCTTGTCGCGCCGGTCTAGCAGCAGCGCGCCCAGCTCCAGCTCTAAGGCGGCCACGCGCGCCGACATGGCCGATTGGGTGATAAATAACTTTTCGGCAGCACGCGAGACTGATTTGAGGGTGGCAACCCAGTAAAAAGCTTCTACGAAACGCAAATTCATACCTTAGTCCTTGTGCATGCCGCGCATTATCTACGCCACCCTATAGCCAAATTGCAGCTTGTTTCGGGAATATACGGGTGAACAGGCACAGCTTTTGCATTTAAGCTTAATGTTAGTTTTATTTCCATTCATTGTTGGAGTTTTCTATGCAATTTAAGCTCACCGTCGCTTTAGCCGCCGCTGCTATGGCTAGCGGCACCCTGGCACAAACCAAATGGGACCTGCCAGCAGCGTATCCAGCTGGCAATTTTCACACTGAAAATTTAACGCAATTTGCCAAGGACGTGGACACTGCTACGGCCGGCAAACTCAAAATTACCGTGCATGCGAACGCCTCTTTGTTCAAAGCCAATGAGATTAAACGTGCGGTGCAAAGTGGCCAAGCCCAGCTAGGTGAAATTTTACTGGCGGTATACGCTAATGAAAACCCAATCTACGCGCTAGACGGCGTACCCTTCTTGGCAACCAGCTACCTAGATGCTAAAAAACTCTACGATGCCTCCAAAGCACCGATGGAAAAACTATTGGCAGCCCAAGGCATGAAGATGCTGTTTAGCGTACCGTGGCCACCGCAAGGCATTTACAGCAAAAAAGAAATCAGCTCAGTGGCTGATTTGCGCGGTATTAAATGGCGAGCCTACAGCCCAGCGACAGCCAAAATTGCAGAACTGATAGGAGCCCAGCCCGTGCAAATTCAAGCTGCTGAACTGAGCCAGGCACTGGCCACAGGCGTGGTGGAAAGCTACATGAGTTCCGGCTCTACTGGCTATGACAGCAAGACCTACGAGCATATTAAAAACTGGTACGACACGCAGGCCTGGTTGCCTAAAAATGGGGTGCTGATCAATCTCAAGGCTTTCAATGCATTGGACGCTGCAACCCAAGCTGCCGTAGTGAAAGCGGCGCAAGAAGCAGAAGTGCGGGGCTGGAAAACCAGCGAGACCAAAAACGACAAGTACAAAACGCTGCTGGCGGGCAAAGGAATGAAGATTCTCAAACCCGCGCCCAAGCTGATGGCCGATATGCAGCAAGTGGGCGGCATTATGCTGAGCGACTGGCAAAAGGCGGCCGGTAGCGACGGCGCCGCCATCATTGCCGATTACAGCAAACTGCGCAGTGCGAAATAGCGCCTTGATTTTTTTGCTGTCCACTGTGGCCAGTTTTAGCGTTGGCTAAGTCGCCTGCTGCTTGGGGCCCCGTGGTGGTCGTTGGCGGTGCCAATATGGACATTACCGGCACGGTGCACAGCCCATGGGTGGTAAAAGACTCTAACCCTGGGCAGATACGTTGCAGCCCCGGCGGCGTAGCCCGCAATGTGGCCCAAAACCTGGCCCGCCTAGACTGCGACACCCAGCTGCTGTGCGCTGTGGGCAATGATGCTTTCGGCCATAGCCTGCTGGCCCACTCTGCTGCGGCTGGCGTGCAGGTGCATAACGCCTGGACTCTGTCTGATGCAGCGACCTCAGCCTATGTGTCGCTTCACGGCAGTGATGGCGATATGACGGTGGCGGTGAACGATATGGACATCGTGCAGCGCATTGCCCCCGTTTTGTTGGCACCCCACGCGAAGGCCTTCCAACTTGCCAAAGCCGTTGTGCTGGACTGTAATTTAACCCCTGAGGCTTTGGATTGGATCTGCAAGCTCGAAGGTGCAGCACCCATTTTTGTAGATGCTGTGTCAGCTTTTAAATGCCTGCGTGCCAAGCCTGTGCTGCCCTTTGTGCACACGCTTAAACTCAACCAACTTGAAGCAGCCGCCTTAAGCAGCATGCCTTGCAGCGCAGCCACTGACATGCAAGCTATAGCGCAGTGGCTGCATGCACAGGGTGTGCACCAGGTGGTCATCAGCTTGGGAAGCCAAGGTGTCTTTTGGAGCAGCAAAGATGCCGGCTATGGCAAGCTGGATGCGCTGGCGTGCCAGGTGGTTAACACCTGCGGCGCAGGCGATGCTTTGATGGCGGGTTTGGTCAATGCCTACGTGCGGCAATTGCCGCTGCAAGAAGCCGCACAGTTTGCGCAGGCTTGCGCTGCGATTACGGTAAGCTGCGAGGGAGCCAACCATCCCGATTTATCCCTGGCATTTGCCAACAACTTTCTGCCCCATGACACACCCTTATCTTGACATTCACCCCAACGTAGCTGCCGCGCTGGCCGCGGGCCGTCCGGTAGTGGCGCTGGAGTCCACCATCATCTCCCACGGCATGCCCTACCCGCAAAACGTGGCCACGGCGTTGCAAGTAGAGGCTGAAATCAAAGCCCACGGGGCCACACCCGCCACGATTGCCATTGTGGGTGGGCGCTTAAAAGCAGGCTTGTCGCACGACCATATTGAACACTTGGGACAATCCGGGCGCAGCGTGGTCAAGGTCAGCAGGCGCGATATTCCATTTATCGTAGCCAGTGGGGTCACCGGGGCCACCACCGTGGCCTCCACCATGGCAATTGCCGCCATGGCAGGCATACGCGTGTTTGCCACCGGCGGTATTGGCGGCGTGCACCGGGGGGCAGAGCACAGTTTTGATATATCAGCCGACTTGCAAGAACTGGCCATGACACCGGTAGCCGTAGTGTGTGCAGGCGCCAAATCAATTTTAGATTTGAAGCTCACGCTGGAATACTTAGAAACCCACGGGGTACCAGTAGTAGGCTACCAAACAGCGATGCTACCCGCTTTTTTTACCCGTGACAGTGACTACAAAGTAGACTACCAGCTTGATACTGCAGCCCAGATAGCCGCCGTAATGTTTGCCAAATGGGCGCTCAATTTGCAAGGCGGCTTTGTAGTAGCCAACCCGATACCGCACCCGTACGCCATGCCGCGCAGCGTGATTGACCCGGCCATAGCCCAAGCCCTGCAAGAGGCTGCTCTGCAAAATATTGGCGGCAAAGAATCTACCCCTTTTTTACTAGCGCGGGTGTGCGAGCTGACTGGTGGCGACAGCTTGGCTTGCAACATTCAACTGGTGCTTAACAACGCACGGTTGGCCGCAGCTATTGCGCTTGAGTACGCTATTTTGGCTGCCACATAACAAACATTGTGCAAACTTATAGCAATTGCTTAAGCGCTACACTTCAACGCATGCTTCACATTATTGCAATTTGTACCGGTGCCAGCGCAGGCGCACTGGCGCGCTGGCAACTTACGTTGTGGCTCAACACTGGGGCTGCCCTGCCTTGGGGCACGCTGGCTGCGAACCTGATCGGAGGCTATTTAGTTGGCATCTGCGTTGCGGTGTTTCAAAGCCTACCGCAGCTAGACCCTGTATGGCGCTTAGCTTTGGTAACAGGATTTTTAGGCGCGCTCACCACGTTTAGCACCTTCAGCGCAGAGGTGGTGGCCATGCTGGGGCAGTCGCGCTACGCACTGGCACTGGGCACTTCTGCACTGCACTTGCTAGGATCTTTGCTAATGACCATGCTGGGAATTAAGACCGCTATGCTATTAATAGCTATTCGCACATGATTTCCTTGGGCGCTAGGCTCTTTTAGTTAAACATTTACGGCTGCTGCAACTGAGCCTAGTATTTTAAATACTGACAAAATCGCCTTCATGTTTTCAACATGGATAGGAATGCCCAGCTTTTTTTCTATCCATCCACCCAGCTGTGTTTTTGCGTAGTCACTGCACAGGCTTTGTCTTTTATGCACCAAGCCCAAGCGCCCCGCACGGTAGTGGTAAGACGATATGGTATGGCGTGAAGCCACCGCAGACAAGCCGCCTTCGGCCTCTCGCCCAAAGCTCTCGCACAGCAGCAGCCGCTCTGGTGCATCCAGCTGGTCAATAAACGCAATGGCAGCCGAGCTAACCGACTGGGGGCTCAGGCCGTAGTCGCTTAAGCAGCTGTCAATACCTTCTTCAACGTCCAGGTGCTGCTCAAGTTGCTCTGGGGTTATTTGCTCTCCAATGGAGACTTTGCGGCGAAACGCACTGGCGCGGGTGCAATCAATCAAATAGCGGCGAAAGTAGGCACACAGCGCAAAAGAGCTAGATGGCGCACTGCGCCCGTCGTCGGTTACAGCGTTATTGTGCGGCACCACTGAAGCTTGGTCGCGTTCGTGCAGACGCAAA
>JAYSRE010000145.1:0-9314 GCA_043721235.1 Polaromonas sp. | reverse complement strand
GCTAAATGCCGCTTGCACCATGTCTTCTAGCAGCCCAAAGACCACGGGGGCGGGCACGGCATGTGGCACCATGCGCACGATGGCGCTCATTACGCGGGGCGGCGGGTCAAAGGATTCAGGCGGCACGTTAAGCATGCTTTCCATGGCGTAGCGCCACTGCAGCATCACGCTCAAGCGGCCATAGGCTGCGGTGCTGGGCACGGCCACCATGCGGTCAACCACCTCTTTTTGCAGCATGAAGTGCTGGTCTTGCACCAAGTGCGCGCAGCCTAGCAAATGGAACAAAATAGGCGATGAAATGTTATAGGGCAAATTGCCCACAATACGCAGCAGAGGCAGCAAAGGCAGCAAAGGCAGCGCAGCGGCTGCCTCTGCAGCATACTTCGCAGACGCTTCGGGCGCTTGGACAGAATGCGCAAAGGCTTCAAGCGCTGAATTGTGCGGCGCAGGTTGTGCGCTTTTTAATTGGGCAAAATCCACTTTCAGCACATCCGATTCAATCACCTGCAGTTGCGGATGGCTGCGCAGCCGTGCGGCCAAATCACGGTCAAGTTCGATCACAGTGAGCGCACCCAAGCGCTCCACCAAAGGTTGGGTCATGGCTGCTAAGCCTGGGCCAATCTCCACCATGTGCTGGCCTGGCAAAGGGGCTATGGCGCGCACAATGGCATCGATCATGCCAGCGTCGGTTAAAAAGTGTTGACCGAAGCGTTTACGGGCGATGTGTTTCAAGATAAGGACTGCTTGTTTGCCTGCGCGTCTGGTTTACTGCGGCGGCTCGCGCAGCTCAACATACGCTCTGGCACGCACATCTTGCGCCCAAGTAACAAAGGCTTGTTCGGTTTTTTTCTCGCGCAGGCCGCCCCGGGCCAGCTCGCGCTGCTCGCGCGCGCTCAAGGCGTTTTCGCGGCGCTCTTGCAATTCGATCAAATGCACACCAAAGCGCGAAACCAAGGGCTCAGACACTTGGCCGGGTGCCAGCTGGTTCATCACCTCTTCAAACTCGGGCACAAACTGGCCTGGGTTGGCCCAGCCGAGGTCGCCGCCTTCTTTGGCAGAGCCATCTTGCGAATTTTCGCGGGCTGCTGTGGCAAAGTCAATTTGGCCTGCGGCAATTCGGCGACGCAGGTCGGCCAGGCGGGTGCGGGCTGCGCTCTCGCCCATTTGGGGGCTCAGGCGCAGCAAAATGTGCCGTGCACGGCTTTGCACCACAGCCATGCCCGGCGCGGCGGCCTGCTTCTTTTCTACCAGCTTCAAAATATGAAAGCCTGCGCCAGAGCGCACAGGACCCGCAATGGCGCCCACCTTGAGCGGCTGCGTCGCCTCTACAAACAAGCTCGGGTAGCGTTCGGCGCTGCGCAGGCCCATCAGCCCGCCAGTAGCACGGTCAGCCGACTGTGACAATGCACGGGCTAGCGCCGCAAAATCTTCGCCAGCGCGGGCGCGCTGGGCGGCGATGTTGGCGCGCTCCTGCAGAGTTTGCAGCTCGGCTGGGCTGGCAGTTTCGGGCACGGCAATCAGAATTTGGGCAATGTTCAGTTCAACTGCGCCAGCATCTTCACCGCCTGGGCCGTCTTGCTGCTCTTTGATAAATTGGTCCAGTTCAACTTCGCCTACGCTGATGCGGCTTTCCACCTCACGCTCGCGCACCCGGGCCAGCACCATTTCGTCGCGTATGCCATCACGGAACTGCTTGTAGGAGATGCCATCGGCCTGCAGCTTGCTGCGCAGCTCCTCAACGCTAATTTGGTTTTGCCGTGCCACACTTTGCACCGCCGCATTCAAGGCAGCTTCGTCAATCTTGACACCCAAATCGCGGCCAAGTTGCACCTGCGCACGTTCACTGATCAATCGTTCCAGTATTTGTTGAAGCAACTCTTGCCTGGGCGGCAAGGTGCCTCCACGCTGGCTTTGCTGCTGCTCAAAACGCAGCGCGCGTGAGCGCACCTCATGGTTGGTAATGGGCTCTGAGTTGACCACCGCCACAATATAGTCAGCGCTGCGCTGGGCACTGCTGACCTCACCAAAGCGCGGGCCCGACAGGCTGGGCGAGGGGCGTAGTGTTTGCGCTTGTACCCCAGCTGCGCAGAGGGTAGTTGCACACATAAACAAAGCCAAGGGAGTTGAAAGAAACTTAGTCATAGTTGCTAAACCGACTGGGGGAGGTAGTGATTTTTTCACGGAGGTACTGGTAGCTAGGGACATTGTCTTTGAGTGTTTTCAAGGGGTTAGTTCCTACCCCCAAGCGGGTAAAACCTACAAACTCGAGCTGGAATGAAATGCGCTTGTTGGCTGATGTGGCCGTGGTTTGAATGCGATCAAACACCACGCGGCCTAGCCAGCAGCCCGCATCGTATTCAAAACCAATTACCGTATCTACGATTTTACGGTCTTTCAGGTTGTAGTTCAGGCGGCCCACGCTGTACCAGCGGCCTTCGCCTTGGCCCTGGCCCACGCCTAGGTCTTTGCCTTTGTCGCCCCACAGGTCATTCAAAGGCCACTGCCAACCCAAGTCAACCTGCTCGTTTTGGCTGCGCGTAAACCGGTAGGCGGCACTGAAGGTGCGGTAGTTGCCAGGGTTAAAGCGCACCCCTAGTGTGCTGCGTTCTGACTCGCGGGTTTTGGGGTTGTACTGCACCACGGCTTCGGTAGACCACTTGGGCGACCAGTTCACATTAGCCCCAAAAAGCATGTCAGAGAAACGGGCCGTGTCGGGGCTACCGCCCGGCAAGCTTACGTTTTGGTCCGCAAACCGCAGGCGCTGGGCATAGGCTAAACGCACCGCTTCGGCCCCAGTGTCGGGGTCTAGCAGGCGCGACGTAATACCTAAAGTGAGCAAGTTGTTATCCGCTATGCGGTCGTTGCCAATAAAGCTGTTGGTGCCGTAAATGCTGGCAAAGTTAAAGTCATTGGCACCGCTGTCGTAGTTGGGCAGCGCGGCTTGGTTGCGAAACGGCGTGTAAACATACAAGGCGCGCGGCTCTAAGGTTTGGATGAAGCTGCGGCCAAAGTAGCTGGTACCGCGCTCAAAAATCAGGCCGCTGTCTAAGCTGGCAGTGGGCACGGTACGCCGGGCTTGGGTTGTGCCATCGGCCAGTGGGCTGTCTAACCGGTAGTCGGTGCCATGTAATTGCAGCTTGGGTGTAAAAAAGTAAGCTGGTGAGGCCCACGGCTTGCTAATCTGGGCCTGCAGGTAAGTGCGTTGGCCGTTGGGTTGCAAGGTAAGGGTGCGGTCGGCGCGAAAACGGGTGGTGTCAAACTCGGCCGACACATCCATACCGCCCGCAGCAGTCCAGTTACTTTGGTTAAAGCGCGCGGTAAATTGCGGCAACCGGTCATAGGGCGGTGTGATGATGGCATCTGCCACTTGCAAGGTTTGCCACTTGAGTGCCCGTGCACTGAGTGAGAATGGCCCGCGCGCCCACGCTAAGGTGCCATCCGTAGCCAGCAAGCGCTGGGTCAGCGAGCTGCTAGCGCGCGGAAAGTCACGCCAGTAGTCGGCATCACTCACACGGTTAACTGACAAGCCCAAAACCACATCGCCTATCGGCGCGATCGGGTTACGCAAGGTGCCGGTGTGGCTGCTGGTCAGGCCCCAGCGTGTGGCGGCGCGCAAGCGGTCGGCGGGTAACAGGTCGTAGCGGGCCACGCCGTTGTAGTCGGTCTCGCGGTAACGAAACTCGGTGCCCATATTGAGTCCGCGTTTGCTCATCACGCTGGTGTAAATCGTGGCATCGCGGTTGGGCGCAATGTTCCAGTAATAGGGCACCGACAGGTCTACGCCGCTAACCGTGTCGGTGTTAAAGGTGGGCGGCAGCCAGCCTGATTTGCGTGCATCAGACAGCGGAAAACTTAAGGACGGCAAGGCCAAAATAGGCACGTCATAAAAACGCAATTGCACATCGGTGGCCTCGCCGGTTTGCGTCTCGGTGTCAAAGTTAACCTGTGCGGCTTTGAGCACCCAGTCGGGCATCCAACTTGGGCCTGGCCTGCGGGTGCACGAGGTGTAGGTGGCCTGGCGCGCCACAGAGCGATTGGCATCGGTAAATTCAAAGCGCTCGGCCTGGCCATAGGCCCCGTTGCGCAAAAATTGGTATTCGGTGTTATCCAAATAGCCTTCGACCGAATCGAGTTTAATTTGCCCTTCAGTGCCACTGTAGGTGTTGCCATCTTTGTTGATGCGCACATTGCCGCGCGCTTTGACCACGTCAGTGGGCTGGTTGTAGTCAATCCGGTCGGCGCGAATCACCGCATCGCTGCGCCGCAGCTCGGCATTGCCATCGATGATGGTCTCCAGGTCGGGCCGCCCGGTGATGCGGTCACCCGTTACAAAACTGGGCTGCTGGCGCACCGTGTCCTCGGGCGTGGTCTCTTGCAGCTGCGGCGAGCTGCGCAGACGCAGGGCGCCGCTGTCAGTGGTGATAGGCAATGGGGTGAGCGACTGGGTGGGCGTGGTGCCAGCAGGCACGCTAGGCAAGCTTTGCGCCAGCACCCAAGGCGGCGCGCACAGGGCCAGCACCGCGCAGGGCACCACCGCCAGCGCGTAGGTACGCAGGGGTGCAGGGGCGGTAGTGCGCCGCGCAGAGGCAACTAAAAGAGGGTAGCGCTGTCGCATTGAGCGGCAAAATAGACGGTTAAGTTCAGTCAAACAAGGGTACTTGGGCGCAGCGCAGCAGAATGGGACACCCTGGGTGCGCAGGCTTTGTAGAATAGATTATCCATGAGTCATGCTACCGCCCCCATTCTTGTTTGCTAAGCCGCCTTCCATGCCTTCCTCAATTTCCACCCCTATGGTGTTGCCTGGCACCGCCCCGCATGCCGCACACTCCCAGCTTGTAAACACCATTGCACCTACACTAGTGCCCTCGATAGACTGGCCTAATGCCCCGCGTGGGCAGGCCTTTGCGCAGTGGCTGGCTGGCATTGCTGGCGCGCACCAGCTGCAGCCTGGCAGCCTGCGTATTGCCTCGGCAGATGCGAGTTTCAGACGTTATTTACGCATTGATACGCTGTCAGGCACGCCGCGCATCATCATGGACGCGCCGCCCGACAAAGAAGACTGCAAAAGCTTTGCCCAAGTAGCCCACCTGCTGGCCCAGGCCGGCCTGCTTGCGCCCGAGGTGCTGGCCTGGGACGAGCCCCAAGGCTTTATGCTGCTGACCGACCTGGGCAGTGACACCATGATGGCACAAATCAACCGCGGCGACCCCAACGCCAACTTGCCCCGCTACCTGCAAGCGATTGACGCGCTGCTGCTGCTGCAAACCGCTTCCAAGCCCGGTGTGCTGCCGCCCTACGGCGCAGCGCTGCTGCAGCGCGAGCTGGGCCTGTTCCCTGACTGGTACATTGGCAAACACCGCGGCTACGTCTTAAGCCTGCAGCAGCGGGCCACGCTGGACAGCGCCTTTGCCTTGATCGTCGAGCGCAACCTGGCTGCGCCCAGTGTGTACGTGCACCGCGACTTTATGCCCCGCAACCTGATGCTCAGCAGCGCCGACCGCCTGGGCGTGCTGGACTTTCAAGACGCGGTGTACGGGCCCATCAGCTACGACATAGCCTCCCTGATGCGCGATGCGTTTTTAAGCTGGGACGAAGAATTTATTTTAGACGTGACCATCCGCTACTGGGAAAAAGCGCGCAAACTGGGCCTGATGGACTACGACGGCTGGGCCAGCGACTTTGGTGCGTTTTACCGCGCAGTCGAATGGATGGGCCTGCAGCGCCACCTCAAAGTGGCCGGTATTTTTGCCCGGCTGACCCTACGCGACGGCAAGCCCCAGTACCTGCAAGATACCCCGCGCTTTCTGCACTACATCCGCACCGCGTGCGGCCGCTACCGCGAGCTGGGGCCACTGCTTAAAGTAATTGACGAAGTCGAAGGCACTGAAAATACCATTGGGTGGTCGTTTGGGCGGATGTAGCCTGTCTGGTGTGGAAGTATGAATTTGATCGCAGTGGGGACAAGCAGCGGCTGTTAGCCGATGCATAAACGAAAGACCCCCGTCATGCAAAGCTTTGGTGCGCGTTTGGCGCAGTTGCAGACTGAGCGGTAGGCTTGCTGTGACCTTGCGCCCGTACAGCTCACACACCTGGCCATGTGCGTCCAGTACCGGCACCACCAAGGAACCATTGAAATGCTCATGCCCACTGGCGCGGTACACACCCAGGCGCTCCAGTCGGGCACGGATGTCAGCACCGGCCTTGCGGTTTTTATGCGGCAAGCGTAGGCCTAGCGTGCGGTTGGCAAAGCCGAGTTTGAAATAGTCAATCAGCTCAGGATGGTGCAACCCCCGCGACTGCAAATACGCCAGCGCCTCGGGTGACTGCTTCAGGCTTAAGGCGTAGTAATCGACGACTTGCAGCAGCAAAGCGCGGTCGTCGGCATCCAGCGCCACCGGCGCGGGCAGGCTGCGCACGGTGGAATGCTTGACGGGTTCACACTCCGCGCCACTTTCCGAAGCACCAGCGGCTAAAGCAGATTCATCTTTGAGCAGCTCCACCGCGTGGCGAAACGATACACCCTTGAGCTTCATCACCCAATCGACGACACCACCACCGGTCTGGCAGCCAAAGCAGTGCCACAGGTTTTTACTGGGGGTGATGACCAAACTAGCGGTGTCGTCAGCGTGGAACGGGCAACGCCCAGCCCAGTCTTTGCCGTTCTTCTTCAACTCCACGCCTGCGCTCTCCACCAAGCGCAGCACGCTGATTTCGTCTTTTAGCCGCTGAATGTCGTGTTCGGGGATGCGTGCCATGGGAGTCCTCAAAGAAATTGACTGACGCGATGATATACGATTATCGTATAATTTACTAAACCGATACCCGAATCGGTTCTAGCATGGGCGCTTGTCCTGTGTTGTGAGAGCCGTTTATGAAACGAAAGACCCCCGTGATGCAAAGCTTTGGTGAGCGTTTGGCGCAGTTGCGCAAGACCGCTGGTTACACCCAGGTGGAGTTTGCTGCTGAGCTGGCCATTACCCAGCGCATGGTGGCCTACTACGAGGCACCGGACGCCCAGGCACCGGCGCATTTGCTGCCGCAGATGGCCCAGGTGCTGGGGGTCAGTGTCGATGTGCTGCTGGGCTTGTCTGAGCTGCGCAGCCCTAAGCGCATTGCCACCAACCGGCTGGAGCGTCGCTTGCTGGAGATTGACAAGTTTGACCCGAAGGCCAAACGCCAAATTACCCAGTTGCTGGATTCGTTCATTGAAGCGGAGAAGCTCAAGCAGCAGTTCAACGCACGCAACAGCAGCCGCACTACCAGCACCCCCCGTACCAGTTCCACTTCGCGCACCCGCGCCACCCCTCAGGAGGCTACCGCATGACCACACTGCAAATTGAATTACCCGACACCACAGCCCTAGCCGCGCGCGCCGCTGGTTTGTTGACCCCCCAAGCCCTGGACAGGCTGCTGACGCAGGCACTGCGCAGGCGTGAAGCGGCGGACTCACTGCTGTCCATCGCAGGACGTGTAGCAGCGGCAGATATTGCACCGATGTCGATGCAGGAGATCAATGCCGAAGTCAAGGCGGCACGCGCTGCACGTGGGCCACGCCATTAAACGCCGCAAGAAGAACAGCGATAAGAGCGGCTAAGAATGCGAGCGGTTTTAGACACGAACGTGTTGCTGTCGGGCTTGCTGTGGCGTGGGCCTTCGTATGCCTTGCTGGAGCAGGTGCGCAATGGCTCGGTAACGTTTCTCAGCAGCCCTGAACTGTTGGCTGAGCTGGCCGGGGTGCTGGCACGACCTAAGTTTGATGCGGTGCTCAGCCGCTCAAATTCTTCGCGCGAACAGATGCTGGTGCAGGTGCGCATGCTGGCCGAGGTGATCGACCCGCCGCCGTTGGCCCAGCCAGTGTGCCGTGACCCGGATGATGATGCTGTTTTAGCACTGGCGCGGGCTGCGCAGGCGGATGTGATCGTCTCGGGCGATGATGATTTGTTGTCGCTCACCAGCTTTGAAAGTATCCCGATTCTCAACCCCGCGCAGGCGCTGGCCCGGGTGGGGGATTGGGCTTAGCGGCTGGTCTGCAACATGCTCAGGTGATCACAAGTTGTGACCACCTCACAGAACTCCAGCTCTTAGCAGCTAAGGAGTTTGGCAGCGGCTTTTTGTTTTAAAGAACAAGAAAGAAGACGATAGAAATAGAATATAAATAGGCTGCTGGCGCATGTAGATACTGCTCAAGCAGCTACTTATTTTGTAGCAAATGCTCATCATTTACAAGTACAGACTAGATTGTGCGATGTTGGTCGCCATTCAGGGCCAGCATTCGGACCACGCCTCTCAATTACGCCGCTACGTGGCTTGCAACTCTTAGCGCAATCCTCTAGGAAGTATGCATTATTTTGGCCTCGCTCCATGTAAGCTACACCCCCACCTATGCCTACCAGAAATACAAAAGCGATCAAAAATATTTTCCCTCGCTTCATCTGATTGAGCTCCTTTCACAAATAGGTACTGGTGGTGAAGGCACATAAGGCTCGCCTCTGTTAATTCGATCAGGGCTAATTAACCACTCCAACGAATTTGGTACGCTAGGATGATTAAACCTGCCACCAGCGCCCGTTAATGCACCAATACCGTCAGCGTTGTTATTCCAATTTTCGTTTGACCGAGTAAATCCGCTAATCCAAGCGTCTTGCTCTGCTCTTCTTTGTAAATAACTTTCAACGCGACTTGCTTCGGTTCTGTCTGCCTCACGTCTTTGGCGCGAGTTGCCACCGCTAGTTCTTGGCCCCGTCCTTGCCCTCAAACCATCGGGATCGCTGTACGAAATCGGATTCCCCTCCACATATTGATAGCGATTCCAACCACCTTGCAATCCGATCGGATCGCTCTGCGTATACCTCCCCGTCCTAGCATCGTAAGACCGGAAGTAGTTGTAACTCAGCCCAGACTCTTTGTCCGCATACTGCCCCGGATAGCGCAAGTTAAACGTCACCTCCGCCACTGTCGTCGTCCCCGCATTCGGTGTGGTGACTGGGTCAACGAATCGGTTTCTTGCCGTAGTGGGCTGTTCATCCCCAAACGCGCTAAACGCCCACTGCCAGGCTACTTGTTTATTGCTCTGGGTCAGTCTTCTGGGTGTGTTCAGGTGGTCGGTGTGCACGGCGTAGTGTTTACTGCCGGTGTAGGTAGCAATGGGCATGGGCCCTGCAGGCGTGGGCAGGTACACGTAGTGGCTGCTGCCGATGCTGTTGGCCCCGCCCGAGCCTTGCTCGTACAGCAAGCTGGCGTCTTCACCGTAGTAGTAGGTAAAGCCCAGCTTCTCGCTAGCACTGGGCGCGGCAGTGTTGGCGCTACCACCCCAC
>JAYSRE010000144.1:0-3554 GCA_043721235.1 Polaromonas sp. | reverse complement strand
GCCACTAAGGGCTTGATCCAGGTGTTGTACTGCTGTTCTGGGAGCTCTTGTGCCAGCTGGGCCAAGCAGCCGGCCCACAGGCCGCTGATTTTTTCGTTGGGTGTAGAAACATCTTGCAGCCCAAGGGCGGCACGAACAACGGAATCACCGTGCGCCATAAAGAGGGGTTTTAACTTGTGGATATGTCATAAGAAGCAATACCTATATTGTACCTTGCACAAGAGGTTATCCACAAGGCAATCAAGATGTAAGTTTTACCCGGAACGCCATACCCGATAGCTAGGCAGTGCTACGGACGTTAAGTTCATGCAAAACCAAGAAATAGCGACTAAATGCTTGGTAGGGCTGGATTTTTTGCTCTATTTTTGCGATAATGATAGGTTTCGCTAAAACTATTAATCCAATCGCGGCAAAATTGTGCGATTAAATTTATATGTTTGACTTTATGCGTTTAATTTATACGTGTAGATATTTGCATACGCGTTCAAATTTCCCTGCTTATTAAACCTAAGCTAATTTTAGTGTCCTGACCGAGATTTACCATGAAACGTACTTACCAACCTTCCAAAACACGCCGCGCCCGTACCCACGGCTTCCTAGTGCGCATGGCAACCCGTGGTGGCCGTGCAGTTATCAATGCACGCCGCGCCAAAGGCCGCAAGCGTCTGGCTGTCTAAACGATAGACTACTTTGGGCAGCCCGCTTGCGCACCTTCTGAACAAATCACAGTTTGATGCTGTCTTTGCGGGTGCCGTAATTAACAAGACAGCCCATTTTGCCCTGCACTATGCAGACATTGGCAATCATTTAGAGGCACACAACGAGGTGCATGCGCCTAAGCCAGGAAAACAACCCGAAGTTGCACCCGAAGCTGAGGCTGTTCATGGTTTAGCGGTTGGTGTTGTGCTTCCCAAGCGGTGGGCACGCCGTGCAGTAACGCGCAACACCATCAAACGCCAAGTTTATGCAGTAAGCACAGTATGCGCGTACAGCCTTGCCAAAGGGTACTACGTGGTACGGCTTAAAACTGAGTTCTCTCGTGCAACGTTTACCAGCGCCACCTCTACGGCACTTAAGCGCGCTGTACGCGCCGAGCTGCAAGCCTTATTTTTACCCAAACCATGAAGCGCACTTCATCTTTTGGCACATACTGGCCCAGCGCGTTAATGCGCTTGCCGCAGGTGTTGCTTATTAGCCTAGTGCGCGGATACCGCTTGCTGTTAAGCCCTTGGCTGGGCTCGGCTTGCCGTTTTACTCCGACTTGCTCGGTTTATGCGCTGGACGCACTTGCGCAACACGGTGCCTTGGGCGGCAGCTATCTAACTATTGCACGCTTAGGCCGTTGCCATCCGTGGTGCGCAGGGGGACACGACGCGGTGCCCAACGAATGGCCTGCATCTGGTTTATTTTCCCGCTGGCTTGAAAAAACACCACAGACCAACAACTGTGACACTGACATGCCTGTAGCCTCTGGCAACCCCTGCACCTCTGGGCCTATCCCAACTTCTGTTTCAAAGACTTTGCTATGAACGATATTCGCCGCTCCATTTTGTGGGTGATTTTTGGTTTTTCCATGATTATGCTGTGGGACGCTTGGCAGGTACACAACGGAAACAAGGCCACTTTCTTTCCATCACCCGCTAAAAAAGAACTGGCTGTTAGCGCGCCTGGCGCAACGCCGGGCAGCGTGCCTGCTGCATCAAGCGCGGTCAGCGCCCCCGGCGCTGTGCCCGCAGCCGTGGCAGGTGTCGGTGCAGTGGCAGTAGCAGGAGCCGTCAACACAACCCAAGCCCCGGCTACTAATTATGAAGTGACCACCGACCTGCTTAAGCTGCTCATTAGCAGCCAAGGCGGAAGTATCGTACGCGCAGAATTGCTGCAGCATTTTGATGTGACCAAAGAAGGCAAGCGCAACGTGGTGTTGCTAGACAACAGCGCAGCGCGTGCTTACGAAGCCCAAAGCGGCTTGGTTGGCATGCAGGGGCAAACCGCGTTGCCCAACCATCTAACCACCATGACGTTTAACGGTGAGCGTAATTTGGTCCCGGGCCAAAACGAGTTGGTGGTTCGCCTGGAGTCGGCTGAAACGGGCGGCATCAAATACGTTAAAACCTACACCTTCAAACGTGGTGCGTACGACATTGCGGTTAAACATGAGGCCATCAACGCCAGTGGTGCCCCTGTGTCGGCGCAGCTGTATACCCAGCTGGTGCGCGACGGCAACAAGCCGCCGGGTGAGTCGTCGTTTTACAGTACCTTCACTGGCCCAGTGGCCTACACCACAGAAAAAAAATACCAAAAAGTAGAGTTCAGCGACATTGAGAAAAACAAAGTTGGTATTCAGTCCACCTCGACAGGTGGCTATGTGGCGATGGCGCAGCACTATTTTGCCAGCGCGTGGTTGCTGGCAGACGGTGTTGCGCGTGATGTATACATGCAAAAGGTCAAAGACAACCTCTATGCCGTAGGCATGCGCGCGCCTATGACCGTAGTTGCACCGGGCACCACCCACACCACCCAAACCAAATTGTTCATAGGCCCTCAGGTAGAAAACAACCTGGAAGCCCTATACCCCGGCCTAGAGCTGATCAAAGACTACGGTGTGCTAACTATTTTGGCCAAACCCATGTACTGGGTGATGGAAAAGTTGCACGGTTTTATTGGCAACTGGGGCTGGACCATCATGGCTTTGGTGTTACTTATCAAGGCTGCGTTTTACTGGCTCAATGCCAAGGCTTACGCCAGCATGGCCAAGATGAAGGCAGTTAACCCCAGAATCATGGAAATGCGCGAGCGCTTGAAAGACAAGCCGCAAGAAATGCAGCAGCAAATGATGAAAATCTACAAGGAAGAAAAAGTCAACCCAATGGGCGGCTGCTTCCCTATCATGGTGCAAATTCCGGTTTTCATTGCCCTGTACTGGGTGCTGTTGTCCTCCGTAGAGTTCCGTGGTGCCCCGTGGATGGGCTGGATTCAGGACTTGTCATTGCCTGACCCGTTTTATCTGCTGCCCATCATCATGACCTTTACCACCATGCTGCAAACGGCGCTTAACCCCGCGCCACCAGACCCGCTGCAAGCCAAGCTGATGTGGTACATGCCGCTGGCTTTCTCGATTATGTTTTTCTTCTTCCCCGCCGGTTTGGTGCTCTACTGGATTACCAACAACGTGCTGTCGATTGCCCAGCAGTGGTTAATTAACACCCGCATGGGCGTGCCGCCCCAGTTTAATCTGCCGGGTTTTTTGAAAAAGAAGCCTGCAGAGGCAGCAAAATAAAAACGCACAACGCATAGCCCAAGCTTAGGTGTTGTAGCGTTTACAAAAAGGCCCGCAGCGCGGGCCTTTTTACATGCTGCTTTGAATACAAAAACAAGCGTAAACCTAAGCCTATGCTAGAGATTAAGATAGCGCCCATGCTCTCTCGCCACGCCGACCCTATTGCCGCTATCGCCACCGCCCCAGGCCGTGGTGCGGTGGGCATTGTGCGGGTGTCAGGCAAGTCGGTGCAACCCATTATGGCGGCGCTGTGCGGCAAGCCGCTTAAACCGCGTGA
>JAYSRE010000143.1:0-3563 GCA_043721235.1 Polaromonas sp. | reverse complement strand
TCCGTTACTGTTGATGTC
Organism: Polaromonas sp.; assembly: GCA_043721235.1. Lineage (GTDB taxonomy): Bacteria > Pseudomonadota > Gammaproteobacteria > Burkholderiales > Burkholderiaceae_C > JAAFIP01. Next base: position 3,545 of record JAYSRE010000143.1, on the reverse strand, counting down.
CAGCACCAGCAAGCCGTCGTCGGTGCCCACCCAACCGGTGCCGGTGCGCAGGGTGTCGCCGTCGTGGTCAAACAGCACGGAGGCGGCGGGGTTGATGCCTACTGTCTCGATGCCGTCGCCGTCCAGGTCTAGTACCAAGGGGTCGCGCGGGGCGCTCCAGCCTCGGGCGGCGGTGTAGTCGCGGTTGCAGCTTGAAGGTATTGGTAGATTGGGAGGAAGTATCAGTGGAATTTCACGATTAATAGAACGCTCAAAATCTTCTTGCTGGGCCGTACTGCGGCCTAGTAAATCAGTACGTGCGCCGTCAAGCGTGAAACGATCACTACCTGTAGCGTAATCGCCTGGTATGGGTACCCACTGCGAACCGTCCCAGTTTGAGCGCTGCCAGTTACCGTTAGGCTGATATTGCCAACCTCCTATCTGAAACGGAGTAAACGGTATAAAAGGCGCATTTGCAGGCTGAGGGTTTGAGAACATGTTACGTGAAACGGCACCCATCAAAAGTAGTAGTTCAATGTGAGTCATGATTTTCCTCTAAAAATAATTACAAAAAATCCTAGTACGTTAACGATAATAAATCCGACCCAGTACCAGCGGGTAGAACCTTTTGCTTTAATTGCTAAGTTGAATATAAAAATATCGATGAAAAAAAGTAAGGCACCTATTGCTTCCATTTCAGATTCCAATACATAAAAATTATGTTTATCCAGCGCTCCATGTCAGTAGTGGTTAATTGCATTACCGCTCCCTCAAACTCTCACCGCCCGCCTGCTGTATCGGACTAAGCAAATAGTCGATCACTCTGCGTTTGCCGGTTTTGATCTCGGCGGTGATGTTCATGCCCGGGAATAGGCGCAGTTGTTTGCCGTCAATGTTGATGCTGCTTTTGCCTAAGGTAAGGGTAGCGGGGAAGATGGCGTTGTTGGCTATACCGCTAACTTGGCGTTTATCGTCTACCACGGCATCTGCGCTCACACGGCTTACCTTGGCGGGGATGGTGCCATAACGGGTGTAGGCAAAGGTTTCTAGTTTGACAGTCACGTCTTGGCCGGTGTTCACAAAACCAATATCTTTGTTGTCGATGGTAACTTCGGCGGTCACCTGGGCTTCGTCGGGCACTATCACCATCAGGGGCTGGGCTTGGGTGACCACACCGCCTACCGAGCGAATGGCAAGCTGCTGCACGGTGCCTGCGACGGGCGCGCGCAGGGTGGCCAGGCGCTCGCGCTGGCTGGCTTTGGTTTGGTCTTGGGTGAACTGGGTCGTTTTAAGCTGGGCTGCGGCCAGCCGGTCTGCCAGCTGGCGGCGGGTCTCAGCCAGATAGGCGGTTTTGGTGGTTTGGGTTTCGGCTAACGTGGCCTGGGCCTCGGCCAGGCGGGCTTGCTGGGTGGCCAGATCGCGCTCTAGCTCTAGGCGCTCGCGGGTGCGGTCTTGGCCTGTGTGGCTGGCCACAAACCCTTGGTCGCTTAAGTTTTTAAAGTCTTGTTCGCGCTGCAGGGCCAGTGGCACAGTGGCCGTTAACTTGGCTACCTGCTGCCTGACGGTGGCTATTTCAGCCTGGCGGCGGGCCACCTCTGAGGCTAGCTTGCCCAGCTTGGCACAAATGTCGGCCCATTCGGCATCGAGCTGGGCCTGCAGATCTGCAGCTTGCATGCCAGACAGTTCTTTAGCTAAAATGACCTTTTTCCCAAGCAAATGCTCAATAGTTAGCTCACTATTTAATAGTGTTTTGGCGGGCGTGGGATGTAGCATTGAACCCAGAGCCTGGATTAGTGCCTGCGCGCGCAGGGCTTCGCTGGCGGCGGCTTTGAGCTGGTCTTGCACAGCGGCTTGGTCGGCACTGGCGTAGGTTGCATCTAGCTCTACCAAGGCTTGGCCAACTTGCACGCGGGTGCCGTCTTGCACCAAAATGCGGCGTACTACACCGGGCTCTAGCGGCTGAATGAGCTTGGTACCATCGCTGACCGTCACCCGCCCGGGCGCTACGGCCACAATGTCTATATGCCCTAGCGCGGCCCACGCCACAGCCAAAGCAAACAGGCCCATCAGCGCATAGGCCAATCGGCGTGGCGAGGGGTGCAGGGGTGTTTCTTGTAGGCTCAGGGCAGCGGGCAAAAAAGCTATTTCGTCCGCCATGCGCTGGGGGCCGGCCAGCTGGTGGCGCAGGCCCCATGCAGCGCCAAAGATGGCGCGGTAACGGCCCAGTAGCGCGCGTGCATAGTGGGTAGGCGGGCTGGGTGCAGGGGCAGTTGCCGCGCAAGTGGATGTTGTATGGTTCATTTGGTATCAATATGTAATAGCATATGACTGTGAACAGCCAGCAACAAAAAATACTTGCCCAGATTTTTGCCTTTCCCGTCAACGGCAATTTGGAGTGGCGCAAAATTGAAGCTGTGTTGCTGGCGCTGGGGCGCGTGCGCACAGAGGGTAGCGGCTCGTCGGTGGCGTTTAGCCACAGTGGGGTTACGATTCGGCTCCACCGCCCGCACCCGCAGCGCGCGGCTTTGCGGTACCGAGTTACAGACGCACGCCGATTTTTGGAAGCAATATGAGTAACACCATGAATACCATGCTGCACAAGGGCTACAACGCCCGTATAGAGTTTGACGATGAGGATCACATTTTTGTGGGGCATCTAGCGGGCATCCGCGATATGGTGGGTTTCCATGGGGACAGCGTAGATGCGCTGGAGCAGGCGTTTCACGAAGCAGTAGACGACTACTTAGTGCACTGCGCCACGCTGGGGCTGCCTGCCAACAAGCCGTTTTCTGGCCGCGTGCTGCTGCGTATACCGCCCGAGTTGCATGCCCGTGCCAGCGTGGCAGCGCAGGTAGCAGGCCTAAGCCTGAACCAATGGGCAGCCAACGTACTACAAGGCGCTGCGCATGCCTAATATGGCAGCTAGCTGATCTCATGCGCTAACCCCAGTGTGTGGTGGCATTGCTTGGGGCGCACCGGGCGCTCTGGATACTGTAGCGTTATGCGGCATATCATCAGTTTGCTGCGCATGCTGCAGGTGCCACAAGTGTGCATACAAACCCTTGGGCATTTGAATCAGCGCGTCATGCGGGCCAGCTTCTACGATGCGGCCTTTGTCCATCACGATAATGCGGTGGGCGTTGCGCACAGCGCTGAGCCGGTGGGCAATGGTAATGACCGTGCGGCCTTGGCAAATGCCGCGCATGTTGCGCGCAATAATGGCTTCGCTCTCGTAGTCTAGGGCGCTGGTGGCTTCGTCCAATATCAAAATGCGCGGGTTGGTAAACAAAGCGCGGGCAATGGCTATGCGCTGGCGCTGGCCACCGCTTAGGCTGCCGCCCTGCTCGCCCACCACGGTGTCGTAGCCCTCGGGCAGCTCGCTGATAAATTCATGCGCCCCCGCCATTTGCGCTACGCGTACTACAGCCTCTATGGGTGCTGCGGGGTCGGTAATGGCGATGTTCTCACGCACGCTGCGGTTAAACAGCAGGTTTTCTTGCAGCACTACGCCTATTTGGCGGCGCAGCTGGGCAGCGTCTATCAGGCCAATGTCAATACCGTCTACC
>JAYSRE010000142.1:0-9368 GCA_043721235.1 Polaromonas sp. | reverse complement strand
AGGAAACGTGACCGAGTGGCCGAAGGTGCTCCCCTGCTAAGGGAGTATGGGGTGTAGAGCCTCATCGAGGGTTCGAATCCCTCCGTTTCCGCCAAGTTAAAAGTCAAAAGTTAAAAGCCGCATGCCCACCGGGTATGCGACTTTTTTGTTTTTTCACGCAATCCGCATACGCAGCTAATCGGCTAGCGGGTTGGCGGTGGGTGGGCACTGTGCAGTCGCTACCGGACAATGGTGTGTTAGTGCTTGGGGCAAGGCTTGGTTGATGGCTATTTAGGTCTATCACCCAAGGAAATGCTGCATAGTTAGCTATTAAATATGCAGTAAACCCAGCCCCAACACGGCTACTGGCGTTGCCAGCTTTAGCCAAAAAAACCCACCAAACGCGGCATATTGACCACCACCGACAGCGCCGCAATGCCCAAAGCAGCGATGCCTACGGCCTGGTCTAGCTTGGCAGGGTTGAGCGCCCAGCCAAGCTGGCTTAGCACAAAGTGGATGTAGCTGGTTGGCGGGCGGCCGGGGCCTAGCGCGGCTTTGATGCGCCAGTGCAGGTCGGTGATGGGGCAGTAGCCTGCGCCCAGCCAGCGGCCCAGTACAAACCAGCAGCCCAGCATGCCCAGTACCAAGCCAAGGTGCGCAGTTTGCAACGGCGCAAACAGCCAGCCCAGCACCATCAATGCGATGAAGGCCAGGTGCACTACGTGGCACAGCAAGTTTAGCAACAGGTACAGCACTGAATTATTTTATCAAGCTAGTTAGCCTTGTGGCCCAAGGAAATGCTATACAAGCAGCTATTTTATTTATAGCTACGTGAATGCGCTAATTTGCCAACCGTGCGTCCGTCCAGCGGCCATCGGCCTGGCTTGAGGCTACTGCGGCTTCAATAAACCGCATGCCCAATGCGCCGTCAATGACCGTGGGTACGCTGCAGGCCAGTGGGTTGGGAGGGCGCTGCTGCCAGCGGGCGTGGATTTGCTCGGCCACGTCGCGGTAAATTTGGGCAAAGCCTTCAAGGTAGCCTTCGGGGTGACCCGCAGGAATGCGGCTGGCATGCGCTGCGGCTGCGCCCAGGCCAGGCCCGCTGCGTGTGAGCAGCTGGCGCGGCTGGCCCAGTGGACAAAACCACAGCTGGTTGGGGTGTTCCTGGCTAAATTCAACGCCCGCTTTGCTGCCGTAAATTCGCACCTTCAAAGCATTTTCGTTGCCAGGCGCTACCTGGCTAGACCACAGCATGCCGCGCGCACCGTTGGTGTAGCGCAGCAGCATATGGGCGTTGTCGTCAAGCTGTCGGCCCTGGACAAACGTGCTCAGGTCGGCACTGACTGATTGCAACTCTAGCCCTGTAATGTAGCGGGCCAAGTGCTCGGCATGGGTGGCTACATCGCCCAGCGAGCCGCCTGCGCCAGCTTGCGCTGGGTCAGCACGCCACAGGGCCTGCTTTTGCCCGCTGGCGGCGAGGTCGGTGCTGAGCCAGTCTTGCGGGTATTCGGCCTGCACTACACGAATGGTACCCAGCGCGCCGCTGGCCACCATTTCTCGGGCCTGGCGCACCATGGGGTAGCCGCTGTAGTTGTGGGTGAGCGCAAAAATACACTTGCTGTCCTGCACTAAGCGCACCAGCGCCATGGCTTGGGCCACGCTGGTGGCCAGCGGTTTATCGCAAATGACATGAATGCCTGCCTTTAAAAAAGCGGTGGCAATAGGCGCATGCAAATGGTTAGGCGTAACGATAGCAACTGCATCAATACCGTCTTGCCGGGCAGCTTCTTTTGCTGCCATGTCGGCAAAGCTGCCATAGCAGCGCTCAGGCGACAAGCGCAGCTGTGCACCGCTGCTGGCAGCGCGCGCAGGGTCTGACGACAGCGCGCCTGCGGTCAATTCAAACTGGTCGTCTAGCCGCGCTGCCATGCGGTGCACGCCGCCAATAAAAGCGCCCTGCCCGCCGCCCACCATGCCCAAGCGAATGCGCCTGGGCGGTGGTGGCTGTGCGGCAGGGTTTAAAGGGCTGGCAGATTCAATGGCCATGGGGTGGCTCCAAACATGTTTGAAGGGTTAAAGTATGCCCAGCATCTTCTTGTTGGCAGCCGTGTTAACACCGCCACCGGCAAAGTCGTCAAATGCGCGCTCGGCGACGCGAATAATGTGGTCGGCAATAAATTTGGCACCTTCGCGCGCGCCGTCTTCTGGGTGCTTTATGCAGCATTCCCACTCTAGCACCGCCCAGCCGTCAAAGTCGTAGCCCGCCATTTTGGAGAATATCGCCGGGAAATTAACCTGCCCATCGCCCAGGGAGCGAAAACGCCCTGCCCGCTTGAGCCAAGGCTGAAAGCCGCCATACACGCCTTGTTTGCCGGTAGGGTTAAATTCTGCATCTTTGACATGAAAAATCTTAATGCGTTCGTGGTAGAAATCAATGTAGTCCAGGTAGTTCAGCTGCTGCAGCACAAAATGGCTTGGGTCATACAGCAAGCAGGCGCGTTTGTGGCCTTGCAAGCGGTCTAAAAACATCTCAAACGTCTCGCCATCGTGCAGGTCTTCACCGGGGTGAATTTCGTAGCACACATCAACGCCTGCGTCGTCAAACGCGTCCAATATGGGCCGCCAGCGCCGGGCTAGCTCGTCAAAGGCTTCTTCTATCAAGCCCGGTGGGCGCGGTGGCCAAGAATACAAATACGGCCAGGCCAGCGCACCCGAAAAGGTGGCATGGGCGTTCAGCCCAAGGTTTTTAGAGGCTTTGGCTGCCAGCAGCATCTGCCCCACCGCCCATTGCTGGCGCGCTACTGGGTTGGCGCGCACCTCGGGCGCTGCAAAGCCATCAAAACCAGCGTCATACGCCGGGTGCACTGCGACCAACTGGCCTTGCAGGTGGGTAGACAGCTCGGTGATCTGCAGACCGTACTGCGCCAGTGTGCCCTGCACTTGCTGGCAATAGTCTGTGCTGGTGGCTGCTTTGTGCAGGTCAAAAAGGCGTGCATCCCAACTGGGAATTTGCAGGCCCTTGTAGCCCAGAGCACCCGCCCATTTGGCAATAGAGTCCAGCGAATTGAACGGCGCGGTATCTCCCGCAAACTGGGCCAAAAATATGGCCGGGCCTTTGATTGTTTTCATCATAGTCTCCTAAGGTTGACAGTTACATGCCCCAGCGCAAGGCGGGCGTGTGCACCGGTGCATCCCACAAAGCCAGCAGCGCATCGTCTACAGCGCACACGGTAATGGACGCACCCGCCATTTCTAGCGAGGTTACATAATTACCTGTTAAGTGACGCGCCACTTTGACACCGGCAGCGGCAAGCACTTTGTGTGCGGCATTGACCAGCACATACAGCTCCATCAGCGGTGTGCCGCCAAAGCCGTTGACCAGCAAAATCACCCGCTGGCCTTGCGGCAAGGCCAGGTCTTTCAAAATGGCTTCGATCAGTTCAGCGGCAATTTTGTCGGCGCTTTCCATTGCCACGCGGCGGCGGCCCGGTTCGCCGTGAATACCCACGCCCATTTCCATCTCGTCTGCATTGATCTGGAATGTGGGTTTACCTACGGCGGGCACGATGCACGAGGTTAAAGCCACTCCCATAGAGGCTGTGGCGGTGTTGACCGCGTCGCCCAGGGCTTTACAGTCGGCCAGGCTGTCGCCACGCTCGGCGGCGGCACCGACAATTTTTTCAACAATCACCGTGCCCGCTACGCCGCGCCTGCCGGTGGTGTGGGTGGAGTTTTCGACCGCCACATCGTCGTTGACCAGCACGGTCTCATTGTCTACGTCCAGCATCTCGGCAGCCATATGAAAATTCATCATGTCGCCAGAGTAATTTTTTACAATGAACAGCACGCCCGCACCGCCATCTACTGCGCTGGCTGCCGCTAGCATTTGGTCAGGCGTGGGCGAGGTGAATATTTGCCCTGGGCAGGCAGCATCCAGCATGCCGTAGCCCACAAAGCCGGCATGCAGTGGTTCGTGGCCAGAGCCGCCGCCCGAGATCAGCGCAACTTTACCGGGCTTGGTTTTGCGCCGCGCAACATACTGGCAGTTAGCCCCCAGATGCAACAGATCGCTGTGCGCCAGTGCCATACCGTCCAGTGATTCAGACAGCACCGTGTCTACGTGGTTGATAATTTTTTTCATAGCTTGGTAATGGATTGAAAGACTTACATTAAGGTGCAGAGGTTTGCATGGCATCGCACACGGCACCAATAATCAGCGCCATCGAACGTGAGCCAGGGTCAACATGGCCCAACGCCCTGTCCCCTAAAAAAGAAGCCCGGCCCCGGCTGGCGTCCATATGTGCCGTGGCGCTGGCGCTGGCATGGGCGCATTGCCGCACCCGGTCGAGCATGTGGTCGCCCCCTGTGGCCAGCACCTTTTGCACCGGGTCCAGCACATCCAGCAGGGTTTTTTGGCCCACCTGGGCCTTGCCAAGTTTGGTCAAGGCCGCAATGCTGGTGGCCAGTGCCGCCGCAACATCTGCCGGGCCCATGGGCGCTGGCGCCGCGGGTAGCTCTTTGCCTAGGGTGACCAGCAGCGTGCCAAACACCGGGCCAGACGAGCCACCAATAGTGCCCATGCACAGCATGCCAAGGGCTTTGAGCACCGCATTCAAACTCTGGCCTTCCAGTTCAGGCAGTTTGGCCAAAATCGCCATGCTGCCCCGGCGCATGTTCAGGCCGTGGTCGCCATCGCCAATAGCCTGGTCAAGGGCAGTGAGCTCGTCTACATGGTCTATCAGCGTTTGTGTGGCGCTTTGGATCGCGCGGTGGGTATTCATGCGGGGTCTCCTAATGGGTGCAGTATTAATTTCAAGCCGCCATGCGCTGGCCCGCAGCATCAAAAAACAAGGGGGCGGTAAAACACACTGCTACCTCGCAGCCTGTTTGCAGTCCAGTCAGGTCATGGCATAGCGTGACCATTTCCACCGGTGCAGCTTGGCCGCTGGGGCCCATGCGCAAATGCAGGTGGCGCTCATCGCTGATGTGTTCAATGCGCTGAATATGGCCTGTTACGTGCGCCGCCTGCTGGCCCCCTTGACCAGCACCTTTGTGCAGCGCCGCAACAGTCATGCCCTCAGAACGCACGCCAATGGTTTGGGCGTTGGGCGGCAGGCCCAATCTGCCCACGTCTGAACGCGACAGTAAATTGATGCGCGGTGAGCCCAAGCGTGAGGCAGCCTGTACGGTTTGCGGGTTCTCGTACACCTCTTGCGGTGTGCCCAGTTGCACCAAGCGGCCGGCATCCAGCACGCCAATGCGGGTGGCCATGGTCAAAGCCTCGGTCTGGTCGTGGGTTACATACAGCATGGTGGCACCCATGTCTTGCTGCACCCGCTTAAGCTCTAAGCGCAAATCGTTGCGCAGCTTGGCATCCAGGGAGGACAAGGGCTCGTCCATCAAATACAGTGCGGGGCTGCGCACCAGCGCCCGGCCTATCGCAACCCGCTGCATTTGCCCACCCGACAGTTTGGTAGCCGGGTTTTGCAATTTGTCGTCAATGCGCAGCATGCTTGCAATTTCTAGCACCTTGCGCTTGATCTCTGGTTCTGGCGTGGGCCGCATGGGCGAGCGCAAGGGGAAGGCCAAATTGTCAAACACGCTTAAGTGCGGGTACAGCGAATACTGCTGAAATACAAAGGCCACATCGCGCAAAGCCGGTGCCAGCTTGGTTACTTCTCGCTCACCGATGTGCACTTGGCCTGCATCGGGGGTTTCCAGCCCGGCCACCAGGCGCAGCGTGGTGGTTTTGCCCGCACCACTGGGGCCAAGCAGCACAATAAATTCGCCACTGGCGGCGTGCAAATTCACACCGGATACAGCCTCAATGCTGCCAAAGCGCTTGCCTAAATTTGTCAGTTGTACATCAGCCATGGCGCGCTGTCCCTGCCAAAGGTGTGTCGTAACGGGCGGTTTGCAAAGCCCGACCAGAGGCGGTGTCAAACAGCGATATTTCAGCCGCGTCAAACGCCAGCCCCACGGCATCACCGCGCATAGCGCGCTGCTGCACACTGACCTTGGCCCGCAGCCTGGCACCGCCAGCGGTCTGCACAATCACAATCTGGTTATGGCCCAAGTACTCAGTGCCCAGCACCTTGGCCCTGAGTGGGGCGCTGTCTGACAGGCGCACATGTTCGGGCCGTACGCCCAGCAGCAGTGGCCGGGGCGAGACCTCCTCGCGCAGCACAGGTATGGCTTGTGCTTGGTCACCCAGCATGGCCTGGCTGGCACCGACTGCAAAGCCGCCTTCAAAGGGTAAAAAGTTCATGGCAGGTGCGCCTACAAAGTCCGCCACAAACACCGATGCAGGCCGTTCGTACACCTCTTGCGGTGAGCCAAGTTGCTCTACCGTGCCTTGGTTCATGATGGCAATAGTGTCGGCCATCGACATGGCTTCGCGCTGGTCGTGCGTGACATACACGGTGGTGGCTTGAAGGCGGTCGTGCAAGCTGCGCAGTTCGCCGCACATCAGCTCTCTGAATTCAGCGTCCAGCGCACCCAAGGGTTCGTCCATCATAAAGGCCATAGGTTTTCTAACAATAGCCCGCCCCAGCGCCACCCGCTGGCGGTCGCCGCTGGACAAACCAGACACGGGGCTCTTTAAAAGGTGCGTAATTTGCAAGGTGCGGGCGGCGTCCATCACGCGTTGGGTAATTTCGGCTTTGGGCATGCCTTGCGACACCAGCGGAAAGGCAATATTTTGGCGCACGTTCATGTGGGGGTACAGCGCAAACAGCTGAAACACAAAGGCGATATCGCGCTGCGAGGCACGCTGGTTGGTGACGTTTTTATGGCCTAAAAATATCTCGCCTGAGGTAGGAAGCTCCAACCCAGCGATCATGCGCAAGGTGGTGGTTTTGCCGCAGCCAGACGGCCCCAGCAAGCAAAAAAATTCACCGTCTTTGACGGTAAAGCTTGAGTCTTTAACCGCTGTGAATTCGGCAAAGGCTTTGTGCAGGTTTTGGACTCGGATTTCGGCCATAAGTAGGGGGTGGATTTGAAAAGTTTAGTCAGGCAGCTTTGACACAAGCATGAACATCACCGTGCCAGCGAACATGACGACAAACGAGTAGGTGTACAGCACCAAGGCAAAGGGTTGCAGCAGCATAAAAATGCCCAGCGCAATCACGCCGCAGGCTATAGCCTCCATCGCGCCCCGGCGCAGCCAGAGTGGTTTGGTCTTGGCAGAAGCTGCCGGGGGGGTCGCAAGGAGGTTCGACATGGCTTACTTTCTGACTGCGCCAAAGGTGATACCGCGCAGCAAATGCTTGCGCAACAGCACGGTAAACACCAGTATCGGCGCTAAAAACAGGGTGGTACCTGCCGCAACCGCTGGCCAGTCCATGCCACCCTCGCCAATGATGATGGGGATAAAAGGCGGCGCAGTTTGCGCGGTGCCCGAGGTGAGCAGCACGGCAAACGCATATTCGTTCCAGGCAAAAATCAGGCAAAAAATGGAGGTAGCCACAATACCGGTGGTGGCCTGCGGCAGCACGACCTTGCGAAACGCCTGCAGCCGGGTGTAGCCATCGACCATGGCGGCTTCCTCGTATTCACGCGGAATTTCGTCCATAAAGCCTTTGAGCAGCCACACTGCCAGCGACACGTTAACAGCGCTGTACAGCAAAATCATGCCCAAGCGGGTGTCTGACAAACCCAGCTCCCGGTACATCAAAAAAATCGGAATCGCCACGGCAATGGGCGGCATCATGCGTGTGGACAAGATGAAAAACAGTAGATCGTCTTTCAAAGGCACCTTAAAACGCGAGAACGCATACGCAGCCATCACGCCAAAACCCACCGACAGCACGGTGGAGCCAAAAGCAATGATGAGCGAATTGGTAAAGCGCGGTAAGAAATTCGATGCACCCGCCACCACCATTTGCTGGTCGCGTGCGATCTGCTCGCAGTTGCCTGCGGCCGGTGGCAAAGCGGCAATGTACTCAGGCGTTTGGCGCGAGCGGGTGGTAAACAGGTTGCAATAGCCTTCGACCGAGGGGCTGAAAATAATTTTGGGCGGATAACTGATGGCATCGCTGGGGGTTTTAAACCCGGTCATGATGATCCAGACCAGCGGAATAAGCGTGACCAAGGCGTATATTGCGACCAGTATGCCCGCTGTCCAGCGGGCGCTGCCCGAGGGCTCAACAACAGAGTGCGCGGTGCTGAGGCCGGGCTTTTTAACGATGCTTTGCATATGCAATTTACCGGTTTTTGATGTGGTTGAGCGCTTTGACGTAGATGTTGGCCAAGCCAAATACCGCCACGAAAAGGATGATGGCAAATGCCGAGGAATAGCCTGTGCGCCATTTTTCAAAGGCCTCGCGTTTGAGCGTAATAGAGGCCACCTCCGTGGTCGAACCTGGCCCACCCGAGGTCAGCAAATTCACCATGTCGAACATCTTGAAGTTTTCAATGCCGCGAAACAGTATCGCCAGCATGATGAAGGGCAAGACCATGGGCAGCGTAATAGACCAAAACTGCCGCCAACTGGAGGCCCGGTCCACCTCAGCGGCTTCGTAAATATAGTCAGGAATCGAGCGCAGCCCGGCCAGACAAATCAGCATCACATACGGTGTCCACATCCAGGTGTCGACAATGATGATGGCCCAAGGCGCCAGCTTGACTTCTCCCAGCATAGAAAATGAAGACGGTGACACGCCGGTAAAAAATGCCACCACGGTGTTGAATAAACCAGTTTGGGGTTGGTATAAAAAAGCCCAGAAGTTGCCCACCACTGCGGGCGACAGCATCATGGGAATTAAAATCAGAGTGGTCCAAAAGCCATGGCCGCGAAACTTGCGGTCGATCAAATAGGCCAGTGCAAAACCAATCAGTGTTTGCAGCAAAATCGTCCAAAACACGAAATGCGCTGTGGTTTGCATGGCGGCCCACACGTCGGGGTCGGTCAAAATTGCTGCATAGTTGTCAATGCCCACACTGGACACTTCGGCATTGGGCCGGTTGGCGCGAAAATTGGTAAACGACAGCTTGACTGTCCAGATCAATGGGAAAATATTGACCGCCAACAGCAAGGCCATGGTGGGCGCGACAAACAGCCAAACGATAGCGCGGTCAGACAAACCGCGCATGGTGGTGGCAAGCTGCGCGGGCGTGGCCGTGGCCAAGCGCTGGGCGATGGGAGCAGGCGAAGGAAGTGCGCTCATGGTGGTGTTAGCCGCTTGTTTTAACTTAGTAAAAAGCTAGGCATATGCTTGGCATACATCAGGTTTGCTTTTGCCGTACGCTATTAAATAAATAGCTTCTAACTATGCATTTGCTTGGGACAGAAGCACTTTCAGTGTCAAAATTACAAAGGAGACTGGGGCTTAAGCTGCTTTAAGCTGCCACAGGCCCACGCATCCTTTGCAACACGTTCAATACACTGG